>SSFX01000104.1:0-13436 GCA_008015635.1 Nitrosomonas oligotropha
ACATCAACAACACATCAAACGGTTCCTGTCCTCCACCATGCGATAACTCACGCTTGTATAAACCCGTAAGCTGCGGTCGCAACTTCTCCCAATCAATCAGGCCATCAATCTTCATCAACACACCGTCTCGCTTCAGTCGTTGCGACAATTCCAATGTTCCAAAACTCATCTGCATCTTCTCCTCCGCCCGTCTTTTACCTGTCGCCATTTTAGTTGCTTATTGGGCTAACTTGGGGAAGTTGTGCAGGAGTCTTTTATACTGAATCGATGGCCTTATAAATAGTAAGGTAAATGATTCTATTCAAAGAGGCATATTTCTGTCTGTGACTTTTCTCACAGAAGAACTCTTAAAATACAATGCTTTTATCTTTTTGAGTGGCTACTATGAATTCTTGCTGTCTATTTTTAGGATAGCTAAAGGGGTTACGGGTTACGAGGAGGACTCATTTTGATATTTGGAACACAACGACAGAAAGTGATGCGTTGGGCCGTCGGAAGGAAATTCTCTCAGAATATCGTAAAAATACTGACTGGCTTCGGTCCATTGTTTTAGTTGATAAGCATTTAAAGCTTTTGTAAAGATTTCGCATAGCCATAATTGCTGCCTGCTGGCGGATTGCCGGTAGGCAATCAGTTCAAAAAGTGCAACGGATTGAGTTCTCCCCGGTAATTGAAAGCTTCCCAGAGGGCGGACAAGAAAATCGTCCAATTCTTCGATTACGTCGCTTGATAGCAGAATTCGCGTTTTTAAAATTTTATTAGTGTTTTGAATCCTGTTTGCTGTATTGACCACATCTCCGGTGACGCGGTAAGTGCCATCGCTTTTGTTCAGTGACATATCACCAAAATGCAAACCGATTCGAGTTGGCAGCGGCGGGTTATGTAATTTGTTGAAACGCATAATGGCAGCATTGAGGTCAAGTGCTGCCTTGCAGGCACGAATTTTCTCAGTGGAATTAGGTGTTTTCTTGATCGGCTGAAAAAGCTTTGGTATGCGTGGATTATCTGGTTTTTTAATCCATATAGAGAGGGATGAATCTCCCGTGGTATCCATAACTCTGCCATGATGTTGATCAATGGGATCCCTCAATACAGTCCGGTAATTGGTCATCAATTTCTCAAGATCAGAGGGATTCATTGTTTCGGACAGTGTCGTGTAACCCGCGATATCGGTCGTTAGGCATGCACCCGAGAATTTCCCCGCCCACCCTTCAATGATCTGATCAAGTTCTCGAGCCGGGCCGGATTTGTCAATAAAGCCCTCGAGCTTAAGAATTTTTAGCACCCAGGCCAGCATAAGCGCAACTAATACTAGCAGAGCCGGAATAATGACCGGGAGCCATATCAGGGTATGTTTAAAGAAAGAGTATGCAATGAAAGTATAGATAAGGACGACGGAAAGACTAAGAACGATGGTTTTGCTCGTCGACAGGATTTGGTTTGCCATGCCGATGGCAAAACCCAGCAAGAATAAAATACTTAAATTACCGGCTAAAGACAAAGGTCTGACCGGTTTGTTTTCGAGCAAATTGGCGAAAGCCGTGGCGGCAATCTCGACGCCGCTGATATAAAGCCCATCCGGATTGGAAAATACCGTGGGGTAATCGTCTCGGACGATTTCTTGCTCGGACTGAGTAGCTCCGGAAAATCCAACGAAAACGACCTTATTTTTTAACGCGTCCTTTTCTAATTGCAGTGCTTGATCATACGAAATGGTCTTTATGCTGCGCGGTGGGCCGTAGAAATTCAGGTAACGGGTTTGATCGCCAGCGTACAGGTCGAGCAACGATCTCAGCAGTTTCTTTTCTTCCGGTTTTAAATGGCGATCGCGATCCAAACCTTCTTTCATTTGAATAGCCAGCCGCGGATTGCCTGCGAATAGATTCCGCAGTGTCAGGATCAGATCTTCAATGTCCGTTTCTTCGTTGATGCGAGCGGGTAATTGCGTGGCAAGCTCTGGTTCCGCAAAATTGAGCAGCCGGGCAAAGTCTTCGTATAACGCCGCTGCATAGAGTTGTAGCACCACAACCGGTACCGTAGCGATATCGCCGGCATGCGATTTGAAAGTCCAGTAATGATGGACTCGTTCCGCCTTCGGCAATGTGAAAGGCGCCCGGGTTTTTGCAGCGTCCCCGATGATTGGCAAGAGTTGAGTAGTGCCTTCTTGAATAAATGCTTGATAAGTAATGCCGTCGAGCTGATTCAGCAATTCCGAATCCTGATAATCCAACCGCTCCACTAATAGGACATTACCGGCTCTTTTGATGGCATTGGCCAGCTCTTCATCCTGTTCCGGTATGTCGCTGGGCGTATCAAAAATAAGATCAAAAATGATAGTGTTGGCACCGGCTGCTGCCAGCCGGTCAATTAATCGCGCGTGTATACTTCTCGGCCACAATCGTGGCTTGACGTGCAGTTTGAGCTGCGCGGCGGATTGCTGATCAAGCGCAACGACGACCACCTCATCGGGCGCCTGGATTGGGCCGCGTAATAGAAACAATGCGTTCAAACCGAATCGTTCCTCCAACCATAAGCCAGCAGGTGACAAATAGAGGGTTACGCCGAGCAAACCGGTAAAAATGCCCAAAAAAAAGTATTTAAGCCATCTGGCCATAGTTGCTTTAACTGATTGAGGAAAGTATCAGGATGCAGATTAGCATTAAGCGGTTATTTTGCAAGCATTCTGGCTTCGCTAGGATACGGTGGAAAGTTAAAAAGCGCCTCTAATACCTGCAACAATAGCTCGTCCTGGCAGCGGAGCGACATCCTTTAAGAAGGAAGTATGAACGCGCATATCGCTATCGAGCAAATTCCGGCCCTGCAGAAAAAGCGTATAGTTGACCGACTTGGTTAGTTTCATGTGATATCCCATTTCGGCATTCATCAGGGTATAACCCGGGGTTTCGCTTTCCAATACCGCGACGCGATCCTGTTGAGTGACACGGGTGAGGTTAAAATTGGCTTGCCAGGCGTTTTTCTTGAAATCCAGATCAAAGCCGAAGCGTTGTGGCGTTATGCGCGGAATGTTGCCGTTATTTTTCAATCTGCCATAAACCGTATCGGTGAATAACCGCAAATTCAACGTATCTGGCACGACTGCAACGATGGCTTCGGCTTCCAGACCATAGAATTTTGCCCGGGTTTGCGTGTAATCCTGCACCAGATAAGCGCCGTGAGGATTCAACATGCCTTCGTCATCGATTCTATCCGCCAATCTATCACCATTACTATCGCGGCTTTGCTGGAAAATATAATCATTAACATGGTTATAGAACAAATTCACTTTGCCTGTAACCATACCGCTGGTTTTTTGCAGCGCGATATCGAAGTTATTGGAGGTTTCTTTGCGCAGGTTTTGCACTCCTTGCTCAAAAGTGTTGGTGGCTACATGGATACCGTTGGCATACAGCGCGACGGTATTCGGTGCGCGCTGTCCGCGTGTGGCGGTTAGGTTGAGTTGATAGCCATCCCTAAATTGCCATGTGCCTCCTGCGGAAACGCTGTACAAATTAAAGTCGCGCGTTTGCAACGATGAAGCTTGCGGGTTATGCAGGGTATGTTCAAAGCGTCCGCCGGCTTCAAACTGCCAGCGTTGCCAATGCCGTTTTTCCAGCATAAACGCGCTGGCCGATTGCGATAGGCTGGACGGCACGAAAGCTTCCTCGCCTTTTGCGGAAAAATTGCGGTTTTGTAGTTGAATACCCACAACGCCTTGCCATTGGGCGATCGGTTTGTGCGCTAATTCGGCACGTCCTTCCAGCTCATTATTACTGAAGCGGCTGCCAACCGCGCCGCTTTGTTCGAGCTCTTTGTGCTGATAATCGTTGTAATTGAAGCGCATCTTGAGTTGCCGGAATCCTTTCAACGGATTATCCAGATCACCCGCCAGACCGTAGCGGGTCTGCCCCATATCGATTTTCGCGCCTTCCGGGCCGGGAATGCCGTAGAAATTTTCCAATCTTGAAACCGACATCCCCACAAAGCCACGTTCGCCGACGTACGAGCTGCCTACCGATAAATTGCTGGAATCGATCGCGCTGTTTCTGATTAAGCCGGTGCCGCTGTCCGGATCATTGGGATTTGCAAGCCCGGGGATATGCACATCGCTGGTTTTTCTTTTCACGCCTTCAAGATTCCAGGACATTCTGCCTAAACTGCCGGACGCCATGAGAGCGCCGTTGCGTTCTTCCAGCGCGGAATTGAAGCGTCCTTCAAAACTCGCTTGCGGCGTTTTGAATAAGCGGTCGGGTATGCGGTCGTTGATTACATTCACCACCCCACCGGAAATACCGCTGCCATACATTAATGTCGACGGCCCACGCAGTATCTCGATGCGCGATGCATTTAAGGTTTCGGTTGCGACGGCGTGATCCGGGCTGATGGTTGAGATATCGCCGGTACCGATGCCATTTTCCAGCACTTGCACCCGCGGCCCATCCTGGCCGCGAATAATCGGGCGGCCAGCGCCAGGACCGAAACTACTGGAGCTGACACCCAGTTCATGCGATAGCGTATCGCCCAGATTGGTTTCCCTTTTCCGGCGCAGGCGATCTCCTGACACAACCGTGTCCGGTTTGAATCCGGCCGATTCGGCCGAGCTTGAAACAGGCGCAGTAATCATCACACCGGGCAGTTCGATGTTTTTACCGGTGGTTTGCCCGTGACTATGCAACGGGTGCAGCAAAAATATAAACAGCCCGATGGTTGCCGGTTTCAATGTCAATCTTGTGCGCAACCATCGAGCGTTATTGGATTCATGATCAGAATAATCCATACAGCTTTCCTAACCCGGATGGGCATTTGTCATGCAACTGGGTTGCAACAATGGAACTGATCAATCACAGGCAAGCAATGCAAATCAAAGCAATCAACCGATTGCTGATGATTAAGTCAAACCTGGATTAACAACCTCAAGAATCAGAGCAGCTGGAATGGTGGCGCGCGCGAGCAATAAGGAAGTGTGGTGCGATTGGAATGATGCCCCATGGCCCATAGTGGCAACCGGCGGTGATTTGCCGGGTTGCGCAGAAGCAAACCCGAAGCGATCAGAATGAAATTCAGCGCAGTGAGCGCGACGCAATCGAAGCAGATTTCGTCAAGATCAACACTGGCATCAGCTTCGCTTCCGGCGGCATCAAGTACATCGGTTTGTGCATAATGCGTGAAAGCGTGTGCCAGCAAGAAGACCGGTACAGCCAATAAAGCCAGTGTCAAAAACAGAAATAAGCTTTTGCGTAGCATTGTCAGCAACAGTTGGCGCAAAGGCCTTTGACTGTCAATTCAATTCCCTGGAATCGGTAACCGGCCGGTAACGGCCAGTTTGCTTCTACCGGTAATTTATCCAGGCAAATCACTTGCGCGCAGCCTGTGCATTTGAAGTGCGCGTGTTGATGTGAATGCAACTCACGGTTGGCGTGATAACGCCACGCCCGATCGTCGCTGGTTACTTTGTGAATCAGATTTTTTTCAACCAGCCACTCCAGCGCGCGGTATAAAGTTACCCGGTCCAATTGCTGCGCTTGCGGCAGACGTTGTTCAATTTCCCGGTGCGTAATAGCTTGCTGCTCCGCCAGCAAAATGGCCAGAATTCCAATTCTGCCCGCGGTTGCCCGTCCGCCGTTGTGCCGAATCATGTCTTCTGCGGTATGATGAAACTGATTAAGCATACTCAAGTAAATGCAACAATGTTGCGATTATTGTAACGAAATGATTTTCATGACGCAACAAGTTGTTCTTTTAATCCGTGACTACTTGGCGCTATCGGGAAGAATGCAGATCGTTCATTCCGGTGAAGTCTTACCAATACTGGATGGAGAGTTGATATGAAAAAATGGGGATGGACACTGCTGATCGCTACTATGATGATGTCCGCCGGTATGTTGCGAGCAGATGGGGATCATCGCGCCGGTGCATTCGATGAGAAAAATCTGGGAAAAGTGATCTTCCCGGTTTCCTGCACGCCTGCCGCGCAAGCACAGTTCAATCAAGCCGTCGCGATGTTGCATTCCTTTTGGTACGACGAGGCCGGAAAGACATTCCGCCAAGTGACCGTTACCGATCCGGGTTGTGCGATGGGCTATTGGGGTGTTGCGATGAGCCTGTATTACCAGTTATGGGCTACAGCGCCGACTGCGGCAGAACTGCAAACGGGGCGCGAAGCATTGCGGCAGGCAAAAATGCTGGCAATCAAGACAGAGCGTGAGAAGGCCTACCTTGAAGCTGTCAGTTCCTTATATCCCGAAGATGAAAAAGTGGATCTTGCCATCAGAAAGCTGATGTACCAGAAAGCGATGGAGCAAGTCCTTAAACACAATCTTGATGACCGGGAGGCTGCCGTGTTCTATGCTTTGGCGCTAATTTCCACGGCATCGCCTAAGGACAAGACCTTCGCCAATCAGAAGAAAGCATTGCATCTATTGCAGCAGGTACTGGAACATGAGCCGGAACACCCCGGCGTGGCGCATTACATCATTCACAGCAGCGATTACCCCGAATTGGCCGGGTTTGGATTGAGTGCAGCGCGTGCTTATACGCACATTGCACCAGCGGTTCCGCATGCATTGCACATGCCTTCGCACATTTTTATCCGGCTCGGGCTATGGCATGACGCGGCGCAATCGAATCTGGCCGCCTATCACGCAGCAAAAGACCACGCGCGGAAAAATGCATTGCCCGGAACGTGGGATCAGCAGTTCCATTTCATGGATTACATGATGTACGCTTATCTGCAAAGCGGCGAGATGGAAAAAGCCAGGGAAATTCTGCGAGAACTGCAAGGCATCAAAAAAGCGCAACCGGAGAATACCACTGTCGCCTATGCGTTTGCCGCGATTCCGGCGCGTTATGCGATAGAACGCGGCGAGTGGAGTGAGGCCGCAAAACTCGAGGTATTGCCAGCGGATTTTCCTTGGCAGCAATTTGGCTGGTGCGAAGCCATCACGCACTTTGCTCGTGGTTTAGGTGCCGCGCGCAGCGGAAAAATGGACATTGCCCACCACAGCCTGCGGCAGCTGAAGGTTTTACGCAATGCCGATCAAGCGGACAATAAAGACTACACCGCCGGTCAAATCGACATCCAACGCCTGGCGGTAGCGGCCTGGATTGCTTATGCGGAAGGCGAAGCGGAGGAGGCGGTGAAACTCATGCGCGCCTCGGCGGAACTGGAAGATTCGACCGAAAAAGACAATGTCACGCCCGGCGCAATCATTCCGGCCAGGGAATTGCTCGGTGAATTGCTGCTGGAATTGAAACAGCCCGCCGATGCATTGAAGGAATTGGAAGCCTCGCTGCAACGCACCCCGAACCGGCGCAATGCGCTGTATCGCGCAGCGCAAGCAGCGAGAGAAGCCGGGGATCAAGCCAAAGCCCAACGCTATGAGCAGCAATGGCATACGCCGGCAGCATCCAGCCATTCGCATTGACTAATAGGCGGTTCTTACAGATTTGATTTGCCAAATTGAACAGGTTCAAACCATCACTGACCAGTGGCTGATTGATTTATAACGAATACCGGCCGCATGAAGCGCTGGGCGACATCTCGCCGACGCAGTTCATGCCCCGGGTTCCGAATCTCTATCGGACTCTGTCTACGTGACGGGGGAGCTTACGCAAGCAGCTTGGAAATTACCGGCTAGGCCGTTAAGAAGCTTGAGGGAGCTCGAGCCTGATGTATTACCGCACGCAAATATAGCAGCACACTCAAAAAAATATTTCTTATTGGAAAATTAAGCGTTTTGCTTATTGATTGTGTAATCAACCCAGACTACATTGAAAAAATAATCAAATTTGTTTGGATTTCTTGATTTTTTGCAATGTGAAACACTTTGACACCACAGAAATAATCACATGAAGATAATAACCATGAGCGCCCAGCTCCCAAAACTGAAAAGGATTGCAATCTTTCTTGCAACAATTTTCACTGCATCAATTTCTGGAATGGTGCATGCCGACTGGTCAATAAAAGGACTGGGTACTTCGGAAGGGAAGCCTACTATACCTACCGATATCAATGATTCCGGGCAAGTAACCGGGTATTCTTTTTTGTCCAATATAGTCGTGCCTTTTCATGCGTTTGTGACTGGTCCTGATGGTATAGGCATAACTGATCTGGGAGCTTTGAAAGGAGAAGAAACCTTAGGTCGCGCTATCAATAGTTCCGGGCAAGTGACGGGGTATGATGACTTAGGCCACGGTTTCATCACGGGCCCCAACGGTATGGGCTTGACTGAGCTGGGTACTTTAGATGGGGCCGTTTATACCTTTGCCGATGACATAAATGACTCCGGGCGAGTGGTGGGAACATCTCACATTCTTTCACACTCAGGTCATTTCGGTGATACCGTCACTCGTGCATTTATCACGGGTCCTAATGGCATAGGCATGACTGACTTGGGCACCTTGGGTGGTGTAGGCAGTGGGGCTGTCAGCATCAATAATTCGGGACAAGTAGCGGGAATATCTTACCTGGCAGGTGACGATGTGACTAAACATGCATTTATCACGGGTCCAAACGGTAACGGCATGACGGACTTAGGTACGTTGGGTGGATATTACAGTGGTGTCAGTGGCATTAACAATTTCGGGCAACTGGTGGGACAATCTGACTTTGCAGACACTCCTTTTACCCATAGTTTTATCACGGGTCCTAACGGTATAGGTATGACGGACTTAGGTACTTTAGGTGGAGGCTGGAGCTGGGCTTCTGGCATCAACGATTCCGGAGAGGCTGTGGGACTAGCTGAGACTGCTGATGGGGGATTTCATTCTTTTATTTTTAGTCACGGCGGAATGACGGACCTTTCGTTTCTGGCTCCAGTCATTGCAGCTGGTTGGACAAGTCTTGTTGTTAGTAGCATCAACAATAATGGACAGATGGTTGGGCATGGTTTTCACAATAGCAGTGAGGAAGGGTTTTTATTGTCATATACCCCTGATACCGTATTTGACCCTAAACCAATTTATATCCCGCCAGTACCCGAAACAGAAACCTACCTGATGTTGTTGGCTGGGCTAGGTTTAATTAGATATCGGGTACGGTATAAAAAGGAAATAGCCATTTAATTCAGACGTGGATTTAATCTGGAATTGGAGCGTTACCCCCCTTTTTTGAATGCTTTCCGTTGCGCAATAGTCTGAAAGACAGCTCGGTGTACGACTTAAGTCATTCTGTGTAGCTGACCTCAACATTTCCGTCATGCTGCCTGCAATCCTGGATTCCCGCTTGCGCGGGAATTATGATGTGAATCGCGCAGCGATTATTTTGAGGCAGATTGCAATGACAAGATTTGTCCCGTTCCTGCGGTCATTTTTCGATCGATTATCCCAGTGTTTGACAACTTAGGCGGCTTTCAGTACATTCAGCACTCGGAGAAGGTGATTTATCTTTCCTGAACCCTCTCTTCCAAACTAAGCATCATTCATTGGTTCTTCAATATGTCTGCACCAGATTACAAACAATACACCTGCAATCTTTGTGGCAAAGAGTCTGTGGTAGTGCCAGATTTCCACCGCGAGGGCGGGGTGTGCCAACATTGTGGATCGATTGTCCGTTTTCGTGCATTGATGTTTGCACTGTCACACCATTTTTATGGTAAACCAGTTCCGCTTGCTGATTTTTCTCCTGACCGGAACCAAAAAGCGATGGGGTTGAGTGATGCGCCGCATTATGCGGATAAGCTTAATAATCTATTTGACTACACAAATTATTTTTACCACGCGGAACCATTCTTAGACATTTGCAATATAGAAAATATGGCGGTAGGTAGTTACGACTTACTGATTAGCTCGGATGTTTATGAACATGTTTCGCCACCCCGTCATGTCGCGTTTGTGAACAGTTGGCATTTATTGAAACCAGACGGATTGATGCTGCTGACAGTCCCTTATACGATGCTGCCAAAAACGGTTGAACATTTTCCGCATTTGAATCAGTTTGGAATTGCCCGGGATCAGCAAGGTATGCTGTTGGTTAATCAACGCAAAGATCAGAGTATAGAGGTGTATGACCGGTTAACCTGGCATGGGGGAGAAGGCTCGACACTCGAAATGCGAGTCTATGCAGAGGCGGATTTATTGCAAATTATTGCAGATACTGGTTTCAAGAATATTAAAGTTTGGTGTGATGATTATCCGGAATTTGGAATTTTGCAGGCACAGCAGGGCGGGAGTTTCGTAATCAGTGCGGCTAAGGATGGTAACCGTATGCCGATTGCGGTTACACAACATGATCCTTATATCGATAATATTTATCCTGAAGATGCCGAGGTTGATCATTTTCTGGTTAATCGGCCGATTCGTATCACAGGTGAACGAGCCAAGAAAGCCATTTCGCTATGGAAAGATGAGAAAGCCGTCCATACAGATTCACTATTTTCCAGAATAAAGCGATATTTACATAAGAAGTTTAGGAAGTAAGCCAAGTTGGAGTGACGTAAGGAACTCCAGCATTCCGGTCATGCCGCTTGCAATCATGGATTCCTGCCTTCGCGGGAATGACGATGCGCAATATCTGAGAATCAACCTCACTATTGACATAGCGCCTCCAGAAAATCTCGAACCGCAACACTCGATATGCGACCAACTTGCGCTCCAGTGCTTTAACAAATCTCAGGTATTTTTCCAGATACGCCGGATTCTATGATGACTTATGATTCCGGGAATTTAACTTACATTCAGCACAAAAGATAATGCATCCGCAGCATATTGCACTGGCCATCGCGGTAGCGGTGATCTGGGGATTCAATTTCGTCATGATCAAGGCCGGGCTTGAGGAGTTGCCGCCGATCCTGCTGTGCGCATTGCGTTTCTTCTTTGCTGCCCTTCCGGCGGTCTTTTTCATCCGGCGGCCTAACATCGCTTTCCGGCAGGTGGCGGTTTTCGGGCTGGTCATGTTCGCCTTGCAGTTCACTTTACTTTTTTTCGGCATGACTGCCGGAACAACAGCGGGTCTCGCTTCGTTGCTGCTGCAAGTTCAGGTGTTTTTTACCATCTTGCTGACAGTTATGTTTCTGCATGAAAAGCCATCTGTCTGGCAGATCGCCGGAGCGATTATTTCATTTTCCGGTATTGGGCTTGTCGCCGCCAATCTGGGCGGCGATATTTCGGCGCTGGGCATGGGGCTGATCATTGCAGCAGCAGCTTCGTGGAGTGCGGGCAATCTGATTTCCAAACGGCTTGGCAAGATTGATATGCTGGCGTTGGTCATATGGGGAAGCTTCGTTGCCTGGCCGCCGCTCTTACTGGTGTCATTCATCTTTGAACAAAACTTCTGGGTTCTCGAAAGCTTATCCGGGCTCACGTGGCGCTCCGCCGCCGCTATTGGCTACAATGCATACCCGGTCACCCTGTTGGGCTTTGCGGCGTGGAACTGGTTAATGAGTCATTACCCGGCGGCGACAGTGGCGCCATTTTCGCTGCTTGTGCCGGTGTTCGGGTTTGCGAGTTCCGCCTGGGTGGTGGATGAATCCATCTATCCGTGGAAAATCGGCGCTGCGGCTTTAATTATTGCAGGTCTTTGTATAAATTTGCTGGCAAACCGCCTCACCGCACGCAACTACCGGAGCTAATCTGATGTCATGAACAAGCGGCCCGATTTCATCCCGGCGCTTCATTTCCACTGGCTGACGCGCTACTACGATCCCATGATGCGGTGGCTGTTTCCCGAATCGGGAATCAAGGCGGCATTGATTGCGCAAGCCCGTATTCAGTCCGGGCAAACAGTTTTGGACATGGGTTGCGGTACCGGAATGTTGACGTTGCTGATCAAACAAACCGAACCGGGTGCGACAGTTTATGGACTGGATATGGATTTGCAGGCTTTGAACATCGCGCGCGAGAAGATCGAGAGAACGGGGCAAAACGTCACCCTGCAACAAGGTTCGGCAACCTGCCTGCCTTATCTGGACGAGAGTTTCGATCGTGTTTTTGCCAGTTTGATGTTGCATCATCTGACGAGAGAAGATAAGCAGCAAGCGCTCCGGGAAGCGTTTCGTGTTCTGAAACCCGGTGGCGAGTTGCATGTGGCGGACTTTGGCGCGCCGCATGATGCCGACATGCGGATAATCTCTTGGCTCGTACGCTGGTTTGAAGAGATTCGGGATCATATGCTGGGTCTGTTACCGATTTTGATGGCGGATGCGGGATTTGATCCAGTACGGGAAGTTGCGTTTTATCGAACCTGGGTAGGTTCCATCTCTTTATACCTCGCCAGTAAACCCGCAAGTAACGATGCAGTTAGAAATATGGGGGAATTCCATTCCTGATAAATATTATTTCTCATGCCGCTTAAGATCACGATAAAAATTCTCGGGAGACCCGAAGGCCAGCAGCTTCAAACTATCCAAATGCCGGTGTGACTATAACCGCATCAATCGAGCCGATACTCGTTGGAGGATTCTTCTTGATCGGCGATCAGTATGTCGCGGATCATATTAAACGGTAAATCAGGATTTTCCTCAGCGATCTTGCCAATCTGCGACCAATATTCGATTTGCTTGGGCACCGTGCGATGCTGGGCTTGCGCGTAGCGCTTGGCCTGGGCGACTAGGCTTTCTGATAGCTTCACGTTTACGGACATAGTAATCTCCAAACTAAAGAGCCATCTTGGCTCAATTGGTACCACAAAGGAACCTGACAAATATTTTATACTCAGTTTTGTTCTAAAATGGTTTAAACAGCTATACTTCATGCCTTTTAACCAACTTGAGTATTTTAAGCGATGAATAAAACTGAAATGATCGAAGAGATTGCCAGCCGCGCCAACTTAACCAAAGCCGATGCAGCGCGTGCCGTGAATGCAGTACTTGATACCATTGTTGAAACCGTTGCTAAAGGTGATGATGTTACGCTGCCTGGTTTTGGTTCGTTTAAATCAGTTCAGCGTGCTGCCCGTGAAGGTAAAAATCCCAAGACAGGTGAGAAACTCCAGATCGCTGCAACAATCGCACCAAAATTCTCCGCAGGCGCTACTTTCAAGAGCGCAGTGGCGAAGAAATAAATTATAAGAATTCCTAGCGTTGTTTACAGTATTCAGGAGAATACTGTAGATGAACATACACAAACGCACTCGCACTCGCTTAGCATTATTGGATCGCCAGGAAATTTGGCGGCTTTATCAAACCCGGTTGTGGAAGGTAGTTCAGCTGGCAGAACACTTCCACGTCAGCCGCCCAACGATTTATGACGTACTGAAACGAGCCAGGCTACAGGAATTTACTCCGCGTAATAGTACCAACCAACGGTTCAAGACGTTGCAGTACGGCCTTAAGCGTCTGGCCAAGATCGAGCAAACCATCCAGGAACGTCTCAAACATGAAGCGAAGCGCTATAACAAATCTTACCCGGGCGAGCTCGTTCATTTCGATACCAAGCGGCTTCCATTATTGAAAGGGCAATCCGCCAATGAACCTCGCGAGTATCTATTTGTGGCTATCGATGAT
>SSFX01000106.1:0-23830 GCA_008015635.1 Nitrosomonas oligotropha
CATACCCCGGCGGCGGATGATGACGCCCAAACAGGGGAAATCCGGCTACAAAACACCACTGAAAAATGAATTGCCGGGAATTCGTGTTCAAAAAACTGGAAGGATTACCGGAAAATCTGAAAATCACTAATTGTTCAGCGCTTCCCTAACAATCCTCGGAAATGGCCGGTACCGCCAAAACTTAGAACTGAGGTCGATACGATATTATTTTTGATCGGAGCTATTCTGACTTTTAGTCCATGAGAATTCCAAGAAATCCATTTGCATTACTCGCAGTAAGCATGTTTATTGCTTTAAGCACTATCTTGATTGAAAGATCATTTTGGCATATTGGCTATTCAAATTATTTGCTACTACTGAGTATTCTTGCTTTGATACACATCGTCGTTAGTGCCGCGATAATCATTGCTAATCCAGGTAAACTTCTGTTGCGATTGGGAGCAATAGTGATCAACGGTGGTCCATTGAGCTGATTGCAATGGTAATAATTTGGCAGGCTCGCGGATTTGCGCCATAGTGAGTAGCTTGGATCAACTTGCAACATCCAGGATTTACGTCATAACATTTTGAAGTAGTCTCTTCGATCTGAATAACCTGAGAGAGGATTAAAGTGTAAGAAGTTAACCGCAGTTTGCAGAATTGATGGCGGCAAACGGCGTTTTTCTGATCTACCTTGCGATTTACAATTACAACCAAACGGTGTCAATCTGACTTCAAATCTGTATACTTTGCAGTGTTCTGAGTTGTTTCTATCGATTTAAGCCGTATTCAAACCATCCGGAGCCAGCCCATGAAGTTTTCGATTTACCGCTACGATCCCGATAAAGATGAAAAGCCTTACATGCAGGATTACGATATCCAGCTGGCGGCGACCGATAAGATGTTGCTGGATGCGTTACTGCGTATTAAATCGATCGATGACAGTTTGAGTCTGCGCCGTTCCTGCCGCGAGGGGGTGTGCGGTTCGGATGCGATGAATATCAACGGGCGCAATGGGTTGGCGTGCATTACGCCGATCCGCAGTTTGAAAGAGCCGGTAGAAATACGGCCGTTGCCCGGATTGCCGGTGATTCGCGATTTGATCGTGGATATGACGCAATTCTTTCAACAGTACCATTCGATCAAACCTTATTTGATCAACAACGACCCACCGCCTGAAACGGAGCGGTTGCAATCGCCGGAAGAAAGAGCGGCGTTGGACGGCGTTTATGAGTGCATTTTATGCGCGTGCTGTACTACTGCCTGTCCGTCGTTCTGGTGGAATCCGGATAAATTCGTCGGTCCGGCGGGGTTGCTTCAGGCGTACCGGTTTTTGGCCGATAGCCGTGATCAAGCGACCGCTGAACGGCTGGATAATCTGGAAGATCCTTACCGGCTGTTTCGCTGCCATTCCATCATGAATTGCGCCGATGCCTGTCCTAAAGGCTTGAATCCTACCGAAGCAATCGGCAAAATCAAGGACATGATGGTCAAAAGAACGGTATGAAGGAATTCGAACGCGCCCGCTGGCGCTGCCGGCGCGGCCTGCTCGAATTGGATATTATTTTGCAGCGTTTTATGGATCAGCATTACGCGCAATTGGATCAGCAAGGACTGGAGCAATTTGAACGATTACTGTCCTTACCGGATAATGACCTGTGGGATTTGATCGCAGCAAAACAAATCAATCGCGATAGTGACTTGCAGGCAGTTTTGGAATTACTACAAAAGAGTTAGGTTTCCGATGGTATTCTGGCAGCTCTGGAACCTGATAACAGTGCATACTCATCAAATTATACGCAACAAAAGTGGAGAAGTCATATGGCACAAAAAGGCACAGCGACTCTGAATCTGAATAACGGCAGCGCGCCAATCGAGCTGCCGGTTTTATCCGGAACTATGGGCCCGGATGTGATCGATATCCGTAAGCTGCACGCACAGAGTGGCTTGTTTACTTATGATCCCGGTTTTTTGTCGACCGCGAGCAATAGCTCGACGATTACCTTTATCGACGGCGACAAGGGCATATTGCTATATCGTGGTTATCCGATCGAACAGTTGGCGCTGCATTGCGATTTTATCGATGTTTGCTATTTATTGCTGCATGGCGAATTACCGGCGCCAGAGCAGAAGAAAACCTTTGATGCCACGATCAAAAACCATTCGATGTTGCATGAACAGCTGGTGCGGTTTTATAGCGGATTCCGCCGTGACGCTCATCCGATGGCAGTGATGGTTGGCGTGGTCGGTGCGCTGTCGGCGTTTTATCATGATGCATTGAATATTTCCGATCCGTCGCATCGCGAACAATCGGCATTCCGCTTGATCGCCAAATTGCCGACGATTACCGCAATGGCATACAAATACAATATTGGGCAACCGTATGTTTATCCGCAAAACAACTTGAGTTACGCGGAGAATTTTCTGCACATGATGTTTTCTGTGCCGACGGAAAAATACGAAGCCAATCCTGTCATTGTGCGCGCATTGGACAGGATTCTGATTTTGCACGCCGATCATGAGCAAAATGCGTCCACTTCGACTGTGCGTCTGGCAGGGTCCAGCGGCGCCAATCCATTTGCCTGCATCTCCGCTGGTATTTCCTGCCTGTGGGGGCCTGCGCATGGTGGCGCGAACGAAGCCTGCCTGCATATGCTGGAGGAAATTGGCGATGTGTCGCGCATCGATGAATTCATCCGGCGTGCTAAAAACAAAGAAGATAATTACCGGCTCATGGGATTTGGCCACCGTGTTTATAAGAACATGGACCCGCGCGCGAAACTGATGCGCGAAACCTGCCACGAAGTATTGAATGAGCTTGGATTGCAAAACGACCGCTTGTTCAAACTGGCGTTGCAGCTGGAAAAAATCGCCCTGGAAGACGATTATTTCATTTCGCGCAAGCTCTATCCGAACGTCGATTTTTATTCCGGTATTGTGCAGCGCGCATTAGGCATTCCGACCAGCATGTTTACCGCGATTTTCGCGATGGCGCGTACCGTTGGCTGGGTGGCGCAATGGAGCGAAATGGTGTCCGATCCGGATTATAAAATCGGGCGTCCGCGTCAGCTCTATACGGGCACGACGATGCGCGATGTGCCCAGTTCGTACATTAAAAAATAGCCGTTCATTTATTCGAGGCTGCTGACCTTATGAACAAGCCGTTGTTGGATGATACGCTCTTGTCCGGCGCGAATGCCGCGTTTGTCGAGGCGGTTTATGACGAGTATCTGCATAATCCCAATTCGGTCGCGCTCGCCTGGCGTGAATACTTTGACCAGCTCGCGAAACAGCCGGAAGCTGCCGCTGCGCGGCAAACACAACCGCCGGTAGGTGGTGCGACGGCTGTCGCTCCCACCGCGAAACCTTCCGGTAGAGAAACACAAACCGTATTGCCCGAAGCGGTGGCTGCGGATACGGACGATCGCAAGCAAGTTGCTGTGCTGCAACTGATCAACATGCACCGCTATCTGGGTTTGAATCAAGCCAAACTGGATCCGCTCGGACTGAAACAGCAAGCAGACGTGCCCGAACTGAATCCGGCGCATTACGGCTTTACCGAAGCGGATATGGATAAGGTATTCAACACCGGTTCACTGGTCGGCCCCGAACATGCCCAGTTGCGCGAGATATTGCAGATTCTGCGGGAAACCTACTGCGGTTCCGTCGGCGCCGAATACATGTACATCTCTTCGGTGGAGCAGAAACGCTGGATTCAGGCGCGGCTGGAAGGTCAGCGATCGAATCCGGATTATTCTGCGGATTATAAGCGCCATATTCTTGAGCGGCTCAATGCCGCAGAAGGGCTGGAAAAGTATCTGCACACCCGCTATGTCGGGCAAAAACGCTTCTCCGGCGAAGGTAATGAAAGCCTGATTCCGTTGCTGGACAATCTGATTCATAGAGCGGGTAAAGCCGGTGTGCAGCAGATCATCATGGGCATGGCGCATCGCGCCCGGCTCAATGTGCTGGTCAATACGCTGGGAAAAATGCCCGCCGATCTGTTTCGCGAGTTTGAAGGAAAGCAGCCGGAAGCGTTACCATCCGGCGACGTGAAATATCATCAAGGATTTTCATCCGCGATTAAAACTGCCGATGGCATCGTGCGCTTGGCGCTGGCGTTCAATCCGTCACACCTTGAGATTGTCAATCCGGTGGTCGAAGGTTCGGTGCGTGCGCGCCAGCATCTGCTGAACGACAAGTTGGGTGACCGCGTGCTGCCGGTGTTGATCCACGGCGACGCGGCTTTTGCCGGGCAAGGCGTGGTGATGGAAACGCTGAATTTGTCGCAAACCCGTGGTTACGGCACCGGCGGCACGGTGCATATCATCATCAATAACCAGATCGGTTTTACTACATCCGATCCGCGTGATAGCCGTTCGACCTTGTACTGCACCGATGTCGCCAAAATGATCGAAGCGCCAATTTTCCACGTTAATGGTGACGATCCGGAGGCGGTGGTGATGGTAGCCGAATTGGCGCTGGATTTTCGTATGCGCTTTCATAAGGATGTCGTGATCGATATGGTGTGCTTCCGCCGCCTTGGTCACAATGAACAAGATGAGCCGATGGTGACGCAACCGCGTATGTATCAGATCATCAACCAGCATCCCGGTACCCGCAAACGCTATGCCGATAAGCTGATTGGCGAAGGCGTGATCAAACCGGAAGACGCGGATCAGCTGGTGCAAGCATACCGCGAAGCGATGGACGAAGGCATCAATCCGAACAAGACGGTGTGCTATGACTATAAGTCACCGTATGCCATCAATTGGGAGCCATTTGTTCAACCCTGCAAATGGAACAAGAAGGTTAAAACCGGTGTTGCGTTGCAAACGTTGAAACAGCTTGCGTTGCGGCTGACGGATGTTCCCGAAGGTTTCAAACTGCATTCACGGGTGGAAAAAATCATTGCCGACCGGCGCTCGATGGGCAATGGCGAATTGCCCCTGGATTGGGGCATGGCGGAGAATCTGGCTTACGCATCTCTGTTGAAGGAAGGGTATCCGGTCAGACTGTCGGGGCAGGATTCGGGCCGCGGTACATTTTTTCACCGCCATGCGGTATTGCATGACCAAGTGGCTGCGGATCAGAACGAACGGATTTATGTGCCGTTACGCCATTTGTATCCCGAGCAACCGGATTTTGTCGTCATCGATTCGATGCTGTCGGAAGAAGCGGTGCTGGGTTTTGAATACGGTTACGCCACCACGCAACCGACCGAATTGGTGATCTGGGAAGCGCAGTTTGGCGATTTTGCCAACGGCGCGCAAGTGGTGATCGACCAGTTCATTGCCTCGGGTGAAGCCAAATGGGGTCGTTTGTGCGGTTTGGTAATGATGTTGCCGCATGGCTATGAAGGGCAAGGGCCCGAACACTCTTCCGCGCGGCTGGAGCGCTATTTGCAATTATGCGCGGACTACAATATTCAGGTATGCGTGCCGTCGACCCCGGCGCAAATGTTTCATGCGTTGCGGCGGCAGATGATCCGCCCGATCCGCAAGCCGTTGATCATCATGAGTCCGAAAAGCATGCTGCGTCATAAAGAATCGGTGTCCAGTCTGGACGAATTGGCGCACGGGCATTTTTATCCGGTCATTTCCGAAACTGAAAATCTGGATTCCAATCGAGTAAAACGTATCATCGCTTGTAGCGGGAAGATTTATTACGAGCTAATGGCGTACCGTAAAGAACAGCGGATCTCCAATATGGCAATTATCCGCTTGGAACAGCTTTACCCGTTTCCGCACGAGGAATTTCAAGCCGAGATCGATCGCTTTGGCAATGCCAAGGAAGTGGTGTGGTGTCAGGAAGAACCAGGCAATCAAGGTGCATGGCATCGCATTCAACACTATTTATTGCGCCATATGAAACCGGATCAGGTGCTGGGCTATGCGCTACGCGCGTCTTCAGCTTCCCCGGCAGTCGGTTACACGGCAAGACACAAATTTACACAGAATGAGTTAATCGTCGCAGCATTCCGAGAAAAAATTTAGCACGAGGGCGCCATGCTAGTTGAAGTCAAAGTTCCCGCATTATCCGAATCCGTAGCGGAAGCTACGTTAATCTCCTGGCACAAGAAAGCGGGAGACTACGTCAACCGGTCGGAAAATCTGATCGACATCGAAACCGACAAAGTCGTGCTGGAACTGCCCGCGCCCAGTGCCGGTGTATTGGCTAAAGTGCTGAAAGGGGATGGTGCAACCGTAGCCAGCGGCGAAGTGATCGCGATGATTGAAACCGAAGCAACCGTTCAGCCGGAAAATGAAGTTAAACCGGCTCCCGCTGCAAGTAAGCAGGCGCAAGCCCCTGTTGCGGTAAGCGCAGAAAAGGTGAGCGTTGAAGCCGTCGATACCGCAATCCCGATGCTGATGCCTGCAGCACGCAAACTGGCGGAAGAAAATAATCTGAAAGCGACGGAAACATCGGCGATCAAGGGTACCGGCCTCGGCGGGCGCATTACCAAAGAGGATGTGCAAGCGTATATGGCGCGCAGGTCTGGTGCGGCTGCGAAAGTTGAGACTGAATCCACGACAACGGGCAAACCAGCAACAGGAACCCGCACCGAACGCCGGGTGGCTATGTCGCGCTTGCGCCAGCGTATTGCGGAACGTTTGGTAGAATCACAATCGACCGCCGCGATTCTGACTACGTTTAACGAAGTCAATATGCAAGCGATCATCGATCTGCGCACGCGCTATAAAACCGAGTTTGAAAAGGAGCACGGCGTTAAGCTGGGCTTCATGTCGTTCTTCGTCAAAGCGGTGATTGCCGCGTTAAAGAAATATCCGATCGTCAACGCTTCGGTGGAAGGTAACGAAATTGTCTACCACGATTACTACGACATCGGTATCGCCGTCGGCAGTCCTCGCGGACTGGTCGTGCCAGTTATCCGTGGCGCGGATAGATTGTCGCTGGCGGAAATCGAACTGCAAATCGCCGATTTTGCCAAACGCGCGCAAGACGGCAAACTGACCATAGAAGAACTCAGTGGGGGCACCTTCTCGATCACCAATGGCGGCGTGTTCGGCTCGATGCTATCAACACCAATCATCAATCCGCCGCAAAGCGCCATTCTCGGCATCCACGCCACCAAGGAGCGAGCGGTGGTCGAGAACGGCCAAATCGTCATCCGCCCGATGAATTATCTAGCGCTATCGTATGATCATAGAATCATTGATGGCCGCGAAGCGGTACTGTCGCTGGTGGCGATGAAAGAAGCGTTGGAGTATCCGATGAGTCCGTTGCTGGAGGCATAAATATTCTTGACGCCTTGATGCGCGTTATATATTCATGTCATTTTTTGAATAAAAATAAAGTTTTCCTGAGCATCGAGTGTGTGGTGCCGGGGTATCGGTTTCGGGGATCGTTCAAGGAAATGTTCTCGAACCAAAGCGTCTAGCGAATAACCCCGTTAACCAATGAGCGGCAAATTACTATGACATTCGAACAACGCGACCATTGCCCATCCTGCAACGGCACATCATTTACCGAGCTTCACCGGACTGCTTACAATGCTCCTGGTTTGCAATCCTTTCTAATCGCATAGGTTCTATAGACTAGCAGAGACGATCTGTTGGTCTAGAAAGATGTTAAGAAATAGTAAATGAAGTAATTATTCTGTTAAAAAGATAATTCAATGCTGTAGGGAAGCGCTGAAGAACGAGCAGCTTTCAGATTTCCCGGTAATTCATTTTTTGACGGTATTCTGCTGTCAAATTCCCCCGTTTCTGCTTTATCTTTCCCCGCCCAGGGGTATGGCGGACGGACTTCACCCTTATGCGGTTACGCTTCTTCTGACTCCCCGAGAGATTCTGTTCGGGCTTGTGTTTGTCTTGCACAACCAGTGTATTCACAACTGTCGCGATCCTCGTCTGTATTTATCGCTGGTGTAGCCCGCATCGCCAAAAATAACTTCGGCGTTTCTTGTGACTGTAATCAAGATCGGCAAAGTTCGATTGGTGGACATGGCGTATTTATAAAGTTGTTAGAAAAATCTATTATCTCAAGCTTTCGGATTTGTTCAGCGTTTCCCTAAAAATAATTACCTACATTATCGCAACTTCGGCGTTACAACGGGTACTGTAAGCATTGTACTTACCACGGCCATTACCAGTAGAGCTGTAAATGTTTGACTCGTAATGATTTGTTTATCCAACAGAACATTGGCGAAAACAATCATAATAAGGGCTTTGGTTTGCAGCAGCCAACCAATAATCCATGCCTCACCTTTTTCCCATTTTAGAATTTTGCCAGCGGCGTAGGTGCCTGCTAATTTTCCTGTAATAGAGGCAAACAAAAGTATGGCAGCCGCAGCAAAAACCGAGGCACCATCCATTTCCCAATTTGTACGCAAACCAGTGCTCATAAAATATACTGGTAGCATAGTCATCATTACAAAGTGGCGCAATTTATCCATGTCCTCTTGATTGAACCAATCAGAATCCATCACTATACCAGCCAGAAATGCCCCAACCATAAAGTGCAAACCTGCCCAGTCCGATGCTAAACCACAAGCAGCCAACCAAATAAAACTCACATACCAACGATCACTTTCTTGAATGGAAAACATTAGCTTACGATACAAAAAGCTGATTGCAATAAAACTTACTATGAATATACTTTGAAGGCTCACTCTATCCCAATCAAGAAGAACCAGAGATAGCACAATCCAGATAGCGATGTCATCAAGGCTTGCGTAACGCATAATCCGTTGACCAATAGGCTCACGCAAGATTTTGAGCTTTTCCATCAACAAAATTAAAATGGGCAAAGCAGTTACTGCGCATGCCATGCCCACGCCAATGATAAATTGCCAGATCATCCCCTTAGGGCCTATCCAATTAATATTAAATGTCATCAGAACGACGACTGCAGCAAGGCAACCCAATAACAGTGGAGAGCCCAATGCAAATCCCGCAGTAATGCAGCTATCACGCCTATACAGCCAGGCTTTTTTCAAATCTAATTCAATACCAGCGATCCACACAAAAATCATAACCGCCCACCAAGCAATACCGTTGAGCGCTTGGAGTACCTGCGGATTAAATAGAGACTTGTAGTGCTCAGGAAAAATTGCCCCTGAAACCCCCGGTCCAAGTAAAATGCCAACGCAAATCTGCACAACTACTAGAGGAGCCCAATAATCAGTTCTCCCAAAACGCCAAATGAGATAGGGAACAGAGAAAATGATCGCCATCACGATTAGAAATAATTCCTGTGTATTCATGGTTTGTGTATATCCTTCAGCTTATGTAACTTTCTTCTGTTTATTCCGATTATCAAACAAGTGTTTAGATCTAGCTCGGACATTGTTGCTCATTCTGCAAGTAAATGAAAGCGTAACTCCCCCCGTGAGTAGAAGTTCAGTAGAATCTCGGAACCTCCTGATAACGGAGATTTCCATGAAGAAAAATAGATTTTCAGAAAGCCAGATGGTTGCGATACTGAAAGAAGGCGAAGCTGGTATGCCGGTGGCTGAGTTGTGTTGTAAGCATAGTGTTAGCAACGCCACATACTATCAGTGGAAGAGCAAGTACTCAGGCGTACAGGTATCCGAGCTACAGCAATTACATGAGCTGGAGGCTGAGAATGTCAAGCTCAACGCATGTATGCCGATCTGGCGCTGGAAAATGCAGCGATCAGGGACGTTCTAAACCGAAAGTTCTGACGCCGCCGGCCCGGCGCGAAGTAATCGAGCGGTTGGTGCAAACCAGATTGTCGATTATGCGCGCCTGCCAGATTGCCGGATCGATCTCGGCCACCGCTGGGGCTGGCCAGCGCGCCGAATTGCTGCTGAGCACTGGATTTCATGCATGACATCTTGTACTGTGGCAGACGGTTCCGAACATTGAATGTGATAAATGAAGCAAACCGAGAGTGCCTTGCCATCGAGATCGGCACATCGATCCCTTCAGCACGGTTGAACCGGGTGTTAAACCGCCTGGGTATATCTGATGCCATACGGCTGGACAATGGGCTGGAACTGGTCTCGCAAATGTTCACCGAATGGGCAGCGGCCAAAAGTATCGCCATCCGATATATCCAGCCAGGAAAGCCAAACCAGAGTGCCTTTATCGAACGCTTTAATCGGACTTGCCGGACTGAGGTGCTTGATGCGTATCTTTTCGCTAATCTTGAACAGGTTCAGACCATCACTGATCAGTGGCTGATTGATTGCATTGAATACCGGCGCCGTATGAAGCGCTGGGCAACATCCCGCTGATGCAGTTTATGCCCCAGCTAACCCGGGTTCCGAATCTCTATCGGACTCTGTCTACTTGACGGGGGGGCTTACCCCTCAGCTTTACAAATATAAATGCTACATTATAATATTCGTTTCAATCTTAATTGAAAGCATGGAATTTATTTGGATTATCTAGTAATCATTTTCGCATATGAAGGCCTATCCTTGAAGTCGAGAAAGGGCAAAGGCAGCTAAGTTGTGCGAGAATATTTAAAATAGAATGAGATTGTTGTTTCCTGGATAGAATATATAAGTCTCTGTGGATTCTGGTAACTAGTGATCACATCAAATACTCATGGATTAGTCAAATATGGCGTCTGAGTGCATATGATATTTTGAAATAACCATCAATTGAGTTCTCAAGCATTCGATACACTTATATTGCGAATAGGAATCTACAGAAGTAAAACATTCAAGCTATGAATAATTCTATCAATAACACTGACCTAACTTCCAAATTAGAAAGCGAAATAGCACATCTTATCGTGTCAACATTAAATCTTGAGGTAACGTCAGATAAAATTGATCCTAATTTGCCATTATATAGAGATGGTCTAGGACTTGATTCAATTGATATTCTGGAACTAGCGTTAGCGGTATCCAAGCAATACGGTTTTCAAATAAGGTCTGATGACCCTGAAAATGAAGCCATTTTTAGCTCATTGCGGTATTTGGCCGCTTATATCGCTGTGAATCGTACCAAATAAATAATTCAATCTATGATGTTAATTTTATCTCGATGAAGATAACGTTGAAAACCAGCTCTAGTAAAATCATAACGGCGACAACAGTTGCAATTATTACGATAGTAGGCTATCCGTTACTGATGCATCATTTTTTACACAATGGGCAATACCAGGATTTAGCACTAATTTACCTCATGCAATTCATCATTACACAGCTTTTACTTGCAACTGTATTTGCTTCAACGCTATTACCAGGCAAAACGCCATTGATTACTCATTTTGCTCAAATGGTATATGGATTAAAGTTGCCATCAGAGGTAGATCGCTATTGTAGAAATACAACATGGGCATGGGCGTTATTTTTCATTGCATTAGCTTTGGTAAGCCTATTATTGTACACATTCGCGTCTGCCGTAATATGGTCTTTTTTTTGTAACGTATTGTATTTTCCGCTGATTGCAATGATGTTTGTGGTTGAGTATTTTGTACGATCCTATTCTCTGCCTCATCTGAAAAGATTGCCGATTCTGAAAGGATGGAATCTCTACTGGGAAAATAAAAAATCTTCCTAAATGCTTTTCGTTTAGCAAGCCTATGCCTAAGCTGATTGCTCACCAAACACCGGATGCAATAATCGCTTATACGCAAAGTCACGTTATGACGGCACATGATTTTCTACGTGACTGTTTTGGGTTGGCAATGCGATTGCCCACCAAGCCTTATCTGCTGAATTTTTGCAAAAACCGGTATTTGTTTGCCGTAGGAATGGGAGCGGCGGCCTTGAGCCGGCAAGCGATGTTGTTACCACCAACCTATAATCAGGGTATGATTTCTCAATTGCAGAAAACATATCCTGATTTTTATATCCTTTATGACCAAGATGTGCTTGAGATAACCGAGCTTCCAAGCTTTAAACTGGAGTATCCGGTTTTACCAAGTTATGAGTGTTATGGTTCTCTATCCGATTTAAAAAAAGACTTTTCAGTTCCAGAAATTCCTGCTGATCATGTAATGGCGTATGTATTTACTTCTGGTTCTACCGGAGAGCCTATTCCTCATGCAAAAACTTGGGGGAGCTTGACACGCAACGTACAGGCGCAATTGTGCAGAATTAGGGAAGATGTGAATTTTCTGAATCAAAAGTTTACTGTTCTGGCTACCGTACCTCCGCAGCATATGTACGGACTGGAGTCGAGTGTGCTGGTCGCATTGCTCGGCGGCCAGGCGTTCGGTGCGGCGCATCCTTTTTTTCCACAAGATATTTGCACTGAACTGGAATGTTTGCCGCGCCCCCGTGTATTGGTTAGCACGCCGTTGCATCTTAGAACGTGGATGGAAAGCGGAATGGAATTACCCGCAGTGGATTTGATCATTAGCGCTACTGCACCTCTGAGTCTGCAACTTGCCGAAAGTATCGAAGCGAAATTTCAGATTCCCGTTCAAGAAATTTATGGCTGCACGGAAACAGGACAGATTGCCACTCGTTTGCCCACGGTAAATCCAGTATGGCAAACTTATGGTGAAGTAGAAATTATGCAAGCTGATAGCGGAGATGATGGATGTGGCGGGGCAGTGGCAAAGGGCGATTATATTTTCTCACCCACAGAGCTCAATGATGTACTCGAAGTGATCGATAAAAATCACTTCAAACTACTGGGACGCAAGGTCGATCAGGTCAATATAGCTGGTAAGCGGAGTTCATTGGGTTATTTAAACTATCAACTCAATACCATTCAGGGTGTAAAAGATGGTGTTTTTTTTATTCCGGACATGGTGGATACGCCGAAAGAAAAGCTCGGAGAAACTCGTCTGGCGGCATTTGCGGTTGCTTCGGGCATTAGTAAGGCTGACATTCTGAAAGCCCTGCGTAGCCGCATTGATGCGGCGTTCATGCCTCGGCCGCTTTTTATCGTCGATGAGCTACCTCGTAATAGCACCGGTAAGCTTCCGCATCAGGTATTGGTAGAACTTGCTCAAAAATTACAATCGAAGCAGATTGCAACAGAACCCCAAAAGCAGTAGTTTTATAGAGCTTCCCAAGTTGTTTCTTACTTAGGATGAATAACATCTATTATTACCTCATTGAACAATGTAACGATTATCATTTGTAGCATCATGAGAGAGAAGCGGATGAGAGTGCATCTGAGTGGATCTGACCATATTCTTGGAAGAAATGACTGATATAAAAACAGATGTGGATTGGATGAAGCGAAAAGAGCGTGGCAGTCTCATTCTGTTACGTTTACTGGTTTGGTTAAGTTTGTTTTTTGGGCGAAATTTTGCGAAGCTTCTACTCTATCCCATCAGTTTGTATTTTGTATTGGCCGCTACTCAAGCCCGGCACGCTTCGCGCCAATATTTGCAAAAAGCCCTAGGTAGAACGGTTTGCTGGAGGGATATTTTTAGGCATTTTTTTTGTTTTGCGACCATATCGCTGGACCGGATTTATTTTCTAAATGGGCAAGTTCAGCTATTTTCGATCACCCTAGAGAACGAACATCTTTTGCGCTCAGCCATGCAACAACATACCGGCATTTTTCTTTTCGGTGCGCATATGGGCAGCTTTGAGGCGCTGCGGGCGTTGGCACATCAACATACGGACTATCCATTGGTACAGTTGATGTATCAGGAAAATGCGAAAAAAATGGGCCAAGTGCTGGCTGCCATCAATCCAGAACTCCAACAAGAGATTATACCGCTAGGTAATCTGGAGACCATGATACAAGTGCATGAGGCGCTAAAGCAGGGAGCAATGATTGGTATACTGGCAGACCGTACATTGCAGCAGACAAATCTTAAAACACAGTATTTCCTGGGCGAAGAAGCAGCATTTTCTGAAAGCGCCTTCCGGCTCGCAGCAATATTGCGCAAACCTGTGCTGTTGATGTTAGGTTTGTATCTGGGCGAGAATCAATATCGATTGGTATTTGAAGAGATTTATGATTTTTCGAGCATGCAGGAAGATCAAGCGCAGGCCGTAACAGCCGCTCGCGAACGATATGTAAATTTGTTGGCAAAGTATTGCCGGGAATATCCCTATAATTGGTTTAATTTTTATGATTTTTGGCAAACATCATGCGAAGAATGAGTCATTATCAATATTGGTTTGCTGGTTTTTTATTGTTGCTTGGTTCGAATATTCAGGCACAAGTTGAAGCTGATCGAATCAATCTCCACCAATTGATGCAGTTCATGGCGAAACATAAAGAAATCCATGCAACCTTCGTTGAGAATAAATATATCAAAGGCGTGGATGTACCACTGGAGTCTTCAGGAGATTTGATGTTCATAGCTCCTTCTACCATGGTCAGAAACACGTTGCAACCTAAACCAGAGATGCTCGAACTGACAGGCAATACCGTTACAGTAGAACGCATGGGTAGAAAGCACAGCTTGCAGATTGATGACTATCCCGAAATCAGCCTGCACTTTGAAGGAGTGCGGGCTTTATTGGCGGGAGATGTTGAACGATTGACCCATCTTTACAGTGTTGGATTAACCGGTACTTTGGTAGACTGGAAGTTGGTGTTGAATCCCTTGCGACAGGGAACCGCTCTAAAATCGCTGAATCTGAATGGAAGCCATGACAGTGTAAAGTCAGTTGAAGTACATTTGGAGGATGGAGACTATTCCATCATGCAAGTCAGCAGAAAAGATCTGAATGAGTAGGCCGGGACGGTTCGATCTGACCTGATTGCCTAAAGCTCAATGTATATTACACAAAATAATCGATTCGTACCGCAAATCCTGTGGTTCATATGTGTGCTAGTGTGCGGTTGGATAATAGTCAATACCGATTACAGAACCGATTTGTCGGTTTTCTTGCCTTCTGAACCTAATAAAAAAGAAGTCATGCTGCTGGAGCAATTGCAGAATGGTGCAGCAAATCGCATTCTTCTGATTGGTATCGAAGGAAGTGATACTGCCACGCTTGCGCAGATAGGCAAATCGTTTGTCGCTAAAGTTCGAAGTAATCCAGTTTTCTCTCATGTCCTGAATGATCAGAATGTAATCGACCCTGCCGAACAAAAACTGATCTATACCTATCGTTACCTATTATCACCAAACACAAGCGCTGATCTGTTTACGCCAGAAACTCTTGAAACCGCCATTTCCACTAATTTACTGGAACTATCCTTTGCTTCTGGGCTATTGAGCAAATCGCTTTTCATGCGTGACCCTACCGGAGAAGTCATGGCTTTGGTAGACCGGCTGACTCCTGTGCAAGGCCCGCAAACTATCAACGGGCAATGGTTCAATGATCGGGGCGATCGTGCCCTGCTATTGGTGCAATTAGCCAGTGCTGGCACGGATACCAAGGCCCAGGAAGCCGCTTTGCGGCTTATGCAGGCCAGTTTCAAGGAAGTTGTGCAATCATTTCAAACTCAGAGCCGAGAAAACGCACAAAAAACAGAGAATATCGGAATAGTGATCAGCGGCCCCGCTAGTTTTGCAGTCTCAACACAAAATATCATCAAGGAAGAAGCGTCTCGCTTATCGGCCATAGGATTGGTCCTGATTGTTACTATTTTGTTCTACGTGTTGCGCAATCTTAAGCTGCTGCTTGTTGGTTTATTGCCGGTTTTTAGCGGAGTGGTTGCAGGAATAGCGACCGTAAGTCTGGGTTTTGGCAGCGTCCATGCCATGACGATCGGCTTTGGTATTACATTGATTGGGGAGTCCATAGACTATTCAATTTATTTTTTCCTTCAGCGTTCACAGACTGCAGAATGTGCCGGTAATAACCCGATGTTCTGGCGTACGGTAGGTTTGGGTGTGATGACGTCCATTTGTGGTTTTTCGACCCTGCTGTTTTCCGGTTTTACCGGGTTAATGCAACTGGCTGCATTCTCGATTGCCGGGTTGTTGGTAGCCGTTCTTTGTACTCGATGGATCTTGCCAACGCTACTGCCGCAGCGGCTAAGTATCCATGATCTCAATCCCGTCGGAGTATGGCTAAGACTGATGATGGAGAAGGGTTATCATTTTCGGTATTTCATATGGTTTTTGACAGTAGGCGCTTTGCTGTTGCTCTTAAGCAGACAGGATTATTTGTGGAGCTATGAATTAAATGATTTAAGCCCGATACCTGCAGCATTGCTTGATTTGGACGGTGAACTGCGGGCCGATATGGGGGCAGCCGATGTGCGGCATATGTTGTTGTTACAAGACAAAACGGAAGAGCAGGTTTTGCAACGCTGCGAGCAGTTTCTGCCCAGACTGGACGTGCTCGTTGCAAGGGGTCTGTTGGGGGGGTATCAAGCCCCGTGTACTTATTTGCCAAGTCAGGCCAAGCAAATACAACGTCAGCAAGTACTTCCTGATCAGGAACGACTAGAACAGGCACTTCAGGAAGCTACCCATACATTGCCTCTATCCGTGCAGAGTTTTCAGGGTTTCGTCGAAGATGTTTCAAACAGCAAGGCACTACCTCTGTTACGATCAGATAAGCTGGAAAGCAGCACTTTCGGAATTACGTTGAGTGTTACACTCTATCCTGTAAATGCAGGCGGAAATCGTTTTTATCATGCGTTGATACAGTTACAAGCTCCACTGCAAAATGGTAAAGTCGGAAGCATCAATCATGAGGCGCTGCAAACTGAACTACTCGATATCTTGAATGAGCAGTCGGTATTATTGGATTTGAAGGACGATTTTAACTCTATCTATAAGACTTATTTGAATGAAGTATTGAAGTACTCGGCTGCTGGCTTTATTGCAATTATTGTTTTATTGTTACTGGTGTTAAGATCTTTGCAAACAACTTTTTTGGTAATTTTACCGTTGGCATGTGCGATACTTTTTGTAACCGCCCTGTTGCATTTGCTGGGTTCACAGTTGAATTTATTGAATATAATCGGTTTATTACTTGTTTTTGCAGTGGGTTCAAATTATGCATTGTTTTTCAGTTCTTCTCAAAGTAATATGACCTTGGCATCGCTGCTGTTGGCTACGACCACGACTGGGATTGGGTATGGTGTTTTGATTTTTTCGCAAATTCCTATTTTACAAACGATTGGTATTACAGTTGCATCTGGAGTCTTTTTTGCGTTGATTTTTTCTGCGCTGATGGCACCGCAGTCGTTGCGGAAAAACTCAGGCTCTATTAGTCAGAGCTGAATAGGTACATCATGGTTTATTACTATAATGGGTTGATACGTGCCAGTATCGTGTTGCATTTACTAGCAATCTGCCTGTTTTTGATGCCAGATGGGTGGTTCTATGCTCTGTTCGTCATGTTTGGCAATCATGTTGTTCTGGTTGCTCAGGGTTTGTGGCCACGAAGTCAGTGGCTGGGTAGAAATATAACGCATGTACCTCTGGATAAAGCGGGAGGTGCTGTGTATCTTACGATTGATGATGGCCCTTGTCCGGAGGTTACTCCACAAGTATTGCAAATCCTCGAACAATATAATGCAAAAGCTACTTTTTTCTGTATTGGCAAGCGTGTGCAGCAGTATCCTGATTTGGCAAAATCAATTGTCGCTGGCGGCCATAAATTAGAGAACCACAGCATGGAGCATAGTTATACTTTTTCATTGTGGTATACGCAAAAAATATACCGGGATGTGGTTAATGCTCAGACTGTGATACAGCAAGTGACAAATGTTCGCCCACATTATTTCCGTGCACCAGCGGGCCTGCGTAATATTTTTCTGGATGCGGTGCTGCAGAAACTAGGATTGTGTCTGATGAGCTGGACACGTCGCGGTTTTGATACGCGTCAGCGTAATGCAAACGTAGTCCTGGATAGTTTGTGCAGGAATTTGCAGGCGGGTGATATATTGCTGTTACACGATGGTAACGCGGCGCTGACTTGCAATGGAAGGGCGGTGATTGTGGAGGTACTGCCGGTATTGTTGCAGACATTATTTGAGAATAATCTCAACCCTGAGGTATTGCCAGATGGTTTGTAGATATGGCTTCTCTAACTTGATTGATTACTAGGAATGGGTCATTTTTTATCACCTGAACTCGTTGATCATATTTGTAAGCCTTACCAGCGTTCAGGCAAGTTTGCCTGGCATTTCGCCAGAGGTAAATTAAAGCGAGATCCGGTATTTACGCACATTTTGCAAGCCGGCTATATATCTCCTTATGCACGTATACTTGATATTGGTTGCGGGCAGGGTTTGCTGGCAGCCATGTTGTGCGGAATGGATGATTACACGCACAGGTATTCTGAGAGAAAGGCAGAAATTAAGGCGGCCTCGGTAACTGGGATTGAACTCATGCGCAATGATGTGATCCGAGCGCGTCAAGCGTTGCAGGTTTTTGGTTCGCGCATCCAAATCATCCATGGCGATATGCGCCACATCGATTTCGGGTCTGCAGATGTCGTTGTCATTCTTGATGTTTTGCATTATGTACCTTCTAACGAGCAAAACGACATACTCAAGCGGGTCTATGCGTGTTTATCCTCGGGTGGAAAACTTTTGCTGCGAGTAGGGGATGCAGCAGCAGGTTTGCCTTTCTTGTTCAGCAAGTGGGTGGATACCGTGGTATTTGCTTTTCGTGGACACGTATCGGTACGCGTTTATTGCCGTTCATTAGCAGAATGGATAGATCAGCTTGAAAAAACCGGTTTTAGAGTGACAGCTATTCCCATGCACCAGGGAACGCCGTTTGCCAATATTCTCCTGCATTGCCATCGACCTTGATTATCGATGAGTTTTATCTAAATAATATATGAAAGATCAAGCTTATTTATCCATGCCTGCATTTACGGCAACTTGCTGCTTGGGTAACGGTTTGGCAAGCTTGCGCTCTAGTCTTTTGTCGCAACATACTGGCCTGGTACCCTGTAAGTTTGAATCGGTTGATTTAGACACCTATGTAGGAATTACGGATATCACAGAGGACAAAGTATTTTTACCTGCTGAGTTGCAGGACTTTGATTGTCGCAACAATAGATTGGCCTACTTGGGCTTGCAGCAGGATGGTTTTATCGATGCCGTAGAAAAAGCTAAATGCCGTTTTAATAAAACCCGAATTGGCGTGTTTCTGGGGACCAGTACTTCTGGGATGTTGCAGACAGAAAAGGGTTATCGCGAGCTTGATCCGCAAACGGGGGCATTACCCTCGTGGGTGAATTATCGTTTTGCTCAAAATACATGCTCGGTTGCGCATTTTGTTCGCCTGGCACTTGGTTTGGGTGGACCTACAGCAGTGGTGTCTACAGCTTGTTCTTCCAGTGCAAAAGTATTTGCCATGGCGCAACGTATGTTGTTACTGGGCGTGATTGATGCAGCAATTGTTGGCGGTGTTGATAGTTTGTGTCTGACGACACTTTATGGTTTTCACTCCTTGCAACTGCTCTCTCAGAATCCGTGCATGCCGTATGACACCTATAGAGAGGGTATTTCGATCGGTGAGGCAGCAGTTTTCGCACTTCTAACACGCGATGGGTCGTATATGCCATCTGGAAGCTTGTTGATTAAAGGCGTGGGTGAGAGTAGTGATGCTTATCACATGTCCAGTCCTCATCCAGAAGGGCTGGGCGCTCGCCAAGCCATGCAATCAGCTTTGCAACAGGCGCGACTTAGCGCGCCTGAAATCGATTATATCCACTTGCACGGTACCGCCACAAAGAATAACGATGCAATTGAAAGCATCGCAGTTTCGGCAGCTTTTGAGGAAAAACCGCCTGCGAGCTCAACCAAAGGTGCAACCGGGCATTGCTTGGGAGCAGCAGGTGCGTTGAATGTAGCCATAGGAGCCCTAGCTTTGCAACAACAAGTTGCATGGGGAAGCCCCGGTACTGAAGAGTTGGATGCTACTCTCTCTCCGATTCATTATCTGGTACATAATGTTGCCCGCCCCGTGAATCATGTACTCAGTAATTCATTTGGTTTTGGAGGTTCTAATTGCAGTATCGTTTTGGGGCTTAAGGATTAGGTATGAAGGGGGGGGCTGATTTCTCGGAAGATAGGCTACAGTGTCATGTGCTAAGTATCGGTCTTCTGGGCCCCGGTTTGCCCGATTGGAATGTAGCCCAGTCAATTTTGGCTGGAGAGCAAAAATATCAGCGGGCAGACTTCGAAATTCCTGCAGTAACATGTCTGCCCCCTACGGAACGTCGACGAGTAGGAAAAATGGTTCGTCTCGCATTAACTGTAGGGAATGCTGCAGTAAAGGCTGCAACTATTGATGCTCATCAATTAGCAACGGTATTCACTTCTTCTTCGGGAGATGGAGATAATTGCGATGCGATCTTTACAACACTCGCACATACTGAAAAAAATGAGCGGTTTATTTCACCAACGCGCTTTCATAATTCCGTCCATAATGCACCGGCGGGTTACTGGAGCATTGCGAATCAATGTGCGCTGCCATCGACCAGCTTGTGTGCGTATGATGCAAGTTTTGCAGTTGGCCTCATGGAGGCTTGTAGTCAGGCGCTGTGGACGGGAGAGCCGATTTTACTTATATCCAGTGATGTTATGTATCCCTACCCGTTGAGTGACGTGCGACCGATGGGTAGTAATTTTGCAGTGGCTATGGTGTTAAATGCAGCCGCTAATGACGCTGCTCTTGCAAAATTGACATTACGATATGCGACTGAACTTGAAACTCGGATGGAAATGCGTGAATTCGATGAGTTGCGTCTTTCCAATCCGAGCGCGCGCTGCCTTCCTTTGCTGCAAGTGATTGCACGAAAAGCACTTCATTCTTATCGTGCTGTTCCGCGCCAGATTCATTTAGAGTATGTTGAGCCTTTAACGCTTGAAGTGGTTGTCGATTAGTATGCATAACAAAATTAATGCGCTTGTAACTGGAGGCAGTGGAACAATCGGAACAGCAATTAGTTATGTATTGGCGCAAGCAGGGTATCACGTCTATATTCAAGCCAACCAGAACTTTCAAAAAGCGCAAGGTCTAGCGAATCAATTGCAACAACAAGGGCTATCGGCGAGTGCGCTGCAATTTGATGTTACCAACGCTGAACAGACGCGTCAGTTGCTGGGAGAGCTTACTGAACATACGCCCATACACATATTAATCAATAATGCCGGCATACATGATGACGCCATATTTCCTGCCATGAAGCAGCAACAATGGCAGCATGTTATAGATGTGTCGCTGAACGGTTTTTTTAATGTCACCCAACCTTTGATCATGCCGATGATACGCAACCGTTTTGGTCGTATCGTCAGTGTTTCGTCAATTGCAGCGATAATTGGGAATAAAGGACAGGTCAATTATGCCGCAGCCAAAGCGGCGTTACATGGTGCCAGCAAATCATTATCTCTGGAACTTGCAAGCCGCAACATAACGGTTAATGTCGTTGCACCGGGCATTATCGCATCACCTATGATCGAGAATGCGTTCGATGCTAAGGCAATTGCAAGTCTTGTGCCGATGAAACGCGCTGGAGAGCCGAGAGAGGTTGCTAGTCTGGTAGCTTATCTGTGCAGCAGTGGTGCAAGTTATATTACCGGACAGGTAATTTCAGTGAATGGAGGAATCATCTAATTTCAGGCTGTAATTTAGTGGCTTGATACTCTGAGAAAATCCTTAATTCACGATGCTGCTTGACGCCTGAGAAACCGACGCTTTCCAGCGTTTGAATGATTCTCTGGGGTGAAACACAAGCTTCTATACTGTCCCAGTAATATCTCCACAGCTTGCTTGTACGATCGTTTGAAGAAATCGCTCTTGCGAGTAGCGGGACGATGGTTCGCATGTAAGTCTTCAGTAGGGTGGAACCGAGTCGTGCTTCGGGCCGGGTAATTTCGAGAATGCATAGCTTACCCTCAGGTTTGAGTACTCTGAAAAATTCACTAAATACTTGCTCTAGATTACTCACATGACGAAGCGCATACCCCATGCTCAGGAAATCAAAACTATTGTCAGGAAAAGGGATAGATTCTGCTCTGCCTCCAATCAGCGCGGCTTGTTTGAACAAAGGACTTGCTTGCATCATGCCCAAACTAGGGTCAAGACCGATCAGTAGTTTTGATGAACCAATAATTTCAATGGCCTGGGCCGCTACCAATCCTGTGCCGCAACCGACATCCAGTATCTGCATTCCGGGTTGCAGGCCCGCACGCTTCAATGCCTGGCTGCGGTACCATTGACCGGTGCCAAGTGCCAGGAGATGCTCGATACGATCATAATCAACACTGGTTGTATCGAACATTTCTCGTACAAAGCTGGCACGTTCTGCTTCAGTTGTGTAATAACCTGTAATAGGCTTATGAGGAGCTTTTACGAAACTATTGGATTGCTCTGAATCTGACATAAAAATGTTAGGAGTTGAATTTGCGCCACAGTAGCAGTGGTAAACGCACGATAAAGCCGGCAATAAGGCGGATGTGCATCCATGTTAACAACGCGTTGTCACGCCAGTAGTTGAAATGCGATACGCCTCCCTCATCTGCATTCAAATATTTGACCGGCGCATCCACATTGATTGGACGGATATTTTTCCAGCATAAACGGACTACTGCCTCTATATCAAAATCGAAGCGACGCATAAAACGATTTTGCTGCATGATATGTAGAAGCGGAGCAATGGGGTAAACGCGAAAGCCATAAAGAGAATCGCCAATGCCCATCCAAAGGGTATCAAGATTGGCTAAGAAGTTAGAAATTTTTCGTCCTTGCACGCGAAGCTGTGGGGCGGTGTCATCAAAGACAGGTTTGCCCAGTATCATGCTGTCAGGATTATCCGTAGAGATATTCATAAATCGCGGGATAAGGTAGGCAGGATGCTGTCCATCGGCATCCATTGTCAACGCATGCGTAAATCCTGATTCTGATGCTTGGCGCAGACCTTCCATTACAGCTGCTCCTTTCCCTAAATTGAATGGAACTACGATCACTCTCAAGTTGGGATTATCTTCGCTCATCTTTTGAAGAATTGCTGTACTACCGTCGGTACTGCCGTCGCAGACCACCCATACCGGCTGCCATTGTAATAGAGCTTCCCGCACTGTGATCATAATCAAGTTACCTGGATTATAACTAGGTATAAGCAGTATGTGGCTGGTGGAGGGAGTCGTCAAGGGTGCGATCATAATAATTTTGTAAAAGACTGATAATTTCTGTAGTTTTGCTTGTAGGCTCAAATCGTTGACCGATAACAGCTTTGAAATATATAGGGAAAGGGGGGGGGGGTCCAGATAGGCCAATGTTTAGTCAGGTAGGGTGAATCGGTGAGCAGCAGAATTGTTTGAATAGGCGCTTGAGCTTTTGTACTGATAAGCCCTATGCCGGTTTTCAAGCGATTGATGGGAAGCTGCACCGTTCGAGTACCCTCCGGGAAAATCAATAAATTACTGCCGCTTTGGAGTTCTTTAACCGATCGACGAACCATACTTTTGATAGAGTCGTTTCGTACGTAACCAGCCAATCTGGCTCCAGAATGTAAAAAAATACTATTCCAAAGGCTGGCTTTCATTAAACAACTGGTATTTTTGATACGCGACAGAACCAAGAGCGCATCCAACATGCTGGGATGGTTAGGTGCGATAATAATTCCTTGCTCTACATTTAGCTTGTCAAGTGCGTGCAAATCTAAATGCATTAGGTGTAAGAAACCTCAGAGTTGTTTACAGAGAGGTTGATTGAAATAAGCGGTGAGTATTTCATAAGGGGTGGCATTATTCAAACTCTTATGAGGCTTAACGGTATTGTAGAAATTAATGAAACGGAGAAGCTGAATGTGCCGATCGGCGCTGTCTTTGAAGTGAATCTTGCTGTGCCACATATCCATCAGGGTGCGGATAACCCGCTCAGCTTTACCATTGGTTTGCGGACGATTGATACGAGTAAACTTCTGACCGATACCGTGCTGCCTGCAAACTTTGACGAAAGCGTGGCCGTCAGTTCCTTTAAATTCTTTGCCGTTGTCAGAATAAGCATAGTCGATCTGGTAAGGACATTGAGCAACAGTGCTTGTGAGAAAGCAAGC
>SSFX01000074.1:0-14043 GCA_008015635.1 Nitrosomonas oligotropha
ACTTCTTCGACGATCGGAAATTACATCAGTAGTGAAATCAGATCGGTAGCAGGACCAAATGGTGAAGCGGTTAATGAGCTTTATCAGCAAGTCAAGATAACCGGCGGATTGGGGCGAGCAGGCTCACAAGCACCATTGTTGATCAGAAGGCCATGGACAATTGGTGATGTCAATGATTTGTACATTACTTACTGGTTTAAGTATCAGGCGAATCTGGAGGCGCAACTGGATAATACGGTTTCATCCGCGAATTGGCGGTCACAATTCTCACTTAAGACAGGAGGATACAATAACACGGGAGAAGGTGATTATCGAATGAGCGTGACTGTGATGAAAGGAACCACTGGCAAACTCTATTGGATGACAAAGGGTGATAATGTGGGCGGTGTTTTTCCCACTAGGGTCGATTACTGGCGTGAAGATAACCATGTTGTTCCAGTGCCGATCGATAAATGGTTTAAATTTGAAGTTTACTGGCACCGGTCAAGTGGCACTGATGGACGTTTCTGGGCAGCCGTCGATGGCGAAGTGATAGCGGATTACCACGGGCCAAATATGGGTGATTACAATCTTCCTATAACCCGGATTTTTGTGAGCAATCCGTATAGTGGCGGCCATACGTCAGTAGACAATCATATCACCGGATTAGAGATATGGAATGGTTTTCCATGCGGTGACGGAGCATCTTGCCTAAATTTTGACACTGTTGCTCCTACAGTACCGACTTCATTAGTATCAAAACTGTCCAATTATGGAACTGCTGCCGGAGTTTCATTATCTTGGAGTAAGTCCTCAGACAGTGTAGCTGTTGCGGGATACAAAATATATAGAAACGGGACTAATGTCGGTGTAACTACTACTGCGACAAGTTTTAGAGATGTTATTATGGGTAGCGCTAAAGGAGCTCTTTACAGTTATACAGTTAGAGCATTTGATGCGGCAGAAAATTTATCCGCAGCAAGCGCTGCAACATTGGTGACTTATTAGCGGGATATTGATCTACCATGTGCTAAAGTCATTCCAGCAGTAAGTGCTACTTGATTTTAGATAGGTGTGTTATTTAATATCTTTTTCTTCAGGAATCGAATCCGCCGGAATATATTTCTGGCGGAAATTAATCGAGTTGTTTGCATTTATAATCTTTCCAATTCGATAATTAAAGTACATATCGTATAAAGTAAGTCATCTAGGATGTTAATTACTGGATTCTCCCAATTTGTTGCTCAAAACAAGTATCAGTAAATCAAATTGTTGTTAAATATAATTTTTATCTCGGTTCCAGTGCCCGGATAAATTACTCAAGGATCCAATGAAATTTTGGCAGTAATTAAGCCCTTGGACCGGAATCTTGATGGCATAATCAACGAGAAAAAGGTATATGATATTGCAAGAGCAAAGCTCGTAGGCAGTTAGTTAATAATTAGTTGAATTTAGGTTTGATAAACTACATAGTTAAATGAGTGCGGGTTAGAAAATCCTCAGTATCTTTAATCCTTGAATGAATACATTAATACCTATCATCTTATCCGGAGGCTCAGGCACTCGTCTTTGGCCTCTGTCACGTGAGAAATATCCCAAACAGCTATTGCCATTAATAAACGAGGACTCTTTGCTGCAAGCCACGGTCCGGCGTATGGATGGATTAAAAGGTGTGCAATTAAGTGCGCCGATGATTGTTTGCAATGAAGAATACCGTTTCGTTATTGCTGAGCAATTGCGAATTATGGATAGAAAAGGAAGTATTCTGCTTGAACCCTTCGGACGCAATACTGCCCCTGCTTTAACGTTAGCTGCGCTTGCAGCACTACGGGAAGGAGATGACTCCATTTTATTGGTCATGCCGTCCGATCATGTAATTATGGATGTGGAATCATTCCAGGCTGCTGTTTTAGCAGGTATGTCACAAGCACTGGATGGCAGGATTGTCACCTTCGGGATAACGCCTGATGCTCCTGAAACCGGGTATGGTTATATCCAATCGGGTGAGTTAATCGAGCAGGGCAAAACCGCTTATCAAATTGCGCGTTTTGTCGAGAAACCGGATCTGTCAACCGCGCAAACTTATCTGGATGCGGGTAACTATCTCTGGAACAGCGGGCTGTTCATGATGAGGGCCTCGGTATGGTTGTCTGCCATTGGAAAGTGTCGGCCAGATATTTTAACAGCCTGCCAAGCTGCTTGGGATCAGGGATCGGCGGATGGTGATTTTCTTCGTGTCGATAAGAAAGCTTTTGAGCAATGTCCAAGCGATTCGATCGATTATGCTGTGATGGAGAGAATTGCTCGGCAGGAAAGTGACTTGCCAGGCGGTGTGGTCATTCCGCTGACAGCCGGATGGTCTGATATCGGTGCATGGAGCTCATTGTGGCAAGTGCTTCCTAAAGATGACGCGGGCAACGTAGCAAAGGGGGATGTTTTATTAAATGATTGCAAAAATACGCTGGCCATTTCCGAAAGCCGTTTAGTTACCTGTGTCGGTATCGAAAATGTAATCGTTGTTGAAACTCCGGATGCTATATTGGTTGTACATAAAGACAAAACACAAGATGTCAAATTGGTTGTCGATATGCTGAAACAGCAAGGCCGTTCGGAAGGAAAATTGCACCGTAAAGTGTTCCGTCCATGGGGCTGGTATGACGGAATCGATGTCGGTGAACGTTTTCAAGTGAAACGTATTGTGGTTAAACCCGGTGCGGCCTTATCCCTGCAAATGCACCATCATCGCGCCGAACACTGGGTTGTCGTACGTGGTACGGCTCGGGTTACGCGAAACAAAGATGTATATTTGGTCTCGGAAAATGAGTCGACTTATATTCCATTGGGTACGAGTCATCGCTTAGAAAATCCCGGTTGCGTGCCGTTGGAAATGATTGAAATTCAATCCGGCTCGTATCTGGGGGAAGACGATATTGTCCGGTTTGAAGATATTTATGGCCGGAAAGAGCATTAATCGAGCTTGTTCTTATATACGTCGGTAAATTATTTATCCAATTGTTTTAGCGTTTTTTCTTCAGAGTTAGTCAATAGTCTCAAGCACGGCAAATAGCCATCGAACACAATTCCATGTACTTCGATGTGCTTTTGCGAACGCAACATACTGATCAAATATTGTGTGATGGCCTGCGTAATCACTTGCCCGGGAACCAACACAGGAATGCCGGGCGGGTAAGGCGTGATCTGATCCGCGCATACCCGGCCATTAAGACTTAAATTGACCTTATCTTGTTCATCTAATAGCGGCATCAGTTCACCGCCACAATAAAATGCGTCACGTGGGAGATACTTCAACTCGGTGAACCGTGGAATCTCTGCCGTTTGATAAAGCCGTTGCGGTGCGCGGTTTTCACGGGAAATGCGCATTAAGGCATCGTATAGCCGCGATACTTTGCTGCGGGTGGTGCCGATCGTGAGCAACAAAGTGAGTGTATTGAAAGTGGATTTTTCCACCTGGATATTGAAGCGCTCAAATAATTCCCGGATTAATTCTTCCACGGTAAAACCACAGCGCGAAATATCCACTGTTACTTTGGTCGGGTCGAGTTGAATGTCATCGTGTTTGATTTCATCCGGTAGCAGATCGGGCAGTTCCAGAACCTGAAATACACCGGTGGAATTGATTTGCGCGCGTATTTCTTGTGCCAGTTCCAAGGTGCGTGACAGGAGTTTATATCCTTCCAGCATAGCCTGCTTTCGCGCCACATCGAGACTCGCAATCATACTGTACTGCGGACTCGTGGAAGTATGCATATTAAAGTTTTCGCGGAACAGATGTTCGTTGAAGTCGGGGTCATTGACATGAATCATGCTGGATTGTGAAAACGCCGAAAGTACTTTATGCGTGCTTTGCGTAGCATAATCCGCACCGGCTTCTAACGCGGTAGGGCGGAAAGCCGGGTGGAACCGGGCAAAGCCATACCAGGCTTCATCAATGATCACCTTAATTCCTTTGGCGTGTGCCGCTGCAATAATAGGCGGCAAGTCATAACGTAAGCCATCGTAGGTGCAGTTGGTTAAGATCAGCGCCTGCGCATCGCTGTGTTCTTCAATCGCTTTGAACAGCGTTTGCTTGGGTACCGGTCCGTAAATATTGAATTTCTTATTGACGGAAGAATCCAGATAAACCGGGTGAGCGCCAGACAGCACCACGCCATGATGCACGGACTTATGGCAATTGCGATCCAGCAACAACTTGTTGCCGGGCGCCAGCAGCGTTTGGAAAATGACCTTATTGGCCGTCGAAGTGCCATTCGTGGCAAAAAATGTCCGGCGCGCGCCAAAAGCTTGGGCAGCAATTTTCTGCGCTTCCGCGATCACACTGGCGGGTTCCATCAAGGAATCCAGCATCGGCACCGAGACCGATAGATCGGCGCGGAAGATATGCTCGCCGATGAATTCATAAAAATCGCTGACCCACGGACTATCGCGCAAGGAATCACCGGAAGAATGGCCCGGTGTATGCCAGGCATCCTTGGCCATCAGCACATAATGCTTGAGTTGGTCATAAAAAGGTGTGCGCGCTTTTTCTTGCAGCTGAGCATTGAGAATACGGTACATGCCGCGGTAATCGCGTTCTTCGCGGTAAAAATACCCATCGACCGTTTCTGAGAAAAGTGCATCGACCACTTCATCCTCTTGTTCCTGCGCGATCAGGATGTAAATATTCAACTCAGGACGAAAATGCGTGATTTTCTGCACCAGTTCAAGTGCAGTCATTTGCAGATCGCGTGCGTGTTTTCCTTGATGTTTTAAGGTATAGAGCCGGTCATCGACGACTAACCCCTGAATATCGCCATCTTGTTCAATCGACTGGAGTGCTTCTTGTGCCGTGGTGACGCCGGAGAAAACGATGCCCAGGGGATTTTCCATCGATTTCGCAGCCGCGTTCAGCCCTTTGGTGAATTCTTTCAGAATCAATTTCTCATCGTTGATGAGCAGGATCCGGCTGACTGGTTTTTTCATGAAATGCGGCCTACCGGATTGAGCAGGCTGGATTGGAATGGCGGCGCGGCAACCGGATTTTTTTATTCAAAGCTTAACAAAGTGAATTTGTATAATTCAGCATCCGTCAATTGCATCACAACATTTTTAACCGTAGAAGAAGCGCCGATCATAACCGATGGGATCTGTAACTGGTTAGTGCTGTTTGAGAGCATTGCGATATTGCCGGGAGTGGCGGACAAAGGCACAACACTAGCCGGATCGAGTTGAAACACGTAAGAAGGGTTGTCGCTAATCAGCCGCAGACTGACGTGATACATCTGACCGGTTCCGATATCAACGGCGAAACTTAAGGTACTGTCACTGAATATACCGGTCGGATCGGTTACTTCGACGCGATCGATCTTCACCAGGTTGCTCAGTGCGGCGTGAACACCGTCAAAATCTTTGAGCGGTGCGTTGGTAAGACTCCCCCCCAGGTTTCTTACGGGCAGCTTTGCAATCGCATCGAAAACGGTCATGCCATCGAAAATAACGCGCCCAAATACCGTAAAGCCGCCGTTTTGATTGTCCAAATTGGCGGAATTGTCAGCTAGATTGACGAACCATTGGCTGGTGGCACTGTTGGGGTTGCCGCCCAATTTTGCCATGGCGACGGTGCCGCGTGTATTCGAAATTCTGAATTCATTGACGATCGGAGAAAATGTATTAACGGGCACAAGCGAATCTCCGCTGGTGCCATCGACAACCTTGAAACCGCCGCCTTGGATAACAAAACCGGGAATGCTGCGATGAAAAATTCCGCTTGTGTAGGCATCGCTATCGATGTACTTGAGAAAGTTGGCGGTAGTAATGGGTGTCTGTGATTCAAAAAGCTCGATACAAAATTGCCCCATGCTGCTAGTAAAACAAGCTACGGAATTCGCTTGCGCCGTAGGTGATAAGAACAGCAGGCAGATGAACACAGTTTTATAATAAATTTGAGAAATGCGCATGGTGATAAGAATTATTGGGTTTAAATCTGGATTTTACTGACAGATTGGAATGTGAAGCAATTGTTTTCTATGGGAAAGCCAAAGTTCTGTGTATAGGACCATATTAGGATATGGGGATTAGCGGTTTCTTAATACGATGTACAAAGTAAAAATAAATAAGCGCACTGGCAATTGCTGCAAAGAAACACCAAACCGAGGCAAAAGTTTCGAGGTAAGTGAAATAAGCGACGAAGAACCCAAGAGTGATGATGATACCGGCAGAATATAAATGTTTATAGCTGGAAAAAATGAACGGTACACATGTGGCCAGCAAATATAAAGCAATGATCAGCTGGTGGCTACTGACGTGGTGCTTGTAGTGGATGCTGTGATGGATAATTTCCGCGACGATCGGTTCGTTAACCAAGCCGACGGCAGTATAGACTGCAAGTCCAAGACCCGCTATACCGATGAAAGCGATGATTTTTTTTCGCATGACGGCGGTTTCCGCTTGGTAAACGGCGAAAGGCGCGTACAGCGGCCAGATAATGCCGATGAACACGCCATAAATATTACTCAACCAAAATTGTGACTGTGCAGTGTCGTTATGGGATATAGAGAGCCAGAGCAATCCTTCCACCAGTTGCTGAGTAGCAAAAATGAGTGGAATCAAGGCCACCGGGAAATCTTTGGAATAGATGGCTTTCCGGATGGTTGTTATACCGACAACAAAAAGAGTCCCGCTGACAATAAAACTGGCTTCTGCTGAAAAACACATGCTGATAATCGGACTTTTAGGATTACTGAATTGGTTTGTTAATGAAGTGTGACACCTTGTAGCACCTTAACCGAGTTAATCGGATTTAGTCCAGAAATAAATTGCGGCAACCGCTTGATAGCGTTGTTTCACCAAGAAATGCCAATTTTTTGAATGGGTCGATGAAATTAATATAGGTGACGTTAATAGACATAGTTTTCGAGGATGGCGTTGTTTATCAGAATTCTGTTAAAATGCGAAATTCTATAAAAGTGTCAAGCAAGGAAGAGTTGTCATGGCTTATGTAGTAACTGAGAATTGCATTAAATGCAAATATACAGATTGTGTGGATGTATGCCCGGTGGATTGTTTCCGTGAAGGCCCCAATTTTTTAGTTATCGATCCCGATGAATGTATCGATTGCACATTATGTGTCGCGGAATGTCCGGTGGAAGCGATTTATGCGGAAGATGACGTGCCTGATGAACAAGTACATTTCATCGATCTGAATGCAGATTTGTCTAAAAAGTGGCGTCCAATTATCGAGAAAAAAGATCCATTGCCTGACGCGGATGATTGGGCCAGTGTTAAAGATAAGCTGGATCATCTGAAACGCTAAACAGAAATGGCGGTAATCTGATACCGCATGTCTGATTCCTCGCAATTTCCGCAAGTCCCCCTTACTGAGGTTTTTAAGCGCATCAATGCCGGTACTACGGTTGTTACACCAAACCGGAGGCTTGCATTAGCGCTTAAAGAGAAATTCGATCAAGACCAAATCGACCGCAACAGGGCGGTTTGGTATTCGGTTGATGTCTTGCCTTTGACTGCTTTGATTGAGCGTATTTACCTCGATGCGCTCTATGCCGCGCAATCGTTGAGATTGCCTTTGTTGCTGTCGACCTCGCAGGAACAGGTGCTATGGGAATCGATCATTCGATCATCAGCAACCGGAAAAGCATTACTGAGGATTGCGCAAACAGCGCAATTGGCTCGGGAAGCGTGGCAGCTGGCGCATGCCTGGCAAATCACGGATCATCTGGGTAATGGTTATCCCAATGAAGATGGCAGAGCGTTTCTCGATTGGGCCTCGGCGTATCAGGAAATAACGAGGAGTAATTGGCAGACGGATCGCGCGCGCATTACGGATCTGATTGTTGAGCACTATGAATCCTTCGATATAAAAAAAACGTCGCCACTCATTTGTTATGGCTTTGATATTTTTACGCCGCAACAAAATGCTTTTTTAAGAAAACTGGCTGCAGCCGGTTGTGAGATAACAGTTGCGGCTTTACCGGCGCAATCCCCGCAATCCCCGCAATCCCCGCAATCTTCGGGCGCAATGCGCCGTATGGAATATCCCAGCAGCCGTGACGAGATTTATCAAGCGGCACTATGGGCACGATCCAAAATAGCCGGAGCGGATCATGCTGTCCGAGTCGGTATCGTAGTACCGGCATTATCCAGTTTTCGCAACATGTTGATGCGTACTTTCGCTACGGTGATGCATCCGGATATCCGCTTTGCTTTGCCAGGCGCAACCCGGCCGGTGGCGCCATTCAATGTGTCTTTGGGTTTAGCGCTAACGGCTTATCCATTGATCGACGCGGCTTTGGTGAGTCTGGCTTTGTTGGATCAATCGCTAGCGTTTCATCGTGTGAGTCACTGGTTGAGATCCCCTTTTCTGGCAGGCGGCAAAGCCGAGATGGAACAGCGTGCACTGCTGGATGCGCGCATTCGCCGCAATGCCGAGCCGATGATCACGTTGGAACGTCTGTTTGCACTTGCGACACAGGCAGGTGGACAAACGAGCTGCCCGGTTTTGCTCCGGTGTTTATCCGCATTGATGGAGTTCCGCCAAACCCAACTGCCCCAATCCGGAAGCCACTCTACTTTTGCTCGAATTATCCTGGAAGTTCTGGAGATTGTGGGGTTTCCCGGAGAACGCAGCCTGGATTCCATTGAGTATCAGACATTCGAGAAATGGCACGCGCTCGTCGCAGATTTTGCCACGCTGGATCATGTCGTTGCTAAAACGAGCTTCCCTGAAGCGATTGGCCGGTTAAAACGAATCGCGGGCGATACCTTGTTTCAGCCTGAAACACCGGATGTGCCGATCCAAATTCTGGGTGTGCTGGAGGCGGCGGGGATGGAATTTGATCACCTATGGATCATGGGATTGTCGGACGAGCAATGGCCGTTACGTGCTCGTCCCAATCCGTTTCTGCCGTTGGAATTGCAGCGCAGCGCACAATTGCCGCTGGGCTCCGTGCAGGAATCATTGGTCTATTGCCGGCGATTGACGCAGGGATGGTTTTCCGCCGCTCAAGAAGTGATTCTGAGTTATCCCAAATTTAGTAGCGATCGCGACGGACACGAATTAAAACCCAGCCCGCTGATTCAATCGATAACGGAAAATAAACCGGTTTTTCTTGCGATGGAACAGCATCGTGAACGGATTATCCAGTCATGTGAGTTGGAGCGGATCGAAGACGATCAGGCGCCGCCGCTGGACACAGAAGTGGCCGGACAGGGCATCAAAGGTGGTACATCGGTGCTCAAGGATTATGCCGCTTGTCCATTCCGTGCCTGGGCAAGGCACCGATTACGTATTGCAAATCTGGAAGTGCCGCATACCGGTTTAAACGCCATGGAACGAGGGGTGCTGGTGCATCAGGTATTGGCGCACCTTTGGCGGCAATTGAAAACGAAGGAAATGCTGGAGGGCATGGCCGATAATGACCTCGATGGCCTGCTGGAGCGCATTGCCAAAGAAGCTGTTACCGAGATGCAGCAAGTAAGACCGATGGCGCTTTCAAGACGTTTTGCGCAGATCGAGCAACGGCGCTTGGTGCGTTTGGTGCGCGAATGGTTGAACGAAGAAAAAAAACGAGATCATTTCACCGTAATCGCAACCGAGGAAAAACTTTCCATCCAAGTCGGCGATCTGGTCTTGAATGCGCGCCTGGACCGGGTTGACGAATTGGCGGGCGGACAGCATATCATTATCGATTACAAGACCAGAAAACAGACGGCTCAAAGCATGCTTGGCGAACGCCCGGACGAACCGCAACTGCCTTTGTATCTGGTGATGACAAAAGCGCAGCAGGATGCTGTAGGTGTTGCATTTGCCGCGGTGAAACGAGGTGAAATGGGATTCGCGGCGATTGCGCGCGATCCTGATCTGTTGCCCGGTGTGAAAGCTTTCTCGCAAGTGAATGGATGCAAGCAATTTGCCACATGGGAAGATCTGGTCGCAGCATGGCGTCAGCATTTGACGGATCTGGCGGTGGGTTTCTGCAGCGGCGATGCCAAAGTGGATCCCAAACAGTATCCGGTCACATGCGAATATTGCGATATGCAATTGTTTTGCCGCATTCATGAACGGATTGGCGAGCGTGCGATTGCACAAGAAAGTGAAAATGGCTGATTCCGTACCTATCCCCGATGCTAATGAACGCCTCCGCGCACTGAATCCCGCACAATCATTTATCGTGCAAGCACCGGCGGGTTCGGGCAAAACCGCGCTGCTGATTCAACGCTATCTCAAGTTGCTGGCTTGTGCCGATGCGCCGGAAGAGATTGTAGCGATTACGTTCACACGGAAAGCGGCGGCGGAAATGCGCGCGCGTGTTTTGGCCGCGCTGGAAACTGGCGATAAACCTGTTGATGGCGGAACCGCGCATGAGCAACTGAATCGTGAATTGTCGGCAGCGGTGCTGCAGCGGAATCGCCAAGCCGGTTGGTATATCGCCGAGAATCCGGAGCGGTTGCGGATACAGACCATTGATTCGCTGTGCGCGGCATTGACACGGCAAATGCCGATATTGTCGGAATTCGGCGCGCAACCCGAGACCATCGAAGATGCTGCGGATTACTATCTGGAAGCGGCGCGCGCTACGCTGGCTTCGGTTGAACAAAACCATACGATTGCGCACGATGTTGAGCGATTGCTCGAACATCTGGACAACGATATGGCGCGGATTGAAGCATTGCTGGCTGATATGCTGGCGCGGCGCGATCATTGGTTGCGCCATTTGCATGGAAAACCGCGCGAAGAACTGGAATTGTCGCTGACAAATTCCCGTAATCATGCATTGCAATTTGTTTTCCGGCTATTCCCAGAGGCGCTGCACGATGAGTTGCTGGCATTATTGCGCTACGCCGCCACGAATCTTAACGCATCCGGCAAATCGCCGGAAATCGCACTTTGTGATCAATTGGAAGCATTATCAATAGCGGATGCTGAACATTGGCAGAGTATTGCTGAGTTATTGCTGACGCAAAAGGGTGATTGGCGCAAAAGAATTTCCGAGAAAGAAGGTTTTCCGTCCGGTAATACCAAAGCTGAGAAAGATGCAGCCAAGGCATGGAAAAACCGTCTGGAGAATTTGCTCAATTTACTGTCACCATATGACGCTCTGCGCGAAGTATTGCACGATATACGTCAACTACCGCCGCCGCATTATTCCGATAAGCAGTGGGAAATACTGGGTGCGATCACGCGATTGTTACCCTTTGCCGTGGCGCAACTTAAAGTTATTTTTCAAATCAATGGCAAAGTCGATTTTGCCGAAGTGGCGCAACGCGCATTGCTTGCGCTGGGCGATGCCGAATCGCCCACCGATCTTGCACTGGCATTGGATTACCGCATTAAGCATCTGATGATCGATGAATTTCAGGATATTTCCATCAGTCAGTTTGCATTGATCGAGAAACTTGTTGCTGGCTGGGAAACAGGGGATGGGCGCAGTTTTTTTGCCGTCGGCGACCCGATGCAATCCATTTACCGTTTCCGTGAAGCGGAAGTAGGGCTCTTTTTGCAGGCGCGAAGTGCAGGGATCGGTACGCTGATTTTGCAGCCGCTAACACTCAACGCCAATTTCCGCTCACAGCAAGGCATCATGGATTGGGCCAATGCTACTTTTGCGCACATCATGCCGGAATGTGAAGATATAGCGACCGGCGCGGTGGTGTATACACCTTCCATTGCAACACATGGCGCGCTGGCCGGTGATGCGGTAAATATTTACCCTTTTCTGGAAAAAAATGAAGCAGCGGAAGCCCGGCAGATTATCGAGATTATCCTGCGCACACGACAAGACCATCCGGACGGAACCATTGCAATATTAGTGCGCAATCGTAGCCATTTAACTGAAATAGTCGAGCAAATCAAAGCAGCTGGTCTGCGCTTTCGTGCCATCGATATCGAATTGTTGCGTCACAAGCCTGTGGTGCAGGACTTACTGGCGTTAACCCGCGCTTTAATAAATCCGGCCGATTATGTGGCATGGTTCGCACTGTTGCGTGCACCTTGGTGTGGTCTGTTGCTTAAGGATATTTCGGCATTGACTGAGAAGAATCTCAATGGCATGAACAAAGAAATTACCCTGTGGGGATTGATTTGCGATGAGAATCGCTGGCAGGGTATTTCGGCCGATGCAAGCATGCGCTTACGCCGCATCAAGGAAATATTGAGTTCTTGCATGATCAATCGGCGGCGCCAGACATTGCGTGTGACAGTCGAAGCAGTTTGGCATGTCTTAGGAGGACCGGGGTACATTAATGCAGCATCAATCGGCAGCGCCGGTGCTGCCAATACTCTGGATGATGCGATGATTTATCTGGATTACCTTGAGAGTCAGGAGGTAGCTGGCGATATCCAGGATCTGGCAAGCTTCGAGAAGGGATTGGTTGCATTGTATGCGTCACCGGATCTGGAGGCTGATGAGTCTTTGCAGATTATGACAATTCATAAAGCCAAGGGGCTGGAGTTTGATACGGTGATCGTGCCTGGTTTGGGTCGAACCTCGCGCAATCATGATAAACAGTTGTTGAGGTGGATCGAGCAGCCGCATAGTCAAATCGCAGGAGAAAAGAGCGCGGCGATGCCGGATTTATTGCTTGCGCCGATTCAGGAAACCGGCTTAGGTGTTGATCCGATCTATACGTGGGTGGAAAAACTGGATCGAGGCAAGGCGCAATTTGAAACTGATCGCTTACTGTATGTGGCTGCCACGCGCGCCAAAAAGTTCTTACACCTGCTTGGTCATGTCAACGGGACTTCGGATGATCATGGCAATGCGACGCCATTGAGACCACTGCAAGGCTCATTGTTGCAACGGTTGTGGCCGATTGTGCAACCGATCTATAACGCTGCAGCAACCGATGACGCCATGTCGTTGAATCGCCATTCAGAAAATAGAGCAGATAATACGATTAGCGCGACTGTAGTCAGTCAGAGTATTTTTCGATTGAGAACAGACTGGGTATTGCCGGGTGCGCCGGAATCGGTTACATGGCAAGAATCTCGCGATAAAAAACAAATTCAGGAAGAAATAGAATTTTCTTGGGCTAGCGAAATGGCCCGGCATGTGGGTAACGTGGTGCATCGTTGGTTACAGAAAATTGCCGAAGATGAAATGCATAACTGGAATGCGGCGCGTATTCAGGGAATGCGAGAACAATTCACATGGAATTTAATTGCAGGCGGGATAAGCGGAGATGATCAGACCATGATTTACGCGGTTGAACGGATTATTCTGGCCTTAACGAATGCAATTCAAGATGAACGTGGACAATGGATCTTGGGGTCTCAGCCATTCGCACAGAATGAATTGAGAATCAGCGGTATCGTCAACGATAAAGTGATGAACTGGATAATTGATAGAACATTCTGTGATGCCAACGGCATTCGCTGGATTATAGATTACAAAACAAGCAGTCATGAAGGCTCGGCATTAGCGGATTTCCTTGACCGCGAACAAATGCGCTACCAGCATCAGCTCAATCAATATGCCAAACTCATGCATCAAATCGACTCACGTCCCATAAAATTGGGAATATATTTTCCTCTCATATGCGGTTGGCGTGAGTGGTGAAAATTGACAATAATTTGGCATGACCTCGGTCGAGAGCTAAGAAATTTTTCTAAAATCATTAGTGAGTGGGGGATTGTCAATTAATCCTTGTAGATAAAGGGGAAATGCGAGGGGATGGAGATTAAATCCCTGAGATAGGGAAGGGGATTTTATGACAAATGACTTGACTTTGAGGGGTAAGGTCGACTAGCCTGAGAGGCGTGGTTAAATTAAGGGTAAAAATAGGTTAATTTAACTGCCGAGATAAAAGCAGTACTAATTAATTAGTATTAGAAGTAGAAGAGTAAAAGAACGAGAAGTAGTTTTGATTAACAGTTAGGAGGTAGAAACATGGCAACAACTTACGGCACGTCAAGTGCATCAAGCGCAAGCTATGACATGTCACTGTGGTACGACTCTAAGTACTACAAACTGGGCATGTTAACAATGCTGTTGGTAGCGATATTCTGGATCTGGTACCAAAGAACGTTTGCATACTCACACGGTATGGACT
>SSFX01000083.1:0-18379 GCA_008015635.1 Nitrosomonas oligotropha
AGTAAAATTTCGCGGCTCATAGTCCTCCAGCCAAATCTATATACCTACAATTTTGGAACCAAACGCGCTTTTCCAAGATTACTCAATTCAAGATTAAACAACTTTCCTTCGCTTTCCAGTTTTATTATGCCATTATTTATTTCCCGCAAAACTCCCACAAAATTCCGTTGCCCCTGAACCGGGATGCGCAGTTTTAGTTTGACCGTTTCTCCTGTGAAACGGATAAAATCCGCTTCTTTCCGCAACGGCCTGTCTAATCCGGGCGATGACACTTCCAACCGGCCATAATCGATGTTTTCCACTGCAAACAACCGGCTGAGATGATTGCTGATTGCTACACAATCATCAATGTTAATACCGCCCTCTTTATCTACGAATATTCTTAATAATTTGTTGTGTGCTAGCCGTTCTACTTCAACCAACTCGTAACCCATTCCTTGTAGAGTCGATTCCAATAATTCTTCTAATACCATAGCTCCACCACAAATAAAAAATGGGCTGAAAAAGCCCATCGAATTTATTGATTTTATTTTAACAAATATTTGCGAAATAGGAAACATAAACTTTCGCCAAAGGTAATATTCTCAGCGATTTTCAGTGCTTTACCAGCACTCTCTGAATAGCCTGTTTAATGATATTTTGAGGTCGCAGTTTTTAACGTGTCTGAAATTAAGAAGTATAAGGTGCCTGGAGCCAATGATACAATTCTGTCTCAGTGTATTGAACGAATGAATGCCGGAGATATTGCATGTCGACGATTGAATCAGTTTTAAATGAAACCCGTATTTTTCCGCCCTCTGACGAATTTTCTAGCCAAGCCAATGTATCCAGCTTTCAAGCTTATCAAGCTTTGTGTGCGGAGGCCGAACAGGATTACCAGCATTTCTGGGCCAAACGGGCGAAAGAGCAGATTCTTTGGCATAAGCCTTTCACACAAATTCTGGATGATCGTAATGCGCCGTTTTACAAATGGTTCGCCGACGGTGAGTTAAACGTTTCGTATAATTGCCTCGACCGGCACCTGGCTACCCAGGCGGATAAGGTCGCCATTATTTTTGAGTCCGACGACGGCGAGGTAATACGGTCGACCTACCGAGACCTCCATCAGCGGGTTTGCCAGCTCGCCAATGCACTGAAAGCACGCAATATCAAGAAAGGTGACCGCGTCGTCATTTATATGCCGATGCGCATTGAGGCGGTGGTTGCCATGCAAGCTTGCGCACGTATCGGTGCGATTCACTCCGTGGTGTTCGGCGGTTTTTCCGCCAAAAGCCTGCACGAGCGCATTCACGATGCCGGTGCTATAGCTATTATTACAGCCGATGAGCAGGTGCGCGGCGGCAAGCATCATCCGCTCAAAGCCACCGTTGATGAAGCCATGCACATGGGCGACACTACTTCGGTTCAATCGATTGTGGTGTATCAACGCACTGGCGGGGAAATTCCATTTAATCCGCCGCGCGATATCTGGTGGCATGAGATTACACAGAACGCCGGTAGCGAATGTGAACCGGAATGGGTTGACGCCGAGCATCCTTTGTTTACGCTGTATACCTCCGGATCGACCGGTAAGCCCAAGGGTGTTCAGCATTCCAGCGCGGGTTATTTGCTGGGTGCTATCGTTAGCATGCAATGGATTTTTGACTATAAACCTACGGATATTTTTTGGTGTACGGCCGATGTCGGCTGGATCACCGGTCATAGTTATGTCACGTACGGGCCTTTGGCCATGGGAGCGACTCAAGTGATTTTTGAGGGAATTCCCACGTATCCGCATGCCGGGCGTTTCTGGGAAATCATTCAGAAGCATCAAGTAACGACTTTTTATACCGCGCCCACGGCGATCCGCTCGTTGATCAAGCTGGGTGGCGATCTGCCCGCGCAATACGATCTTTCGTCGTTGCGCTTATTGGGTTCGGTCGGGGAGCCGATCAATCCGGAAGCCTGGATGTGGTTTTATGAAAAAGTAGGGCGGTCGCGTTGCCCCATTGTCGATACCTGGTGGCAGACGGAAACTGGTTGCCATATGATTGCGCCCACACCCGGTGCAGTTGCTCTTAAGCCCGGCTCCTGCACGTTTCCGTTGCCGGGGATTTTCGCGGCGATTGTCGATGAAGCCGGTCACGAGGTCGAAAACGGTAAGGGCGGTTTCCTGGTGATCAAGAAACCCTTTCCTTCGCAGATACGCACATTGTGGGGTGATCCGGAGCGCTTCAAAAAAGCCTATTTTCCGGAAGATACCGGTCATGGAAAATATTATCTGGCGGGCGATTCCGCTTACCGCGATAAGGATGGTTATTTCTGGATCATGGGGCGTATCGATGACGTGCTGAACGTTTCCGGGCATCGCTTGGGCACGATGGAAATTGAATCGACATTGGTCGCTCATCCTTTGGTTGCGGAGGCGGCGGTAGTTGGTAAGCCGCATGAGATCAAAGGCGAAGCGGTAATTGCGTTTGTCGTATTAAAAGGCAAATATCCGCACGGCGAAGAAGTGGCGCGAATAACGGATACATTGCGTGACTGGGTGGCGAAGGAGATCGGCCCGATTGCCAAGCCCGACGAAATCCGTTTCGGAGAAAATCTGCCCAAAACCCGGTCGGGTAAAATCATGCGCCGGTTATTGCGCACGCTCGCCAAAGGCGAGGAAATCACGCAGGATATTTCCACGCTGGAAAATCCTTCGATCCTGGAACAGTTAAAATATCCGTCCAAATAACATCCAACATTACCTTTTAAGATTCGAGAAAAAACCGGAACAATATGTCATTACCGCTTGTTATAGATTATGAACATGGCATCAGTGCCATTGATGCGCAGTTTCACCGCCCCAAACGCGCGGCGATTCACTTGATTGTTGAAAAAGGTGTGGCCGCGCTGGTGGATACCGGCACCTCGTTTTCCATTCCCGGTGTCATCGCGTCGCTCGAACACAAGAGCATTGCCATCGAAGATGTCGCTTATGTCATCTTGACGCATATCCATCTCGATCATGCCGGTGGCGCGAGCGAATGCATGCGTCTTTTCCCCAATGCCAAACTGGTCGTGCATCCGCGCGGCGCGAGCCATATGGCGAATCCGGCGCGGCTGGTCGCTGGTGCCATGGGGGTTTATGGCGAGGCTGAATTCAAGCGCGTGTACGGTGAGATCTATCCGATCGACGCCGCGCGGATTATCGAGGCACCCGATGAAAGCCGCATCGATCTGAATGGCCGTTCATTACTGTTTCTCGATACACCGGGACATGCGCGCCACCATAATTGCATCTTTGATGAGCGCAGCCAGTCTTTTTTCACCGGCGATACGTTCGGTGTTTCGTACCGGGAATTCGACGTCGATGGTTTGGAATTTGTTTTCCCGACCACTTCGCCGGTGCAATTCGATCCTGCCGCAGCGCACGCTTCGATTGACCGCATTATGCGCTTTCAGCCGCGTCATGCTTACCTGACCCACTATAGCCAGATCGGTAATCTGGCGCGCCATGCGCAATCCCTGCATGAATTGCTCGATGCGCATGTCGACATTGCGCAACGCGCAAAAAATGATGAAGACCGCCAAGCGGTAATTTCAAGAGCTTTACGGGAAATCTTGCTGCAACGGCTGACACAGCAGGGTTGCCGGTTGCCACTGGATGCGATTGATGAACTTCTGCGCTCGGATATTCGCCTGAATGCGCAAGGATTGATTCATTGGCTCGATCAACCGACGGAGCGTTTCAAACAGCTCTGATCGTGAAAAGACCGGTCTTGGCAACCGAGTAAAAATGGGGTTAAGGCGGAGAGCCTTAACCCCATTTTTGGAGAGAGTGAGAGTCTTACGCGGTAACTTTTTTGCTCGAGTAATGGGTTTTAGTTTTGGTTGAACTTGCTGCCATGGCGATGACCAAGTAGTTTACGTACAGAATCGTACCAAGAATGATGTCGGAGATAACCCATTCGGTTGCTGATTCCGGTAAATTAAACATCGACAAAACACCAAAGAATGTGGTGCTGATGACCAATGCCGAAATAATAAAAATATGTCCTGTTTTCATGAGAATTTCCTTATTTGAAATTTATTGAAGTTGTTTGAAAAAAGCGTTTACGGCAATTCGATAGCAATCTTCACAGAAAGTTCACACTTATTTCACATTTAATTCACAAATCCCCTTTTTTAGATTATGTATTTTTATTTTCTCACTGAAAAATAAGGAAATTCTTTTTAAAAAGAATTTTCAAAAAACAGTAAAAATGTAACGCATTAAATTACGCTAGAATGATTTCTATTGAATATTTCAGGAGATTTAGTGGATGACTACGCTATTTTCACCGCTCAAGCTTGGCGCGTTGACTGTGCCGAACCGCATTTTCATGGCGCCGCTAACGCGCTGCCGCGCAGGCGACGAACATCTTCCGAATGCGATGATGGCGGAGTATTACGCGCAACGGGCAAGTGCCGGGTTGATCATTGCCGAAGCGACGATGGCGATCGAGGGCAACTCGGCGTTTTGGAAAGAACCGGGTGTTTATTCCGACGCACAAGTGACCGGCTGGAAATTGGTCACCGATGCGGTGCATGCCGCCGGTGGCAGAATTTTTCTGCAACTCTGGCATGGCGGCAGAGCCTGTCATCCATTGCTCAATCGCGGCGCGCAGCCGGTTGCGCCGAGTGCCATTGCCATTGCCGATGAGGTGCGTACGCCGGAAGGAAAAAAGCCGTATGCCGTGCCGCGCGAATTGCGTGATGACGAATTGCCCGGCATTGTTGCTGGATTCAAACAAGCTGCGCAGAATGCCAAAAGTGCAGGTTTTGACGGCGTTGAAATCCACGGCGCAAACGGTTATCTGCTGGATGAGTTTTTGCGCGATGGCTCGAACAAACGTAGCGGCCCTTATGGCGGTTCGATTGAAAATCGCGCACGGTTGACCTTGGAAGTGCTCGAAGCGGTTAGCACGGTATGGGGTAGTGAACGGGTCGGACTGCGTATTTCGCCGCTCAGCAGCTACAACAGCATGATTGATAGCGATCCGGCCGGATTATCCGCCTGGCTCGCCAGTCGCCTTAATGATTATCACCTGGCGTACTTGCATGTGATACGCGGCGATGTCTATCAGCAGCAAAGCGGTGACGTGATGACACCGATCCGGCAGCACTATAAAGGCGTGCTGATCGGCAATATGGTTTACAGCGGCGAGGAAGCGGATAGGGAAATCGCTGCCGGAAAAGTAGACGCTGTGGCTTTCGGCACCAGTTTCCTGGCGAATCCCGACTTACCGGCGCGGATCAAAACCGGCGCAGCGCTCAATCCGCCCAATCCGGCCACGTTTTATACGTGGGACGCACAAGGCTATATCGATTACCCGGTATTAACTACTTCGTGAGTACATAAAAATGCGGCTACTATCCATTATTTTTCTCTGTGCTGCACTCAGCGGGTGCTTATCGATTCCGCAGAATGTTGCGCCGGTTGACGGCTTTGAGCTCAATAAATATCTGGGAAAATGGTACGAAATCGCCCGGCTCGATCACTCATTTGAACGCGGACTCGATAATGTGACGGCGGAATACTTCCTGCGCGACGATGGCGGTGTCAGAGTCATTAACAAGGGTTTTTCAACGGCGGAGAATAAGTGGAAAGAAGCGGAAGGCAAAGCCTATTTTGTTAGTGATCCGCAGCAAGGCTATCTGAAAGTTTCCTTCTTCGGCCCGTTTTATGGCGCTTACATCGTGTTTGAACTGGACAAGGAAGACTATCAATACACCTTCGTCACCAGCTACGACAAATCGTATCTGTGGCTACTGGCGAGAACACCCACGGTCAGCGATGAGGTGCTGAACCGTTTTATACAAAAATCCGGCGAACTGGGTTTTGCGACGGACAAACTGATTTTTCCAAAACAGGACTAACTCAAACTTGCGATGTGGATTGAATTCACGCGATGCAACAATTACTGATTACACTTGGAATCCTATTGCTGGTGCTCGGCCTGCTATGGCCCTGGCTATCGCAACTGCCGCTCGGTCGTTTGCCGGGTGATATTCATATCGAGCGCGAGAACTTCAGCTTTCATTTTCCGCTGATGACGGGGTTGGTGGTTTCTGTCGCGCTAACGTTGATACTGTGGTGGTTGCGGAAATAAATTAGTCGTTTTAATGATCTTATTAAAAGATTATTCTATTTATATCATAGACAATCAATCTCAATAGTTCGTCTTTCTGATGCCAATTTCTCGTTTGCTATGAAATAACAAATCACGGGATTGGTTTGTGGAACTCACTTCATAGGTGCTTTATCTTGCCATACTCACAATGGAATATGGCAAGCGTTTTTGTTTGCTGAGGAAATTTAGTCTTTAGGAGTCGTGCCCGAAGTTATTGCTTCCGTTGCAGGAGCTGATGATGAAGCAGCACTTTTATAATCAACTTTTAGCTTGATAATTTTGGTTAAGGCTCCAAAGTAGCCTTCCAACACTCTAGCCGGTAATGATACTAATGCAAGAACTTGGCTTGGTTGATTGGTTTCGTATGAAACCAGCATGCCATTCTCAAACCCCATATTATTTTTGGCGGTTACGAGCTGTAGAGCTTCTGCCGGGATCAATGAAATTGGGCTCAAATTAGGCATGAAGATTTGCTGAGTTGCAATTGAAGTGTTTTTCGGTTTGGATTGTAATTCGACTGTGTAAGGAACATCTCTGCGGTATAGAATGCCATTTTTCCTACCACAGTCTGCAGATGTTTTGTAGTCTGGTAGTTCGCAAGTTTCATTCCAAGATATTTTAGAATTGCTGTCATTATAAATTGTTTCAAGCTTAGTAATGTGTGGGCTTTCTTTATCGACATCGCGCAGAACTACAGAAAAATTCTCAAGGTTACTAATGTTATATTTTTGGGTCTCATTGAGCTGACTTAATGATACGCCATATTCATCCTTGAAGTTGATTTCTATACTATCTTTCTTTGCAAAATCAACAATCTCATTATGTGTAAGTACGGTCGGAAAGCAATCTTTAGGTTTGGGTTTCGCCATTTTTTCTGCCAGTGCTTGTTGTGTTACGTCAGATGGCGCTCCTGGCAATCCCATAATCATTCCGACCGCTTTGGCGATCTCAACAATAATGTCCCCTGTTCTATCGGTTGTTGTTACATTTGAGCTCATCAGGAGACCGGAAGCCGTAGTTTTGATATTCAGATCATCGTCACGCAATGGTGAATGCCGGACTGACAGAAGAAAAGGATGTCTAGTATCCGGTTCTAAATCTAATGGTTGAATGTTCATTGTGACATAGTAATCACATTGATTGGGTGTTACCTCGGGTTTTATAGCTAATTGATATTTTTTTAGAGCTTTGTTTAATGCTTGTTCTAAAATCTTTAACGAGTCTTTGGAAGCTTTCAAAGCTCCTTCGGCTTTTTGTGCCTCTTTGGTTGCTTCATCCTTCGCTTCTCCCTTGGGTGTATTTTTGGCTGTAGAATCCAGACTCTTCCATTGCACTTCAAGCTTGTTAGTTTCGATAGCTAGTAAAGAATGTGCTGTCAGTATTTTCTCGTATTCGGTCTTAGTCTTTGCTGCATCAAGATGTTCTGCAGTAACGATTAACTGATGCTGTCTTTTAGGCAGATAATAGGAAATACCTGCATTGAGCGTATCTTTGTCTGCTTTTGTGGTATGGATGAAACTCGCGCACCCTGTCAACATTACAACAGAGATTAATATAAAAAATGACATTTTCATTGGATTATCCCCTTTGTTATTCTGATCCGAATTGTCATCAATGGAAAACCATATTCATTTACCAATCCATAAATATAGTTGTTGTAGTGATGATTGGTAAATATAATTTATTGAGTTAAAACAGTCGATGAGAAAACTCACATGATCTATCAAAACTCTATCAAATGAAAAATTCGATTAAAGCTAAGTACTAAGTAATATAGTAGTCATTTAACTCTAATACGAATTTCGTCCTCTATACTTTTCGTCAATTGATGAATCACTGTCCCACTGGTATGTTGCAACGTCACTTGCAGCGGCATTTTACCCAGTGCATGCGTCGCGCAGGAAAGACAAGGATCGTACGCGCGCACGGCGACTTCGAGGTGGTTCAGCAGCGCTTCGGTGATTTCCTGACCGTCGAGGTATTGGTTAGCGACCACGCGTACCGATTCGTTCATGGCTTGGTTGTTGCTGGTGGTCGAGACGATCAGGTTGGCTTGCGTGACCAATCCTTCGTCGTTGACCTGATAATGATGAAACAATGTGCCGCGCGGCGCTTCGATGACGCCGATACCTTGCGGTTGCCGGTCGCCTTTATCCGCCAATAAATCGGTGCCGGTGATGTCCGGGTCTTGCAGCAAGGCGTGGATCGATTCGGTGCAGTGCAGCAGTTCGATCATGCGCGCCCAATGGTATGCCAGTGTGTCGTGTACCGCTCCGCCGTTGCCGTAGGCTCTGAAGCGTAATCGCGCGGCTTCGGCTAGTGGCGTTAAGATGCGGTCGCAATTGTTGATGCGCGCGAGCGGGCCGACGCGGTACCAGCCTTGTCCGGTTCCCAATGCGGAAAAATACGGGAATTTCAGGTAGCTCCACGAACGTACTTCTTCTTTGAGGATTTGTTGATAATCGCAGTAATCAAACTGATCGAAAATCGAACTGCCGTCGGCAGCGCGCGCACGCAATCCGCCGTGGTAGAGCTCCAGCTCGCCGTTGCTGCCGGTCATGCTCATATAGTGGCTGCGCAGCGTGCCGAAATCACGATGTTCCGGGTGCGTGGTGTGAATTTCTTCGTTCAGCGCCAGCGCTTCCTGACTCCATTGCAGAATATCGTCAATCCCGGTCAGCAATGCGTCGCGCTCAGGCAACGTGAGCGGTTTGTTCATGCCGCCGGGCACGGTGCCGGTGCCGTGAATGCGTTTGCCAGTGATCGCTTCGATGATTTGCTGGCCGAATTTGCGCAGTTTGACGCCTTTCATTGCAATTTCCGGAAATTGCTCCAGCACTCCGGCAATATTGCGCTGTCGTGGATCGCTGCCGAAACCGAACAGAAAATCGGGTGACGACAAATGAAAAAAATGCAGCGCGTGCGATTGCAGCATCTGGCCGAAATGCAGCAAGCGGCGCAGTTGGGTTGCGACAGGCGTGAGCTGTTGTACCCCGGCGATTTGATCGACTGCTTTCGCCGCCGCCAGCTGGTGACTAACCGGGCAGATGCCGCACAAGCGTTGCACGAAGAACGGCACTTCCCAGTATGGGCGGCCCTGGATGAATTTCTCGAAACCGCGGAACTCGACGATATGGAAGCGCGCTTCGACGATGTGGTTGTGATCGTCGATCAGTAGTGTGATTTTGCCGTGCCCTTCGACACGCGTGACCGGATCGATGGCAATGCGGCGGGTTGTCGGCGATGCGGGTTTGTCTGGCTCCATAGCGCTTAATCGTAATGTAATTGGGATTTGGCAATGACCGGCTTTTGTCCGGTCAGCAGCGGTTCGAGTAGTTGCAGGAACGTATCGGCGGAAGGCGGGCAGCCGGGTAGATAGTAGTCGATGTGCACCACTTCGCTCACCGGGTATACCTTGTCGAGCAACAACGGTAATTCGGGGTCATTTGGGATCTGCGGGTGAGTGGTGCCGGTTCCGCTCAAATACACTTCCTCCAAACACTCCTGCAAGTCGAAATAATTGCGCATTGCCGGTACGCCACCGTTGATCGCGCACGCGCCGACCGCCACCAAGATGGCACAGTTGGCGCGGAATTCGCGCAGCACATGCACGTTTTCCGCGTTGCACACACCGCCTTCGATCAAGCCGATATCGCACGGCCCGCAATGCTTGATGTCGGTGAACGGTGAACGATCCAATTCAACCTGCTCAAGTAAAACGGCGAGACGTTCGTCCATATCCAGAAAAGACATGTGACAACCAAAGCAACCGGCCAATGACGTGGTGGCGATTTTGAGTTTGCGTTTCGTGGAGTGTTCAGCGATCATTTTTCATCAAATTTTTGGCGGCAAGTTCTTACAGAGCTGCATGCATGGCGATTCTCGTTTTACCGGTTGAAGAACGATTGCCGGATGCAGTTATTTTCATGAATAATATAATGAATTCCTGATGCAGAAATCCCTTGATCTGAATTACGATATGAGAGTATAACGTAACTGAACTGGTTGACGGGAATCGGTCTCGTTTCGGTCGTAAAGCCGATGGCTATGACTGTAATATTATCAATACAAAGAAAAAACATTCGCATATCCCAAGGAGAACTTTCTAATGAAAAAATATTTACCTGCAAAAACAATCGTAGCACTCGCGCTGATGGCCGGATCGCAGTTTGCGCTTGCAAACACGGTCGTAACCCTCGGTGATCAGGATTTTGCCGACGGTGCGACACCGGCCGTTGGTACTTTTACGACTGCTGGACTCGGAGAGCCCGCGCCGTTTGGTTCATTCATTGGTGGAGATTCCGATACCGGTCCGAATTTCTCCGCCAGTTGGACATTTTCCTACGGCGCAATCGCGGATACTATCCTCGGTGGCAGCTTGATACTCGGCATTTATGATCACGAATCCGCTGCTACCGGAAATCAAGTGGCGTCCTTTACCGTCAATGGAGTGGATTTGACCAGCGCGCTCAATACGCTGTTTGAATCGCACGGTGGTGCTAGCAAGGAGGATAACGTGTATACGCTGACGTTGCCGGCATCGACTTTTGCCGGATTGGCGTCGGGTACGGTCAACGTTTCCCTGTCGCTGGCGGGTCCGGGATTGGGCTTGTTCGGTGAAACGACGTTTAACGGTGCTGCACTGGATTTTGCCACGCTGGATATCGCCACCACCGTTCCGGAACCGCTGACAAGCACGCTGCTGCTGCTCGGGGTTCCGGCGGTATTGGCTGCGGCGCGGCGCAAGATGGCTTGATACTGCTGCGGGTTTTGGCGGTAAAACCTTTTAGATGTAAGGAGAGATTGTATGCCCGATCCATATTTAGGTGAAATCAAGACCTTTGCCGGCAATTTTGCCCCCGCCGGCTGGGCTTTATGCCAGGGACAGTTGCTTTCAATAGCGGAGAACGATGCGCTGTTTTCATTAATCGGAACAACCTACGGTGGTGATGGCGCATCGACTTTCGCTTTGCCGAATCTCGCCAGCCGTATCCCGCTGCATCAAGGTACCGGGCCCGGTCTTAGTCCCAAGGTGACCGGTGAGCTGGGCGGCAGTGAAACAGTCACTTTGACTACCGGGCAATTGGCCGCTCACAACCATACAGCGGTCTGTTCCAACACCACCGGCAATAGCGCGAGCCCTATCAACAGCTATTGGTCGACCGATCCCGGCAGCAATACCGGAGCCTATAACACGGCCAGCAGCAGCACCATGGCCGCTACGGCGATCGGCAATACCGGCGGCGGGCAACCGCATAACAATGTGCAACCTTATTTAGTTATCAACTACATTATCGCGCTCGAAGGTATCTATCCTTCTAGAAACTAGGATGACAAGAGAACGGCTGGCGGCAGTTGAAAAAAGGAGATTCTGGCATGAGTGATCCGTATATTGGAGAAATCCGCTCGTTTGGATTTAATTTCGCGCCGGTGGGCTGGGCGCAGTGTAATGGTCAGTTGTTGCCCATTGCCAGCAATACGGCATTATTTTCGATTCTTGGTACAACCTATGGCGGCGATGGCAAATCGACTTTCGCGCTGCCTAACCTCCAAGGTAATGTCGTCATGGGCGCAGGGCAGGGAGGCGGTCTCTCCAAGCGCGTTTTGGGTGAATCCGGCGGTACGGCGACGGAAACGTTGACAATCCAGCAGATTCCGTCGCATAGCCACCCGGCCAACGCACAAGCCGGAAACGGCAACAAACCCGCTCCCGCAGGAAATTTCTGGGCGCAGGATCTGGGCGGAAGCAAGGAATACGGCGACAGCGGACCGGCGCAAATGGCGGCTGGAACAATTACTCCTACCGGCGGCGGACAAGCGCACGATAATCTACAACCGTATCTGGTGCTGAACTTCTGCATTGCGTTGCGAGGCGTATTTCCGCCTAGAAGTTGAAGCCGGTATTTCGCAGCAAGAATTCGACAAGATAATGAGAGGATAGTATGGACGATCCATTTTTAGGAGAGATTCGGCCCTTTGCATTCGGTTTTCCGCCCAAGGGCTGGGCGAGTTGCGATGGCCAGTTGTTGCCGATTGCGCAAAACACTGCACTGTTTTCGTTATTGGGCACGATGTACGGCGGAGACGGCCGCACCACGTTTGCGCTGCCGGATCTACGCGGCCGTGCCGGGATGCACGTGAATTCGGCGCATACCCAGGGAGAACGCGGAGGACAAGAAAGCGTGACGCTTACAACCGCCCAGATTCCCCCGCACAGTCATACGGCAAACTGCAGCAATGTAGCCGGAACTCAGACCAGTCCGGCGGGAAAATTCTGGGCGCAGGATTCCGACGGCAATGTCGTGTTCAACAATGCAGGTGGCGCCACCATGGCTGCCACAGCGGTTGGTAATGTTGGTGGAGCGCCACATCCCAATATGCAACCCTACCTCGTAGTGAATTATTGCATCGCATTGCAGGGTATTTTTCCGAGCAGGAGTTAGTAACTCAATACCATTGGCAAAGCCGATGGTAACGGTGTTTAACGGAAGAAATGTGAGAGTTTGCTCCTGAGCTGAAATTTCTTCCGTTAAACGATGGTTTTGTGGTTTTTTACCCAGCAAAATGCGATGGCAAGCACCGTTTTTATGCTTGTACTGTGCGTTTACGGTGGTGAATAGAAACCAGGCCGCCAAGCCCAAACAGCATCAGCGCCCATGTAGCCGGTTCAGGCACTGCAGTTACTGTGTACTGAAAATCATCCAACAGGTACCCATCCCCAGCAGTGAAATCGTCGAAAGTAATGCGCGCCATGCCGGTGAAGTTAAGATTGATAAATTCATCGGATGAAGTGACAGAACCGAGCAGGCTATTCGCTACATCAAACGCTTGCACAAAAATTGTATCAACTTCCGATGTATAAACACCGCTAATCCAGTTGTGGAAAGTGAGACTGTTGGTCGTTGCTCCACCTAGTAACTCCATCGTAATTTCTTGCCCATCGTGTAACGAGGAGAGTACTCGACTGGATTCCGATGGAAATACAGGGGTGAGATCTCGAATTTGCAAGCCTAGTCCTGAAAAGCGCACACTGGTCCCATCAACAAGCAAAGTTGTCGTATTTCCCGCATAAGTACCTACCGGTTCACCCTGAAAATCGATAAGTGAAGCATTGGCGAGCGGGGCCGCGGCTATCGACGAGGCTATGACCAAACTACGATATAAAGTATGCATGATATTTTCCTTATTAGAAATTTTAGAAACAAAATCAAACTATATTACAACATGATTGTTTGCACAGCTGGGAAGTTATCTAAGGCACAACGAGGTACAAAGTCACGTACAAGATATCAGAATAAATCATTCTTAATTGCAAATGCTGCGTAATTAAATTTTGAATCAAATGGTTTGATTTAATAGCGCTAATATTGATTTGCACTTAGCTTGGCAGTGACGGCTGGAAATCATGCTCATTCTGATTCCTGATTTAGAACTGTTATTCGGAAGGATGAGGATTCCTGGTTCTGGAACTAACAGCTTTGTTTCATCGGCGTGCGATGTAACTTTGTGGCAACTTCATCCAGTAGTTTTTCAGATATTGACCAGGCCATATTGAGTTCATTTTGGCTTTTAAATCCAATCGTTAATGTGCTAAATGTGACCTGGTCAGTGATTGCCTGATAATCAATGTAATGTGATCGATGTCAAGTTTTTGAATGAGATGTGAAAAAATCTTTACGGCAATTATCAATAATGCCGAATTCCAATTCAATAACAATGCTTTTGCGGTTTTTGTGAAAAATTACCTGCTTTGATTCCTGTTACTGCTGCCGCATCAAGCTATCCGCGTGATCTGTGCGAGCGGTTACGTGATTCATCTGGGGGCAAACAACAAGATCAGGAAAAATCAGAAAAGCGGAGGGGCGGTACCGGAATAAAAATTGGGTTTTGGTCTTTTATGGATCGATATTTTGCATTTTGTTGATCTATATCAAGAAAATTGACCTTCGTGAACGGATTTCTTGATCTGAATCAATAAATGGGATGCCGGTTTGCTTGAAAATGCAATCTCCACTAATTGTTAAACGACGGAGATAATCATGGAAATGTTAGACAGAGAAGATTCTATTACATTTAAAAAGCTTGGTTACAATATGACTTTTATCGGCGCAGTCGCAGTAGCGTTGATTGTTATCTCAATATACTTCTCGTAGGCAATCAACGTAACGCTTGAATCCCTTCAATTTAAGTGTTTAGTGAACGACCTCGCCCCTTGGGGTGAGGTAAAATCCATATCATCGCTGCGATGAAGCGTGAAAGCTGATCGCCAGCGATATCAATCCCAGTCAGAACCGTAAGATTACCAAGGTGCATTGAAAACCGTGCACCGGGTATTTGGTAATTTCCGCCCAGAATAAGAAAAGCTCCAGTGCTGATTGATCCGGAATGCGCAGGGCCGGAACATTCTAAGTTTGATGCTCATCCTTGCACGAGACTATTTGACAGAAATATACAAGGCATGTTTGAATATCGCTACGAATTTCAACGGGAGTGATTCAAACATGTCAAATCGTGGCGGAAAACGGGAAAATGCAGGCAGGCCGCGCGGCCAGGGTAAATTTGGCGAGCCGACGACAACGATGCGCATACCGGAAAGCCAGACAGCAACGATAAAAAGTTTCTTGGAAGCTTTCCAACGCAAAAGAGCGAATGGCGATCGGGATACCTCGGTTGTGAATATTGAAGAGAATGAGCTGCTCATTCCCGAGATCAGCGCGCAACCGACCTTATTGCCGCTTTTTGCCACCAAAGTGGCGGCGGGATTTCCGAGTCCGGCGGATGATCATGTCGAGAAACGCCTGGATGTCAGTGAGTTTCTGATTGATCATGCGGCATCGACGTTCTTCGTAACGATCAAAGGGGATTCGATGATTGACGTGGGCTTGTTGCCGGAAGATAAGGTGGTGGTGGATAGATCAAGAACGCCGGGGATGGGGGACATTGTGCTGGCAGTGGTGGATCGTGAATTCACCATCAAAATCCTGGATTACGGAGCGAACAAAATGCCAAGGCTTATGCCGGCTAATTCATCGGGTGCTTACAGACCCATTTATATCCGTCCGGATATGCAATTTGAGATTTTCGGTGTCGTCATAGGATCGTTTCGCCGCTTCAAATAAAATATCACGATGGCTGCGCGACCGGCGGCAGCCATGTAGTGAGCATCCGGGATGCCGGAATAGAGCGGCTGTCGTTTTCAAGTAGTTCAGACTCCATCGCACCGTACGCCCTTAGATAAAGACGGTCGTTTTGCTGCTTCAATCAAAGGTAATTCACTTTCTTTAAAAAGCTTTACTGATTTTGTCCTGCATGATGTAAGTTCATCGCTATCCTTCGCTTTATTCCTTCATCTGATGGAACTTCGGATTCCATAAAATCAGCATCTTCAGTGCTGCCTCAAAGCTGCCTTAGTGGCTCAGCTCCTTTACAGTTACCGCGGTAAAACGTGTTACCGACATCATGAGCGAAATTTCCGCCGCATCGCAAGAACAAAGCTCCGGTATTGAGCAGGTTAATCAAGCGGTAACCCAAATGGACGAAGCCACGCAACAGAACGCCGCCTTGGTGGAAGAAGCTTCTGCCGCAGCGGAATCCATGCAAGAACAGGCCCACGCCTTAACGCAAGCGATAAGCACGTTCAAATTATCGGGAACGTACTCAGGAGCACCGGCGGTGATTAAAAGAAACAATCGACCCGCCAGCGTAGCCAAACTGCCGAATCGCGGCCCTGCGCGGAAAAAAGCTGCGGTGAAATCCGTAGCGAATATCGAAACGGAATCGGCTCAACCACGCAAGGTTGCAGCGGGAGGTGGCGGTGAGGATTGGGAAGAATTCTAACCTTCTGAGCAGTTTTAAAGTGAATTAGAACAAAGGGCGTTACCGGGTTTGATATGGGTGCTGAATCTGTAAAGCAAACAAAATAAAGGTAACGCTCTTTAATTTGTAGTAATCGCGTACTAAGCTCTACCGTCAATCTCAAAATCAATCAGTATTACTTCACTCGGGCTGGTATACAGCTAAACCGACCACTGGACTTCAATAGGCGCCAATCGAGATAATCATTGATGGTAAAATGCGCAAGGATGATCGCTTGAGTGATCCCGCAAGTTGGGACGCCGATGATTGTTGCGGAGTAACGTAAAATATTTTTATAACCCTATCATTAGGTTATCAGTTCAGTCGCTGTCGCCGCATCAAACGATTTAATCCTGACTGGTCGAGCTTCTCAAGACCGCATAACGCAAGATCTTAGCTTTTGTCTTCCCAATCCGCACCGGTTCCGGTGTGTGCAACAGCTTTTTACACTATTATTGATTCCCTTATCCAAGAAGCGCAATTTCCCAATGTCCATAGAAATCAAAGAAAAACCCAAGTTTGCTGTCGCGGCGGCGGTTCAATTGCCGAATGTCAGCGATATCGAGTTCGAGTCGTCGCTGGCCGAGTTGCGCGAACTTGCAAAGACACTGGGTTACACAGTCGTCAACACGTTCGTGCAAAAACGCGCCAGCTTCGACACGACCGCGTACCTGGGCGTTGGCAAGCGCGAGGAAATCCGCTGCTACGTGCACAACGATTCCGGATCGGATGAGCTTGAGGAAATGGCCATACGTCCTGATGACCACGACATCAGCGCTCTCCTGGTCGATCACGAGATCTCACCGTCGCAGGCGCGTAACCTTGAAAACGAGGTCGGTTGCGAAGTGATGGATCGCACCATGGTTATTCTTGAAATTTTTCACCGCAATGCCCGCTCCCGTGCGGCGCGTGCCCAGGTGGAAATCGCGCGCCTCGGTTATATGGCGCCGCGCCTGCGCGAAGCGGCCAAACTTGCCGGGCCGCAAGGGCGGCAACGCAGCGGTACGGGCGGGCGGGGCGCGGGTGAATCGCACACCGAATTGGACCGGCGCAAGATTCGTGATCGTATCGCCGAATTGCAACAGGAAATTGTCGCGCTGGAAGCCGAACGCAAGATCCAGCGCGCGCGGCGGCAAGAGCGCCAGGGACTCGCCAGTGTCGCGCTGGTTGGTTATACCAATGCCGGTAAATCCACCTTGATGCGAGCACTCACCGGCAGCGAGGTGTTGGTTGCCAACAAACTCTTCGCCACGCTCGATACCACGGTGCGGGCGCTCCACCCGGAAAGCGTGCCGCGCGTGCTCGTCAGCGATACGGTCGGTTTCATCAAAAACCTGCCACACGGGCTGGTCGCTTCGTTCAAATCCACGCTGGACGAAGCGCTCGATGCATCCTTGCTGCTCCACGTCATCGATGCCAGCGACCCTGGATTTGAGCGCCAACTCGCGGTTACCCAACACGTGCTTGAAGAAATCGGCGCACATGACGTGCCGCGTATCCGCGTATTCAACAAGATCGACCATGTCGGCGATGCAACAGCGCAAGCCGAATGCGAAACTACCTTACGCGCCCGTTATCCGGATTGCGTCGTGATGAGCGCGCGCCGTGCCGATGATGTTGCGAGATTGCGCCAGAAAATCGTCGAGTTTTTCCAGCAGAATCTGGTTGAAGCCGAACTTTTCCTGCCTTGGTCGGCGCAGCAGCTACGCGGCGCGATCTACACGAATTGCCAGGTGCTGGCGGAGCATTCGGACAATGAAGGCACTTTTTTCCGGGTTCGCAGCGAATCTGCCACCATCGAGAGTCTGCGCGAGCAATTCAGCCGCGCATCATGAGTTCCGCGTCTTTTGCAATCCCGTAATGGGAAAGTCACGGATTTTTATTGTCCCTGGTCGAACCGCTTATTCGCTCAACTCGCTTTCGCGTGCAATGCGCGCGAGATCCAGCAGATTATTGGCGCCAGTCTTTTGCATGATTTTGGATTTGTGGATTTCTACCGTGCGGTAGCTGATGCCCAGATAAGAGCCGATTTCTTTATTGGAATGTCCTTGCACCGCGAGGAGCATGACTTCCCGTTCACGCCGGGTGAGCTTTGTCAGGCATGTGGTTATTTCCCGGTTTTGCGTGGCGTGACATGGTCAAATGAATCTGGACATTCCAGTTAAGAGAAAATAGTGTTTAACTGGAGGAAGAGATGGTAACGAGGAAACAGTACACAAAAGAATTCAAATTAGATGCAATCAGTCTGGTATTGGAACAGGGCCATACGACATCAGAAGTATCGCGAAGCCTGGAGATTAACGCCAATATGCTGAGGAGGTGGATCAGGGAATACCAGAGAGATGATACTGACCAAGCATTCCGTGGCAACGGGAAACTGGCAC
>SSFX01000092.1:0-41521 GCA_008015635.1 Nitrosomonas oligotropha
CGAAGTGGGTATTCCATTGCCTCCCAATCAGTTACTCGATATCAGCGATTTGGCTGCACGCAAGGCAGCCGCGATGGCCTGCTTTATTTCACAAAACACAAAGCAGCGTTATGATCAGCATATTGCATCATTGAATCACTATCGTACCTATACGCTGCCAGCCGATGTCACAGCAGCGGAAGCCTACATTCTTCTTGCCGCGGAAGCGTTAGCGAACGATCCACTCAAACTCTATCAATCCGAGCATACCCGCCAAAAATCACTTGGACTTCCGCTGGATAGCGGCGATCTGCCATTGGTCAGCGTCATTATCCGCAGCATGGACCGGCCTACGTTATCCGATGCATTGGACTCCGTGGCTTTGCAGACTTATCAGCATATCGAAGTGGTGGTGGTAGACGCAAAGGGAGAAGGTCATCGAAAACTAGGCGAATGGTGCGGACGCTTTCCACTCAGAACCATTGAAAATGGTGAACCATTAGATCGAAGCCGGGCAGCCAACACTGGGCTGCATTCGGCGAAGGGAAACTATCTGATTTTCCTTGATGACGATGATTTATTTTATCCGGAACACATCACCCATCTAGTTACTGCGTTACAAAATCACCCCAGCGCTCGATGCGTATACTCTGGCGTCCGCGTTGAGCACTACGTGGATCAACAACTCCAGGAAGTCACTGCATTTAACGAACCTTACGATCAACGTCGGCTTTGGGGAAGAAACTTTATCCCGATTCATGCCATGTTGTTTGAACACTCTTTAGTCACTCAAGATCATTGCGGTTTTGATGAAAACCTACAGGTTTTTGAAGATTGGGATTTCTGGATTCAACTCTCTCAGCACACCCAGATTCTGCATATCGACACAATTACTGCCATCTACCGCAATCATGGGCACTCAGGCTTAGGAAGCAAGCAGGATAAGGCTTTTCTGAAAGAATCGAGAAGCAAAGTTTACGATAAATGGAAAATGTTACTGACCGGTGAGCAATTGGAGGATTTGATTCAATACCGTGAGGATTTGATATCCAGCTTTCGCAGCCAATTAGTGAATAGTGAACATTTGCTATCCAGTCTTCGCAACCAATTAGCGAATAGTGAACATTCGCTTGCTTCGCTACACAGTCAACTGACACAAAATACAATTGCAAGTACTCAGCGTGAGCAATCCCTGCAAAAAACAATTCATGACATATTTCACTCAACTTCATGGAAAATCACAGCCCCTCTGCGGTTCCTTGTTCGAATAATCCGCGAACAGCATCACGCCGCTTGGGATGGGGTGCGCCGTAGAATTTTCCCTTTACTCAAAGCCATCTACTGGCAATTTCCAGTGCGATGGCGCAAACAGGCATTAAATATCGCCTATCGCGTCGCCGGTCCACTGTTTTCCGGGATGGGGCACTATGAGACATGGCGCGCAAGCAAGGCCGGTGATTCGACTCCAGGGACTGTAGATTCCTATGGTTCTCTGGCAGGAATGGTGGATCTCTCCACGATTGCTCCGTTAGCAACACCACCAGCCGGACGTATTGCGATCCACGCGCATATTTTTTATGCGGATCTCGCAACAGAATTTGCAAACTATCTGGGTAATATGCCTTTTCCCTATGACTTGTTTATCTCAACACCCGATGAGGCAGCAAGCCAAACATGCAAGCATGCTTTTTCTCATTTGCCGCATCTAGGGCAATTAATCATCTCTATCGTGCCCAATCGCGGACGTGATATTGCACCTATATTTTGTACTTTTGGCACAGCATTACAAGAATATGATTATATAGCGCATATTCATAGTAAAAAATCGCTATATACCAATGGCGCGGCCGATGGCTGGCGCGAATATTTGTTGACCCATTTATTGGGCAGTCCATTACAAATCCAGAAAATCTTTTCACTGCTAAGCGGTGACAAAAATATCGGCTTTATTTATCCACATAATTCAACCGTTCTACCTTATTGGGCAAATACATGGCTCTCCAATAAAACCAACGGATATATTCTGTGTAAAAAACTGGGTATCGCCGATTTTCCAATAGGCTATTTTGACTTCCCGGCCGGATCGATGTTCTGGGCGCAATCCAAAGCATTACAACCTTTATTCAACGCTCATCTGAGTATCGAAGATTTTCCCGAAGAAACGGGACAAACCGATGCAACACTAGCACACTGCATTGAACGATTATTCGTCTTGGTTACCCGGAAATCCGGCCATAATGCAGTTATCCTCTGGGATAAGCAATCCAATCACTGGTCTCGCTGGCGCATTGACCAATACCTGTCGCAAAAACTGGAAGACGTCCATACTCAACTCAGAAACCCAGCCATACGCCTGGTGGTATTCGATATATTCGATACATTGATCACGCGCCCGCTGCTGGATCCTGAAAGTATCAAGCGAATCGTCGCCCGGCGTATCGGTGGCCAAACAGGTCAGCTTTATCTTGAATTCCGCGCCGCGGCAGAAAACGAAGCACGCCGGATCGCAGGACACGACGTTGGTTTGGATGCCATTTTCAAACAATTCGCGGCCATGTCTGGCCTATCTACAGATGTCGCCGAAGAAATCTGCGAACTTGAGAAAACCATCGAACTGGCCATCGTGTCACCCCGCCCCGAAACAATTGCCTTATTTAAACTCGCGATCAATCTCGGTAAACGCGTCGTTCTTGCCAGCGACATGTATTTACCCAGGGCCGCCATTGAAACCATGCTGACACGTTGTGGAATCAATGGATGGCATAAATTTTACTTATCTTCCGACAATCGGTTGAGAAAAGATACCGGTGATTTTTACCGCCAACTCCTGGCTGATGAGAATGTATCACCGCATGAAATCCTGGTCATCGGTGATAACGAACATTCTGATGTTCAAATACCGGTCGATATGGGATTTAGAACCATGCATATTATGCGCCCCGTCGAACTTGCTCGAGCAACGCCGCGTTTTGAACCGGTTATCGAACGGGCGCTCAACCGGGATGCCCGGAATGACCTGAATAAGCAGCTTACACTTGGAATCATCACACAAGGCAACTTCCACCCCGTGATCTATCCCCGCTTCGATCCGGCCGACTTTGTTCCAGCTTCGCCTTGGGCGATTGGATTCACCATCGCGGGTCCCCTGGTACTCTCTTTCGTGCAATGGTTAGTTAAGAAAGCGGCAACCGATGGCATGAAACGTTTATATTTCCTCGCACGTGAAGGTCAAATACTCAAAATAGTTTACGATTTGTGGGTATCCGGCAAAGCGGATGCGGTTGCATCTGAATATCTGGTGCTCTCACGGCGCGCAATTACTGTCCCGATGATTTCAAATCTGGATGATATTTTCAAAATTGCATGTACTCACTATGCGCCCAACCCAATGCCGGATTTTATTTTTGAACGGTATGGATTAAGACTATTAGACGAAGAATGTGAAGAATTGGCGCGTCGCAAAATATGGCCAATGAAAAAAATGGTTGCGGTTGAAGAAGAAAATATCGATCATCTTAAACCGCTTTTGCAAGCACTCGAAGCGCGAATCCTGAATCAGGCTGAACAAGAACGCCCCGGATTAATGGCCTATTTAGATAATCTTGGATTAAACAAAGATTCGACTGTTGCCATTGTCGATATTGGTTACGCAGCGACAACACAAAAACGCCTCAATCAGCTTCTGGGACAAAAAATACATGGCTACTATTTAATGACGCTAGACTCTGCAGAGCAGGTTGCTTTGAACCATCAAGTCATTGCACAGGGTTATTATTGTCATTATGCTAAACCGACTGCGACCGAGCCAATCATATATAGAAAAAGCTTTACTATTGAAAAATTTTTGAGTGCCGACGACGCGCAAATAGTGTTCTACAGAGCAACCAATTCAACTGATATAACACCTGAATTCCGCGCGCAATCGAATGAAGAACGTCAAACGGCGGCGGCACGCTCGGAAATCCGGCGAGGCATGCTGGATTTTGTTAACCAATCAATCAATCTAAGAGATAACTTATTAACTGATTTTGAGGTACCCGGAGAAATTGCAGAGGATCTTTTCTTGCAGTTTATTAAAAACCCTTCCGGATCCGAAACAGATTTGCTGCGCACATTAGTATTGGATGATTATTATTACGGCCACGGCCTAGTACGTTAACAAACCATCACCGCATGCTATAAAATGCCGTTCAATTGCTGTTCCACAAAATATCAATAAGAAACCGTTGCATTCCAATAGGTTTCCGAAACACGCCAAAACCAACAAAAGCAAGCCTACAAATGACCAAACTATTTAAATACGTTCCAGCCGCAATAAACATTCTAAAAACACAAGGATTTCGTGCGTTACTCACACGAATCCACAGAAAGTGCTTTTCTGCCCCTCAGAAAGCCCAGCCACATAAAAACGATTATTCAATTGCAACCCGCTATCACACACTGAGTTTTCCAGAGACCCCTAATCCCGATATTTCTATTGTCATCCCGGTTTACAACAAACATTTATACACTTTCACCTGCCTTAAATCGATTCATGAAAACAGTGGAGAAAGTGTCTATGAAGTGATTGTCGTGGATGATGCATCAACCGATGACACCTCCAAGATGCTCAGTGCCATCAAAGGAATTACAGTCATCCACAACATAGAAAACAAGGGATTCATCCACTCTTGCAATACCGGAGTGAACGCCGCAAAAGGACGCTTTATCGTACTGTTAAACAACGATACGATCGTCACTCGTGACTGGTTAAGCGCGTTAACAAAAACATTCTCAGACTTTCCAGATGCCGGATTGGTGGGAGTCAAACTGGTTTATCCTGATGGCAAGTTGCAAGAAGCCGGGGGTATCGTGTGGCAGGATGCTTCAGCCTGGAATTATGGGCGCACCGATGATCCGGAAAAGCCGGAATATTCTTATTGCAGAGCCGTTGATTATTGTTCGGGAGCTTGCTTAATGATTAAACGGCAAGATCTTGTCGATCTCGGGCTATTGGACGATTACTATTCCCCCGCTTATTATGAAGACACCGATCTCGCTTTTCGTGTCAGAAAGATTGGAAAGAGAGTGTACTATCAGCCCGCCGTCACCGTGATTCACTTTGAAGGCGTATCTTCCGGAACAGATGTTACACAAGGCACCAAACGTTATCAGACGGTTAATCATGAAAAGTTTTATCGACGCTGGCACGAAACACTGCAATCTCACCGGCCCAACGGAGACATGCCCCATCTTGAGAAAGAACGCGACGTCAATAAGCGTGTGCTTGTCCTCGATGATCTGGTTCTAATGCCCGATAATGATTCTGGCTCATTACGCATGTTTAATTTGCTGCAAGTTTTCAAAAAATTAGGATACAAAGTCAGTTTTATCGCAAAAACGCTTGCATATCACCCGGTTTATACACGAAGAATGCAGTCTATCGGTATCGAATGCTTTTATTTGCCTTATCTGGAATCGATTCATTCGCATTTGATAGCACATGGGCATCTATACGATGTTGTATTACTCAGCCGGGTCAATGTTGCCGAGCAATTTATAGATACCGCAAAAAAATACTGCACGAATGCAATGATACTGTTCGATACGGTGGATCTACATTTTCTGCGTGAACAGCGGCAGGCTTTGATCAATCAGGATAAACAGCAATTGGCTGCAGCCGAAAGGCTAAAACTGCAGGAATTGAGCACTGCACGTAAAGCGGATAAAACTTTATTAGTCAGTCCGGTAGAAATTGAATTATTTAAACAAGAGGCTCCCGATGTGCCGGTAGCGCTATTATCGAATATTCATCAAAACCAGGAAACGGTTTACGGATATCAAGAAAGAAAAGATATTCTGTTTATCGGCGGTTTTGAACACCGCCCTAATGTTGATGCAATGGAATTTTTTATTAACGAAATTTTCCCGATACTCCATTCATTAAAAACGGATTTAAAACTTTTGATAATTGGCTCCAATATTCCCTCCAAAATTGCTGCTCATGCTTCCTCGCATATCATTATTAAAGGCTTTGTATCAGACATAAAACCAATTTTTGATCGTATCAGACTATCTATCGCCCCCATTCGTTATGGCGCTGGCGTTAAAGGCAAAATCAACACCAGCATGACTTACGGTGTGCCGGTAATTGCCACCACAGTCGCAGCCGAAGGAATGAATCTCACGCACGGCAAAGACATCCTGGTTGCAGACACTCCGGAAGACTTCGCCAGGCAAATTGTCCGCGCCTACGATGATGAACAACTATGGACAAGTTTATCCAATTCAGGAAAAGTGAATATCGAGGAGCATTTCTCATTTGCTGTTGCCGAACGCCAACTGCGTAATATTTTGCAAGATGGCCAGAATTCCAAAAATACGAGCAATCAAGCAATCAATGCGTGAGTAAATCATACTTAATCATGAAAACTGATCATGAACTGCAAAACGAATGACTCGCACACAGCCCCCTTTTAACCCTTTTATTTCTGTTATCGTTGTCAACTACAATTCCGGAGAGATGCTGTCCAAAGCTTTGTCTGCATTAGCAGAGCAAACTTACTCAAATTTTGAGGTCATCGTAATAGATAACCACAGCGTGGATAATTCTTGGCAGGCGGCCGAGAAAACAAACTTCCCATGCCGCCTTGTTCGCCTAAATGAAAATACCGGTTTCGCAGCTGCAAATAACCTCGCCGTAACGGATTATATTCTAAGTGAATGGATTTTTTTTCTGAATCCTGATGCTTATCCTGAGCCGGAATGCCTAGAAGAAATTGTAAAAAACATTCATCGGATTCCGGATGTCGATTGCTTTGCCTGTGCACTGATTGACGCAAATAATCCATCGCACTTGGATGGGCTGGGCGATAGTTACCACCTATCCGGATTACATTGGCGCACCGCCCATGGATACCCTCGCGATATTACTCCCAAACAGCCGGTAGAGATTTTTTCAGCATGTGCAGCCGCAGCGATATATCGCACCGAAACATATCGCCGCTTAGGCGGCTTCGATGAAACTTATTTTGCTTACTCTGAAGATGTCGATCTTGGTTTTCGTCTGCGGCTCAGCGGTGGTAAAAGCCTGTTACTCCCAAGCGCTAAAGTGCATCACGTCGGTTCAGGCATCACAGGAAGCTCGAGCGACTTCTCGGTTTATCATGGGCATCGTAACTTAACCTGGACATTTATCAAGAATATGCCCAGTCCGCTAATTTTTATCCTCATGCCGATCCATCTCGCCATGATTCTTTACGTGGGATTTTTTTATGCTGCTTCTGGCCGTCTTAAGCTTTATTCGCAAGCTAAAATCGATGCCTTTAAGCATATCGGACCACTATTGGAACAAAGAAAAAAAATTCAGAGCAAGCGAATCTGTTCTTGCTTAAGCTTACTGCGAATGATGGCTTGGTTGCCACGCAGGGCTTTTATTAAAGCATCTGTCAAACTAAAGAATACAACCCATTGACACCATGAGATAATTACCGATAATACTAAGCAGCAGTTATTTCATCTCATAGTGGCCTTATTTAAAGATAGACAATGCACGCTCCACAACAAATCTGTCACGACATAAAAGAACGATGCAAACAACCCATATCTGTAATAGTTGTCAACTATAACGCCGGTCGAATATTAACCCAGTGCGTTCAGGCAGTTTTGCAACAAGTTCAGCAAGTCTTAGTCATTGACAACGCTTCTTCTGATTCCAGCCTGTCAGAACTTGAATCCAGTTTTTCCGCAGATAATCACCTCCAGATAGTTCGCCTGAATAGTAATGCTGGCTTCGCCGCCGGTTGCAACACTGGACTTGCTGCATCAACGCAGCCTTATATTCTTTTCTTGAATCCGGATTGCATCCTGCAGGAAAATTCACTACAGCGCATGATGCAAGTCATGGAATCGGATCCTCGCATCGGCATGATTGGCGGCTATCTCGTTAACCCGGATGGTTCCGAACAAGGCGGCGGGCGGCGCGCGATCCCCACGCCATGGCGGGCTTTCGTGCGCGCTTTCGGTTTGCATCATCTGGAAAAATACTCGCCACGGCTGTTTTTTGATTTTCATCTGGATAAACAGCCTTTACCCCAAACCCCCATCGAAGTTGAAGCGATATCCGGCGCATTGATGCTGGTAAAGCGTCAAGCCATCGACGATGTCGGCTCTTGGGACGAACAATATTTCCTGCATTGCGAGGACTTGGATTGGTGCATGCAGTTCAAACAAAAGAACTGGAAAATTGTTTTTGTGCCGGATGCTCCGGTTGTTCATTTCCAGGGAACCTGCAGCCGCGCCCGGCCGTACTTCGTTTCTTGGCATAAACATAAAGGCATGCTGCGTTTCTACCGGAAATTTTTCCGTCAGCAATATCCCGGCATATTAATGGGATTGATTACATTAGGTGTATGGCTGCGCTTCAGCGCCACAGTACTGGTTTATGCGGCGCAAAATTGTTACCGGATGTTGAAATTCAAACATGAATGAGCCACGCGTTGGATTGCTGGGTGCAACCAGTCTGGCAGGAGAATGTTTAATCAGGAAACTGATTGAGCATGGCTGGCATGTCACCGCATTCTCTCGCCATCCCATCACAAACAAAACACTGCACCCGCAAATCACATGGCAACAATTTGCTACAATGGATAGCACAAAGGTTTGCAATGAAGGCCGTGAAATTCGCGCTTGGTTATGTGTGGCGCCAATTTGGGCGTTATCCGAGCATTTTGATCTGTTATCGGCTTATGGCGCTCGACGGATCGTCGTACTATCCTCCACTAGCCGTTTCACCAAAAATACTTCATCCGATCCCAACGAAAGGAAAATTGCACAACAATTGATTAAAAGCGAAGAGTTACTGCAAACATGGGCCGCCGCACATGAGGTAGAATGCGTCATTTTGCGTCCGACACTGATTTACGGATACGGACGTGACAAAAATATTACTGAAATTGCGCAATTTATCCGCCGGTTTGGGTTCTTTCCCTTGTTCGGGTCAGCAAGCGGTTTGCGGCAGCCTATCCACGTGGAAGATGTAGCCGCTGCATGTTATGCCGCACTGAGCAGGGAAAATTTGACCAACCGGGCCTATAACCTCAGCGGCGAGGAAACTTTGACCTATCGCACCATGGTTGAGCGCGTATTCACGGTGATGAACCGTTCTCCACGCATGTTGACAGTGCCGCTATGGCTTTTTCAGATCGCAACATGGGGATTACGATGGCTGCCGAAATACCGCAATTGGACCACGGCAATGGCGGAAAGAATGAATCAGGATTTGAAATTTGACTGGTCCGAAGCCAAGCGGGATTTAGATTTTTCCCCACGATCATTCAAACTGACGGCAGAAGATTTACCAGGTCCACACTAACAATCGACAACTATAATCAATTCAATGGATCACGTATTCACTGATGAATTATTCAACTCCATGGCATTTATATTCAAATGAAGTTCAAATTTAAAGCGCCTCAGAATGAAATTGCGCAGGTACTGACCAGCTTTAAAAAAACCTTTAGAAACATCGGTGTTTTTAGCGCGGTCATCAACATGTTGATGCTCATGCCGGCCATTTATATGCTGCAACTGTATGACAGCGTATTAACCAGCCGCAATGAAATGACTTTATTGATGCTGACACTGATCATGTTAGGCGCCTACATTTTTATGGGCGCGCTGGAATTCGTCCGCAGCTTTGTATTGATTCGTGTCGGTGCGCAACTCGATATGAAATTGAATAAACGCGTTTATACCGCCGCCTTTGAGGAAAGTCTCAAAAAGGGCGATAGCAATGCCGGGCAAGCTTTAAAAGATTTGACCAATTTACGGCAATTCCTGACCGGCAATGCTTTGTTCGCTTTCTTTGACGCACCATGGTTTCCGATTTATTTATTCGTGATCTTCATGTTTCATCCCATTCTGGGGGTTTTTGCTTTATGCGGCACGATCATATTGATTGCATTAGCGTACATCAATGAGAAAATCTCGCATAAACCTCTAGCCGAAGCCAATTCAATGTCGATTGCGTCCAGCAATATCGCTTCCAACAATTTGCGTAATGCCGAAGTCATCGAAGCGATGGGTATGCTGCCCAATCTCCAAGCACGCTGGTATAAGCTGCATCGCCGTTTTCTCAATCTGCAAGCCGAAGCCAGCGAGAAATCCGGCATCGTCACCGCGCTGTCCAAATCTTGTACCGTCGCATTACAGTCTCTAATGTTGGGATTAGGTGCCTTATTGGTGCTGGATAACAGCATCACCCCGGGTATGATGATCGCCGGTTCAATTCTATTGGGCAGAGCCATCGCACCGGTACAATTACTCATCAGTGTATGGAAGCAGATTGGCGGCACCCGCAGCGCTTATGAGCGTCTCACGCAATTGCTTGAACAGAATCCGGAACGAACGGCTGGCATGGCGCTGCCCAAACCACTCGGCGTGGTTGCAGTAGAAAATGTCACGGCAGCTCCGCCCGGCAGCAAAGTTCCCGTCATCAAGGGATTGAATTTTTCCCTCGCCGCTGGCGAAGTGCTCGGCATTATCGGCCCGAGCGGATCGGGAAAATCAACTCTGGCGCGCTTACTGGTTGGCGTGTGGCCGGCAGCGGCGGGAAAAGTCAGATTGGATGGCGCCGATGTCTATCTGTGGAACAAGGACGAATTGGGTCCGCATATCGGTTATCTGCCGCAAGATATCGAACTCTTCGCGGGCACGGTTTCGGAAAATATCGCCCGTTTCGGCGAAATCAATGCGGAAAAAGTTATTCTGGCAGCCAGACGTGCCGGGGTTCACGACATGATTTTGAATATGCCGGAAGGTTACGACACGCATCTGGGTGAAGGTGGCGCCGGTCTTTCCGGCGGACAAAAACAACGCATCGGTTTGGCGCGCGCCATGTATGATGATCCATCCTTGATCGTTCTCGATGAACCCAACTCAAACCTGGACGATGTGGGCGAACAAGCACTTCTGGCCGCCATCACCGATCTGCGCATACGTGGCAAAACCATTGTCTTGATCACACACCGCACCAGTATCCTCAGTGTAACCACGAAATTGCTATTATTGCAGGACGGCGCTGCAAAAATATTCGGGCCGACCAATCAAGTGGTGGAGGCGCTCGCAAAGCAACAGCAAGCGCATCAGGCACAGCTGGCACAAAAGAAAGCCGAGCAGCAAGCTGCGCAAAACCCAGCACCCCCAACCGCTCATGCGGCCGACTCTCAAACCGGCTGATTTTTACCGCGCCTTTCAATCTTACCTTGAGAACATACTGATTACCGGACAGGAAGAATAATGAAGCTTGCAGTTGAAGAGAAAAAGACCGTCGTTGAACATGCGCCAACCGATTTATCTCATCAGGTCGAAACCGATGAGACCCTCCATACCAAATTGGGCTGGTGGATCGTCCTGGCAGGCTTTGGCGGATTTATTCTGTGGGCCACTTTCGCACCGCTGGATAAAGGCGTGCCAGTTCCTGGCACGGTTACGGTCGCCAGTCATCTGCAGGCAGTCCAGCATCAAATCGGCGGCATTATCGACAGCATTCTGGTGAAGGAAGGCGATCATGTCGCAGTCGGCCAAGTGTTAGTCCGGATGAATGATGTTCAGCTCAAAGCACAGGCTGAAATCACCCGCAGTCAACTATATACCGCACGCGCAGTGGAAGCGCGTCTATTGGCGGAACGCGATGGCATCAAGGAAATCACTTTCCCGCAGGACTTGCTCACACTCCAGCATGATCCGCGTATCGCCAATAACATCATCACTCAGAACCAATTATTCACATCGCGCCAGTTAGCCTTGCATCATGAAATCGCGGCACTGGAAGAAAATATTGCAGGCTCAAAAATGCAATTGCGCGGACTGGAAGCATCGCGGAGCAGTAAAAATGCGCAATTGAAGTTCCTGGAAGAACAGCTTGTCAATCTGCGCGACTTGTCACAGGATGGTTTCGTTCCTCGCAATCGCGTATTGGAACTCGAACGCACGTATACCCAATTGACCGGGGAGATTTCTGCGGAAACCGGCAACATCGGCCGCATCCAACGCCAAATAGCCGAACTGGAACAACGGCGCATTCATCGCCAGCAGGAATACCAGAAAGAAGTGCGGCAACAGCTATCCGACATCAAACGAGAAGTGGATTCTTTAAGCAGCCGTTTGAGCGGACAGGATTTTGAACTAGCCAATGTGGAAGTTAAAGCACCCGTCGATGGCATTGTGGTGGGGATGAATGTCTTTACCGAAGGCGGTGTGATCAGCCCGGGATTTAAGTTGATGGATATCGTTCCAAGCGATGATATGCTGATCATTACCGGGCAAGTGCCGGTTCATCTGATTGACCGGGTACACGTAGATCTTCCAGTCGATCTTATTTTTTCCGCGTTAAATCAAAAGAAAACCCCTAATATACCGGGCACCGTCACCCAAGTATCGGCGGATCGCCTTATGGATGAACGTAGCGGACTTCCGTTTTATAATATCAAGGCCAAGGTTACACCGGAAGGTATAAAAAAGCTGACCGACCAACAAATACGCGCCGGCATGCCGGTAGAAATATTCATTAAAACCGGTGAACGCTCGTTGATGAGCTATCTATTCAAACCGATCCTGGATCGCGTTCATTCGGCCTTGAGTGAAGAATAACGGTAATGATAGATATCCGTAAAATTTTAATTTTAGCCGGGTTTTTCTTGAGCCCGATCAGCCATGGTCATGCAATGAGCCTCTTAGATGCTTATGAAGCTGCATTACAGCATGACCCGACTTATCGTTCCGCTTATCATGAAAATGAGGCCGGACAACAAGCCGAGGCCATCGGTTTGGCAAGCTTGCTGCCCAACCTTTCAATCACGCATACACAAAACAAAAGCTCAGGAACCATTACGGGTAAAACACAAACCGGCCAGAGTGTTTCAGACGTTGTTACTTTTGATAGTCAGATAAGCTCGTTGACTTTGCGTCAACCTTTGATCAATTTGGAAGCGGTAGCGAGTTATCGCATCGGAAAAGCACAAGCCGATTCCAGCCGGGCAAAATTTACCGGGCGCAGTCAGCAGCTCATTGTAAGGTTAGTAGAAGCTTATGTGGAAACATTGCTGGCACAAGATCATGTCAAGCTCGCAGAAGCACAGCTGGTTTCCCTTGAGGAACTCAAGCGCGTCAATGAGCGCATGTTAATCAAAGGTGAGGGAACAACGACCGATGTTTTGGAAACGCAATCGAAACACGCCATTGCACAAGCACGTGTTATTGAAGCCAATGATGAGCTGGAAGGAGCTCGACTTAAACTTGAAGCCATCATAGGACAAAAAATAAACCAGTTAGATCGATTGTCCGATGCGTTTAATACGCGCGCCATTCAGTTGCAAGATTATGACAATTGGTATGCTTTGGCGCTGGAACGCAATGCCGAGCTGGTGACACAACGCCATGCGGTAACATCCGGTAAAGAGGAAATCAGAAAGAGTTTTGCCGGACATACCCCGCGCGTCGATTTAGTCGCCAGTTTATCCAAGAACAATAGAGGATCATTTATCACACGCAATCAAGATGCCGAGCTTGGCACAATCGGTGTTGAAGTTAATTTCCCTCTATATGCCGGTGGCCGTGTAAACGCCCTCACGGCTCAGGCTAAAGCGAATCACGCACGCGCGGAAGCCGATCTCGACGCGGTAACCGACAAAGTACTGGTCGAATTGAAAAAACAATACAATCTGTTAAAAAGCGGTGTCAAAAAAATTGAATCGTTGGAGTTGGCAGTCAAATCGGCTGAACTGCTCGTCGATGCAACAGAAAAAAGCATCCGTGGCGGTATCCGCATCAATTTAAATCTTTTGGACGCGCAACAACAACTGTATACCGCACAACGCGATCTTTCACGGGCACGGTTTGATTATCTGCTGGCCTATCTGCGCTTACAGTTAGCAGCAGGCACGCTGGTACTGGATGATTTAAGAAATATAGCCAGCTATTTCAAAACCAGCTTGCGCTAGAAAGGCTTTTATGTGATCGTCCTACTGGCTAATCAGATTACGACATTCTTTTCCGCTTGCTCCGTTCTCGACTTAAAACGCGGCTGCCAATTCCAGCAGATAGCATTCGTATCCGATCAATGTGCTATACCCAGCGAGGATTGCGTACTTGAGATGCCTGACACGCAGGCACTCAATCAACCGGACGTTATGATGAATAACCAGTAGAATGAGTGCCATCGCGGTAAGCGCCAGTTTTACAGCAACAAACTTTTCTGTACTTTCCTCGATCAGCACGGCCATAAACCAGTTGATCTCTTCCCCGCCCTGGTTAAGGATGTTGAGCGTCAGGTAGGCGTCTAACGCACTCAGTAATAAAATAGCAATGACACAAAACAGCACATTTCCCGTGTAACGATCGACGTACACCGGTTTCCCTTTCTCCGACACTCTGCGCTCTCCGATCCGTCTGCCCATTCTGATCCCCACATGGTAAGCGCAGAAAAACGGCATATCCTGACGACGATCCTGTTTTCTATTATTTGAAACCGCAATTGCATCAATCATAAAAAAGCTCCAACGGATACTGTACTCACTCGCATGATAGCAAAAACAGCGGATAAGAATATCAGCGTAGCATCTCTTTATTTCTAGTATAGATGTACTAGAAAAAGAGGAGGTGACACCTATGTACTCAGAAGACCTGCTGTTTTAAATTGCAGAAGTAAAAACTGAACGAATCAATAAAACAAAACGATACAATTTTTTATACACGATGGAGATTGTGAAATGAACAAGAAAATATTGGCTAATATCACCACACTGGTGATTCTAGGTGCGGCAAGCAGCGCATATGCCGCTCTCACTCCGGACAGTTACAACATGCTGAACGGCAATACCGGCAGTTATAACTACTGGGATGAAACCTACAGCGGTGCAGGTTGTGTGACATGTGATAACGCTGCACTATCTGGCGGCCGTGGCGATCTGACCGATGGAATCATTGCGACCGACAACTGGTTTGTCACTGAAGCACCTGCCGGCAATGGCCCCTATGTCGGCTGGACTCTGGATCCGACCATTACCTTTCACTGGAATGCGCCTGTCAATGTCAGTTCCGTCACTTTTCATTTTGACGACTCAAATGGCTCCGGTGGCGTCAGCGCGCCAGCAAGCGTGGATGTGAACGGAATCAATTTCCTCATTTCGGATCCTTCCGGTTCTGCGCCATTCGCATTTGTGGCAAATGGCTTATCGTTCACGGGTAACGATCTCGCTGTGACAATCCATAGAAGTAATGCATGGGTTTTCCTGAGCGAAGTCGAGTTTAATGTCACACCGGTTCCGGAACCTGAAACTTATGCGATGCTACTGGCCGGTTTAGGTTTAGTTGGTTTTGCCATTCGCCGTAGAAAAGCAACGGCTATTTAATTCCGCTTCATTCTGGATTGAAAACGGGAGCCTCGGCTCCCGTCTTTATTGGTATGGATAAATCAGCCGGAATAAAGCCGGTCACCTAACCGTCTCAACAGTTTTGGCATGTTGCAAACGGTAACCATAACCGTAGATTGTCAGAATATCCCATTCACTTCGCGTGGCGAGATTGAGCTTATTCCGGATCCGGCTGATGTGCGTGTCCACGGTACGGGTATCGATTTCCGCCGACAATCCCCATATTTTCTCCAACAGGTGAATTCTCGACAGTAGTTTATTCATATTCTGAAACAGATAGCAGGCCAGCACGAATTCTTTCTGAGTAAGTCCGGCATTTCTGCCGTCGACACAGATTGCCTGATTTTCTGAATCAATTTTGTAAGGGCCGAACTGGAGCATTGCGGGCGGCTTCTCGCGACTGCGGCGCGCCAGTGTCTCTATTCTGGCGAGTAACTCAAAATGCCGGGAAGATTTCACGAAATAATCATCCGCGCCCATATGCAAAACATTAACGACATCCGATTCACTGTTACGCGAAGTCACACAAATAATCGGAATATGCCAATCCATATTTCCCCGGATCCATTTAAGCGCTTCCCCGGCAGTACCATCCGGCAATATCCAATCGATCACAAGCAGATCAAATCTTCTATCCCGGAGTGCCTCGAGAAAGGATGCTATGGTTCCAAAAAATTCACATTGGTAGCGATCGGGCGAAAGCAGTAGCTCATAGATAGCTACTTGAGTGGGTTCGTCTTCAAGTATTCCTAAACGCATAGACTGATGAATTTATACAAGATTGATTTATTGGATATCCGGTTTCTTTCAACCCGGGTAGCGCACACCCTTCCATACGCAGCAACCGGCTGGATTGGTAATCGGGTATTCAGGGCATTTCTTGAATCGAGTATGAACAGCAAAATGCACTCAATTACAAAAGTTGCCGAGCTATCTGGGTCCGCTGCGGATATCACGTCCGGTACCGGTCGCGCCACGTTCAGTTTCCCTCATCAGTCATAGCATTCTACTTCTAAGCATGAACAGATAGGCAGTGATGCGATGCGACCGGGTAGGCTACAGATACGATAAAAATTTTCCCAGTAGCATATTTACGAGCGCAAGACTCGAGCAAAAAACGAAATGGTTGCAATCCACAGCATATCAACCGGAATATTTTCAATCTGAGCTACTGCTTCTTTTTAAACTATCGAATCAATCTGCTAGAGCCACGTTTAGTTTTTAATTCTTGAGTTATCACTCCAGAATTATCAATAAATGCTTGAACTTTGTCAGGAAACGTGTATCTTAGGAGAGTCTTTTGGATTCAAGTTGTGAAATGTGATGCTTATGGTTGAGCTTTTTCCTTGATATTCGATGGCCACTACGGATCACTGTAGAAGAAGTAAATTCATTAATTATTAAGGAAATAAACATGGCAACAGGTGTAGTTAAATGGTTCAATGACGCTAAAGGTTTTGGCTTTATTACCCCAGATAACGGTGGAGAAGATTTATTTGCACACTTCTCTGCAATCAACAGCAACGGTTTCAAATCACTGCGTGAAGCACAACGCGTTACCTTCGATGTAACGACAGGCCCTAAAGGCAAGCAAGCATCGAACATCGTGCCGCAGTAAGTCGAGCGTAAAGCGTAAAGCTTAAACAAAAAACCCCGGTCTGCCGGGGTTTTTTATGGATAAAATCCAACAATCATTTCTTCCCTTCAGATCATTACGTTACGGCGCACGCAGCAAGTCCGGTTTAGTATAATTTTTACCAAACAAATCCACTGCCAGATAAACCAAATCTGCATTGAACTTGGGCATGCCATCCTCAATGCAAATCTCTCGAAGCAACCAGTCAGCATTCTCACGCGCTTTTTGTGGCAGGTGTTCCTCGCACATCAATTGATACAAAGCATCATGCACCAGCGAACCACGCATTATTCTTTGGGTATCGAGAATCGGCCCGCTAGCACCATCCCAGGCGTAATTCTTCTTAATCATCAGCACACCGCTCATATCCAGATCAATAAGACGGGTAAATACTCGTACAGTGCTGGTAATCGGAAAACAGCGTGTATTTATATAGGCGGCGTTTTTTGTAGCTGATGGTTGAGTCCATGCTTACCTCCCTCGTTTGTGAACAGAATCGCAAATCTTTATCTTTACTTCGACTTCACTACGCTTCCAGCATCGGCCTAAAATCAGGCCGTCACCATCAGCATCAACTAACCATATTGCGTACAGCTCGGCAACGCTCGACAATCCTGCCCGTGAAAACTGCGGCCGTTCAGGTTTTGTCCGGAAAAATTTTTGTCCATAGAAAACGGTTATGGTTAAGTGGTTGCACGAATCATAGCGAAATCCAGCGCATTGCGGGGGAATGATGCTGCAATTTGTGGCAAACGTTACGGCAGATACGGTAGCATAGCGGCTTTTCAATCATCGTAAGGAATGGCCATGCCCGTCAATATTCCGCCGTTAACGCCTGAACAATTGCTGCCCGTTGCGGGCGTCGCGCTCGGCATTGCCGAGGCCGGGATCAAAAAGGCCAACCGCAAGGATTTGCTGGTGATGGTGCTGGACGAAGGCACGCAAGCGGCCGGGGTGTTTACGCAGAACCGTTTTTGCGCCGCGCCGGTAACCGTGGCGAAGCAGCATTTGGCGCACGCCGCCATCCGCGCCTTGGTGGTCAACACCGGCAACGCCAACGCTGGAACCGGCGAGGCGGGTATTCAGCATGCGCTGGCAACCTGCGCCGAAACAGGCCGGCTGCTGGGTTGCGCCACGCAACAGGTGCTGCCGTTCTCGACCGGGGTGATCATGGAACCGTTGCCGGTCGACAAGATCGTCCAGGGATTGCCCGCGGCGGTGGCGAATTGCAAGGCGGATAACTGGTTCAACGCCGCGCACGCGATCATGACCACGGACATCGTGCCAAAAGCGGCGTCACGGCAGGTGCAAATCGGCGGCAAAACAGTCACGGTGACCGGCATCGCCAAGGGTTCCGGCATGATCCGCCCGAACATGGCGACCATGCTGGGGTATGTCGCGACCGATGCGGTTATCAGCCAGCCTTTGCTGCAAGAGATGACGCGCTATGCGGCGGATCATTCTTTCAATCGCATCACGGTGGACGGCGATACCTCGACCAACGACGCGTTCATCGTGCTAGCGACGGGAAAAGCCGGGCATGCTGAAATCACCCGGCAAGACAGTAGCGAATTCGCGCAATTACAGCAAACCGTGACCGCCGTTGCCGCCGAACTGGCGAAAATGATCGTGCGCGACGGCGAAGGCGCGACCAAATTTATCACGGTGCAGATCGAAGCGGGCAAGGATGCCGATGAATGCGCCAAGGTGGCTTACGCGATTGCGCATTCGCCGCTGGTCAAAACCGCTTTTTTCGCGTCCGACCCGAATCTGGGCCGGATTCTCGCGGCCATCGGCTACGCCGGAATCGATGATTTGAATGTCGACGGCATTCAGCTGTATCTGGACGATGTGCTAGTGGCGGAAAAAGGCGGGCGGGCAGCCGATTATCGCGAAGCGGACGGGCAGCGTGTGATGAACCAAGCTGAAATCACCATCCGTGTAGTGCTGAATCGCGGTTCAGCTGCCACCACGGTGTGGACCTGCGATTTCTCTTACGATTACGTCAAGATCAACGCCAGTTACCGCAGCTGATCGAGAGGCAAACACAACGTGAGCGATTGGGACAAATTCTATCAACGAGCGGATAAGCTGCTCGATCATCTGGAAAAATGGTTACCGCCCGCGCAGCCGGAACCGAATTGGCAGACAGCGATTGCCTTCCGCTGGCGCAGGCAGGGAAATACCGGATTTATCCAGCCGGTAACGCAGCCGCACCGCATCACACTCGACGCCTTGTGCGGCATTGATGATCAGAAACAACGCATCGATCAGAACACGCGGCAATTTGTACAGGGATTTTCCGCCAACAACGTGCTGCTGACGGGCGCGCGCGGCACCGGCAAATCGTCCTTGATCAAAGCACTGCTGAATAAATATGCACAGGATGGCTTGCGCCTGATCGAAGTGGAGAAGCATCATCTGGTCGATCTGCATGACATCGTGGAAAAGATTTATCAGCGCCCGGAGCGTTTCATTCTGTTCTGCGACGATTTGTCGTTTGAAACCGACGAGCCAGGCTACAAAGCGCTCAAAGTGGTGCTGGATGGTTCAATTGCCACGATTTCCGACAATATGCTGATTTATGCCACATCGAACCGGCGTCACATGGTGCCGGAATTCATGCGCGACAATCTCGACACGAAGCATATCGGCGACGAAGTGCATCCGAGTGAAGCGATCGAAGAGAAAATCTCGTTGTCGGAGCGTTTTGGGCTGTGGGTGTCGTTTTATCCGTTCAATCAAGATGAATATCTGGACATCGTGCGCTATTGGCTAGCTTATTTCGGTATTCCGGAAATGACCGCGCTGGCGCGCACCGAAGCACTGCAATGGTCAATCGAGCGCGGCTCGCGCAGCGGCCGGGTGGCGTGGCAATTCGCACGCGATCTGTCCGGGCGGCAACCGCCGGTTAACGGCAAACCCGATCAATGAGTCACGTAGCGGCTCCCGGCGCTGCATCAATCCCTATCGTTGAAGTCGTCGCGGCTGTGATATTACGGCCGAACGGCCAATTTTTGCTAACACAACGGCCCGGCGGTAAAGTCTATGCCGGTTACTGGGAATTTCCCGGCGGTAAGGTTGAACCGGACGAATCGCTGCTGCGCGCGCTGGAACGGGAATTATGGGAAGAGCTGGGTATTCACGTTGTGCATGCCCAGCCTTGGATCACACGCATTTTTACCTATACACACGCCACTGTGCGGCTGCATTTCTTTCGGGTGGTGGAATGGCAAGGCGAAGTTTTGCCGCGTGAGGAACAGGGATTGTCCTGGCAATGGCCGCATCAAGTTGCAGTAGCCCCGGTTCTGCCTGCCAACGGACCCATTTTGCAATCGTTATTGCTGCCACCGGTTTACGCTATTACCCGTGCCACTGAAACCGGCGTCGAAGCGGCATTGCAGCAGATCGAACGAGCATTGCAAAACGGTCTGCGTTTGTTGCAGATCCGCGAAAAGCACATGCCGCCGGATATATTGCATGACTTTGCCAAAACGGTTCTGAAACTCGCCCGAACCCACCAAGCAAAAGTGCTGATCAACGGCGATCTTGAATTGGCACTTAAGATTGGCGCGGATGGCGTGCATTTGACGTCGGCGCAGTTGATGACTTTGTCATCCCGCCCCGATCCGAGTTACGGATTATGCGGCGCATCCTGCCATAATGCCGAAGAACTTTTTGCCGCCGAGCAGTTGGGGATTGATTTTGCCGTGCTGGGGCCGGTGCAGCCGACATTGAGTCACCCGGGATTATCACCACTGGGCTGGAGAAGATTTGCTGCGCTGATTCGCGGTTATCCGCTGCCGGTTTATGCGTTGGGCGGGTTACACCGGGAAGATTTGCCTATCGCCCAAGAAATGGGCGCACATGGCATTGCGATGATGCGTGGAATCGAATGAATACAAGCGGAAAGCACCGCCTCGTTTTCAATGCGTAACCAGATCGGCGTCAGCGTATACCGCAACCTGATTGCGGCCGCCTGATTTGGCGGCGTATAAAGCCTGGTCAGCTCGATCGAGTAAGGTGTTGCAAATGAAATCCGCGTCGTGTTGCTGCGCAGTCAACAAACTTCGCAAGCTGGCGATACCGATCGAAATCGATACTGTGAACTGTTTGTCATGAAAATTCAGCGCAGTGGAGCAAACCGCTTGACGCAGCCGTTCGGCAATTTCATGCGCTGCTTGCAATGTCGTCGACGGTAAAGCGACGACGAATTCTTCCCCGCCGTAACGCGCCACAATATCGCACGACCGGACTTGCTCCTTGATTACGCCGACCATGTAGCGGAGCACCAGATCACCGGTTTGATGGCCGTAGGTGTCATTGATCTTCTTGAAATGATCCACGTCGAGAAACATGCAGATCAGGTCATCATCCCAGCGCATGCAGCGGGCAATCTCATCTTTGAAACGTAAATCGAAATAGCGGCGGTTATACGCCTGCGTCAGCACGTCCTGGTAGCTAATTTCCTTGAGCCGTTGCTGATTCAGGCAGTTTTCGATCGCAACGGCAGCCATCGCGGATATTTTTTGCAAGAAAAGCGTCCCAATGCCAGCCTGGTAACGATGCGGATCTTGACTAAGCAGCAAGAGCGCGCCGATTATCTGCTCGCCGCGCAGCAGCGGCAGGAATGCAGCACTCTTGACCTGATCGCGGTTTTTCAGATTGGCGATCATCCAGCGGTAGTTCTTCAACGCCTCCACGCCCAGCACCGGATGACCGGCCAGTGAATGGATAATTTCCGCATCTTTTAAAGTATCGAGAATCAAAAGTTTGTTCTCGTAGCTTAACTGCGCTTCTTCATCGCGTTCAAAAAATAGACGCTCGGTGTCCTTATGGTAGTCAACCAAGCACAAAACAACATCGAGCAATTGAAAACGCTCAACGGTTTGCGATAACAGCAAATCCCGCAGCTGTTTGGGTGTATTGGCGCCAATAATTTCAAAGCCAAAGGTCTCATATAACTCCTGCTTTTTCTCATTGGCTCTGGCTTGCTTGAGCAGATGATCGAGCTTACGCTGTAACTCGCGGTTCTTCTCGTAGATCGATTCATCCATTATATCGGCTCAGTGGTTATAGTATTCTCCGGATCTTTTTCTGCTTCAGAAATACGATAAGATTCTTGAGCCCATTGCGACAGATCGTTCGTTTTACACCGCTCTGAACAAAACGGACGAAAACAGCTGGCCGGTTCCCAGATTAATTCTTTACCGCATTGCGGGCAATTGACTGTGCGCTGTTGCATAAAAGCAGATCATTGTTAGATTGTTTTAAGATAAGAGTTTTGTATTACCGAAAAATAAGTAGAATAGTAATAAAATCATTACGCATGAATCTAGCAGGGAATTATTTGTTTTAGTTTTAAACTGATCATAAAAAATAAAATCCTTATTTCTTATCTCTGATGAAATTTAACACTATTCCAGCTGCCTGCGAGATTTTAGTATTCTACAAAAATTTCGCACCCGTTAGTTTTAACTTTCTAAATTATTTTTAGTCACTTACTTTAAGGTTACAAATCCTGGCCACGCGACAAGAACTTTCAGATTTTCTGATTGAAACCGAGAAGCGCGCCTATAAACAAGCCTTGTTCGCGTTTCATGACGAGCATATGGCATTGGATATCGTTCAGGATTCCATGATGAAACTGACGGCGAGCTATGCTTCAAAACCGGCTGATGAGCTACCGTTATTGTTTCAGCGCATCCTGCAAAATACCATTCGCGATTATTACCGGCGGCAGAAGATCCGTTCACTATGGACGACACTGTTTTCAGCATTCACCCCCAATGATCAAGATAAGAATCAAGAAGACTTCGATATACTCGAAACTTTACAGGTAAAGCAGGAATCCAATGATCCCCATGCGCAGCTTGAGAGAGCACAACTCATTAATTTAATAGAGGAAGCAATAAAAATTCTGCCATCACGTCAACGCGAAGCCTTCATACTGCGTTACTGGGAAGAAATGAATTTGGCGGAAACAGCCGCTATTATGAAATGCTCGGAAGGTAGTGTAAAAACACATTGCTCACGGGCAGTTCATACATTAGCTACAATTCTCAGAGAAAAAGGAGTGAAATTATGAACGAGCAGGAACTGGGAAAAGAAATTGCCAGATTATTAGACGCCGGTGCTAATGAAACTATTAAGCAGAGTACCCTGTATCGGCTGCAAGCGGCGCGCCGTGCTGCTCTGGAAAATTGCCAGCCCACATTGGAAATGATGAATTCAGGTAATGGCACATCCGTTTTCGGTGGACACAACGAACATTTCAATGCTGGAAAGTTGTTGTTATTAGTAGCCGTGTTGGTCACTTTTGCTTTGGTGTCGGCAACTTATTGGCAATTTCTGGAAAGAAACAGACTAACCACAGACACTACGATACTGGTTGATGACTTATCGGCAGACGGTCTTAGTGATAATGAACCGAAACTGATTGATGAGTTATCGACCGATACCTATATTGACAATGTGCTCCAATTGGTTGAGGACATATCCGCAGAGGTTCTTATCGCTAATGAGCCTATCCCTGAGGAAATTGATGACTCTCCGGCAAATGTTCAAATTGAGAGTGAACCAGAATTGATCGAGGATTTACCCACAGAAGCCCGCGCTGATAGTGAACTAGATGAAAAATTAGATCCCTAATGGACCTACTTCTTTCTTTAATGCCTTGCCTGAATCCACCAATTCTTTAAGAAAAGAACTAAAGCTGCAATAATCGACAAGGCTAGGAAAAAATTCCAGCAGCTTGCAACTGGCGAACATAAACCAGAAGAAATCACGTTGTCCGGCCGGATGCTGAAGCTATAAAAAACACATGCTGGAAAATTCTATAATCAATCCATTAAGGGGTTGATTGCGTGTCTTACTTCACTTTCTAAAGAAAATCTCATTTTATGTTTTTTGCAGTTTAATTCATGCAACAACTCCCTCATTCATCATTAAGCAACTTACCATCAGCATGGCTCAATGCGCTTTCTTCACAATTGATCAACGAAGAAAGCATTCTCGCCTGGCTTGAAATCGATCTCGATCATCAACTGCATTTTGCCACGGGCATCGTCATCGCAACGGATAAGCGTGTACTGGCAAAAATGGCTGGCGATGAAACCTGGCAAACATGGAATTATCAGCAAGGATTGCAGCTGACACAGCGTGATCATGCCGGTGTTGGCTGTTTGGAATTGTTCGATCCGCATACGCGGCTGGCCTTTTGGCGTTACCGCTTAGGTAATGTCATGGCTGCGAACCGGCTGATCGAGTGCTTTACGCAGCAATTGGATTATCATGTCGACGGCAAACTGCCTGAATCCTCGCAGGGATCGACTCAATGCCCCCATTGCGGCGCTTTTCTCTCTGCTGAACAGGATGAATGCCCTGTTTGTGAGAAACAAAATCATATACCGCCTTCCACCTGGGTCTTGCTACGTTTGTGGCGCTTCGCAAAGCCCTACAAAGGACGACTGCTCATCGGTTTTCTGCTGACCTTATGCAGCACTGCCGCAACTTTGGTGCCGCCCTACTTAACCATGCCACTCATGGACAATGTATTGATTCCATATCAGAATGGCCAGCCGATCGATACAGATTTAGTACAGTTCTATCTCTCCGGCTTACTGGGAGCGGCGATCCTCGCCTGGATGCTGGGCTGGGCTCGAACCTACATGCTGGCGCTGGTTTCCGAGCGCATTGGCGCTGATTTGCGCACCACCACCTACGAGCATTTGCTGAATCTTTCGCAGGAATATTTCGGCGGCAAGCGGACCGGTGATTTGATGGCGCGTATCGGTGCTGAAACTGACCGCATTAATCTTTTTATTTCACTGCATTTACTCGACTTCGCCACGGATGTCATCATGATTTGCATGACGGCTATCATTTTAGTGTCGATCAATCCTTGGTTAGCTTTGGTAACGCTGTTACCGCTGCCGATTATCGCATGGCTGATTCATTTGGTTCGCGACCGCTTGCGGATTGGCTTTGAAAAGGTGGATCGCATCTGGGCCGAAGTGAACAATGTGCTCGCAGACACAATTCCAGGTATCCGGGTCGTTAAAGCCTTTGCTCAGGAAAAAAGGGAAGCGGCGCGTTTTCATGCTGCCAACCAGCGCAATTTACAGATCAATGACCGGGTCAACAGAATCTGGTCATTGTTCACGCCGACGGTCACTCTGCTGACCGAAGTCGGATTACTGGTTGTATGGGTATTCGGCATATGGCAAATATCGCAGGATGAAATTACCGTCGGTGTGTTGACAGCATTTCTTGCTTATATTGGCCGTTTCTACATCCGTCTCGATTCGATGAGCCGGATTGTATCGATCACCCAAAAAGCTGCGGCTGGCACCAAACGCATTTTTGATATTCTGGATCATGTCTCCAGCGTTCCGGAATCCGCAAACCCCGTGCACTTACCAACGATTCAGGGTCAAATTGAATTGCGTCACGTCGGTTTCCGTTACGGAACCCGTAGTATAACGCGCGGTATCAATCTGGTTATTCAACCCGGTGAAATGATTGGCTTGGTTGGGCACAGCGGTTCGGGAAAAAGCACGCTGGTCAACTTGATCTGCCGTTTCTACGATGTCACCGAAGGAGCTATTCTGGTCGACGGGCATGACATCCGTACCTTACCGCTTGCTGAGTATCGCAAACATATTGGCCTGGTGCTGCAAGAGCCTTTTTTGTTTTTCGGTACTATCGCTGAGAATATCGCCTACGGCAAACCGGATGCAACCCGGGCGGAAATTGTAGCGGCAGCGCGTGCGGCGCATGCGCATGAGTTCATTCTGCGCCTGCCGCACGGTTATGATTCGCTGGTTGGCGAACGCGGGCAAGCGCTGTCGGGCGGTGAGCGTCAACGTATTTCGATCGCACGCGCGCTATTGATTAATCCACGCATCCTGATTCTGGACGAAGCCACTTCTTCAGTGGATACCACCACGGAAAAAGATATTCAAAAAGCACTGGACAATCTGGTACGCGGTCGTACCACGATCGCAATTGCGCATCGTTTATCGACTTTACGAGAGGCCAACCGATTGATTGTGCTGGATCGCGGCAAAATTGTGGAAATCGGCAATCACGCTGAGTTAATGGCGCGCGAGGGTTTCTATCATCGGCTGTATTTGGCGCAAGCACGTAATGTCGATGAAGAAGAACGGGCACTGATTTCCGCTGCGGAACACAGCATTGCGGGAGAACACAAATGAGTACTACCGTTACTTATCAATTAACCCGGAATTCTTATGGCCGTTTGGTTTTGACCGATCAATCCGGTGTCGCGCATGAAGGTGTAATTCCTGTCCGGTCATTTCCGATTACCGATCCGGAACAAGGTATCGCGCTGATCGATGTGCACGGTCATGAGCTGGCATGGATAGAGCGATTCGATGATCTACCGGAAACGTATCGGGTGTTGATTGAATCAGAGCTGGCAGGCCGTGAATTTATGCCGGAGATAAAACGCATTACGGAAGTTTCCGGTTTCATTACGCCAAGCACCTGGCATGTCGAAACAGATCGTGGTCCAGCGGTACTTATCCTGAAGGGAGAAGAGGATATCCGCCGTTTAACCGCATCGTCGTTAATGATCACGGATAGTCATGGTATTCATTTTCTGCTTCGTGATCGCACGGCACTGGACCGGCATAGCCGCAAATTGCTGGATCATTTTCTGTAGTTTTGAACTTTAACAACCCAAGCAAATTAATTAACGCCGGCGGTATTACTTGCCAATGCAGAAATGTGAAAAAATTTCCCCGAGCAAATCATCGGCGGTAAATTGCCCTGTAATCGACGACAAAACGTTCTGCGCCAATCTCAGCTCTTCCGCCAGCAGTTCCAATTGATATTTACCCTCAGTGAATCTCTGCGCATTCTCCAGATGCTTCTTGGCTTGGCTCAGTGCTTCCAGGTGACGCTGCCTGGCCATAAACACACCTTCCCCGGCCTGATTGAATTGCCAGCCCGCAATCTGCAATATTTTGCTGCGCAGTAGTTCAATGCCCGCACCGGTTTTGGCCGAAAGATAAATGGCACTGTTTCCTTCCTGATCTTCGGTTCTTGGATTTTCACTGACTAAATCAATTTTGTTGAATACCGTGATTTGCGGTTTACCGGCCGGAATAGCATGTTGTACCGGATTGTGCTCATCGGGCTGGGGTCGACTGCTGTCAATGAGCCAGAGCACCATGTTGGCATCCCTGATCGCAGCATAAGTACGCTCAATGCCTTTTTGTTCGACTACATCCTGGGTTTCTCTCAGTCCGGCAGTATCGATGATATGGATCGGCATACCGGCAAGGGAAATAGTGCGTTGAATTGTATCGCGCGTGGTTCCGGGAATTTCTGTGACGATCGCGGCCTCTTCTTGCACCAATTGATTCAGTAAGCTGGATTTACCAACATTGGGCGCCCCTGTCAAAACAATGCGAATACCCTCCTGCAACAAATTACCTTGCCGTGCGGCCAGGAATATCTGTTCAAGCAGCGCACAGATTTGCACTAATTTTTCGTCAATGTGCAATGTTTGCAGGTTATCGATTTCATCTTCGGGAAAATCCAGCGTAGCTTCTATAAGCATGCGCAGCTTAATCGATAAGCTGACGAGCTCTTCAATCCGGGATGAGAAATGTCCTTGCAACGAGTTGATTGCGCAGCGCGCGGCTTCATGGGTGCTGGCTTCGATAATTGCAGCGACGCTTTCCGCTTGAATCAAATCAATCTTATTATTGAGATAAGCACGTAACGTAAATTCACCGGGTTGCGCCAAACGGGCACCGGCCGCAAGACAGCGATCAAGCAATAAATCCATGACGGCTGGGCCGCCATGCCCTTGTAACTCGAGGACATCCTCGCCCGTGTAGGAATGGGGAGCAGGAAAGTAAAGCGCGATACCTTGGTCAATGACTTGTCCGTCGGCATCCAGAAACTGACTAAGACACGCATAGCGCGGTTTCGGGAGTCTGCCAAGGATCGCTTCCGTCAGTTCTGCCAGATGCTTGCCGGAAACCCGAATGACTCCAATTCCACCCCGGCCGGGCGGAGTTGCAATTGCTGCAATGATATCAGAGCCTGCTATAGATCATCTCCATGACTACTTTGCTGTAACTGATCATGGCGGGCTATTGGTGATGCGCAATAACCCGCCATAATTTTTTATTTTTTCTTCGCTTTCTTGCCGGCAGGAACACTCTTCGCTTTTACCGGCGCTTTGCCTTTAGCGGAAGAAGCAGCCCCTTGGCTGGATTGTTGCTGTTGTTTTTCATTTTCTTGACTGCTAGCAGCGGCAACAATTTCTGCTTTAGCTGTTTCCTCTCCTTCGTCAGTCAATGCTGCTGGTTGAGAATTTTCCTTAGCTGACTCAGGCTTGTTCTTGCTTTTCTTCCTGTTTTTATCCTTGTTGGCTTCCTCTTCCGCTTTATTCTCAAACATGCGTGTTATTTGCCATTGTTGCGCGATGGAAAGAATATTATTGCAGAGTGAGTAAAGTACAAGCCCTGCTGGAAAGAAGAAAAAGAATACGCTGAAAGCAACCGGCATAATCTGCATGACTTTTGCCTGAATGGGATCAGTGGGTGTTGGACTGAGTTTCGATTGAACCCACATCGATACACCCATAATCAATGGCAGTACATAATAGGGATCGGGTACCGACATGTCGGTTATCCATAGCGCCAGCGGCGCATAACGGAGCTCAACGGCGGCCAGTAACGTCCAAAACAGTGCAATGAATACCGGAATTTGCACCAGAATTGGCAAACACCCCCCCATCGGGTTAATCTTCTCTTCCTTGTAGAATTCCATCATCACTTGGTGCATACGCTGACGGTCACTGGCATATTGCTCACGTATCCGCTGCAATTTGGGCGTTACTAGCCGCATTTTTGCCATAGATCGGTAGCCCGCAGCCGACAGTGGAAAAAACAGCAACTTGACCGTCAATGTCAGCAAAATGATCGCCGCGCCCCAGTTGTCGGTCCACGAATGATAAAAAGAAAGCAACCAGAAAAGTGGTACAGCCAGGACTGTTAACCAGCCATAATCCACAGTCAATTCGAGACCGGGCGCCAGCTCAGCAAGCTTATTCTGCTCCTGCGGACCTGCATAAAGCGGCATCGTAATATTTTTCACTTGCCCTGGCTCAACAGCGCCAACTGGTGCAATAACGCCCGCAGTATATTGATTGGGCGCCAAACGCTTGGCAAAATATTCACGCGGGGTGTTTTGCGGAGGCAACCACGCTGTCAGGAAGTAATGTTCAAGCATGGCAATCCAGCCATTATCCGCATTGGTCGGATATTCCGCTTTATTTTTATCGAGATCGGAGAATTTTATCTTCAGGAATTTTTCTGCGTCCGTATACATTGCAGCGCCAGTATACGAATGCACCATGGTGCTGGCACCGGTAGGATCGTTGGCATCCCGCAACATTTGAAAGTACGAGAACGGAATGATCGTAGCTTCACTATGATTGACGATCTCAAACTCAACATCAATGACATAACTGCCGCGATGGAAAGTATAAATCTTGGCGACCTGTATACCATCCACTTCTGGTGCGAGAAGACGCACTACAATCTTGTTCTGTCCCGACTCAAGTTGATAATTATTTGAGTCTACAGTGTATTTTGTTTTATGATTGGGTAATCCATCGCCAATCAATCCGGATTGAGCGACTTGAAACCGTGCAGCTTTATCCAACAACAACTCGTAAGGTTTGTTCACATCCTCTCTGGATGGGTGCGCAATCAAGCCAAGCTGCCGGATATCACCGCCTGCAGTATCGATTTCCGCAATAACCAGGTCTGTTTTGACATGGATTTTCTCACCGATTGTAAATAGATTCGGTGTCACGGATGAATTAACACCATCAATTTCCGGAATGGCCCCGGATCCTCCGGCTGCGGAAGCAGTCAATTCGTCGCTGGGTACCGGCAATGATGGATCATGTCGCTGATTTGCGGAACCCGAAGCCGCTCCAGACATGACTTGTGAAGCGGGCGGATATAATTCTTTTTGCCATGCATCCCACAAAAATAATAGTGACGTGGAGAAAATGATGATAAGTACGAGTTTTTTTGTTTCCATTATTTATCTAATCAAGTTAATTTTTCGACAAAACCATTCAGTTATTGGATTTTATTTTCATTTATAGCAGCGCTATTTTGTCGAAAATTTTGTACGTATACAGCAAAAATTATATGCGTAGCTACAGTCGAATTGATTTGGCATCAAGGAACAGGTTCATAACCACCTTTACTCCAAGGATTGCATCGCAGGATTCGCCAAACACTCAATCGCGTTCCATGGAATAACCCATATTTTTCATATGCCTCACGAGCATATTGCGAGCAAGTTGGACTAAAACGGCACGATGGCGCAAACAGGGGGCTGATACAATATTGGTAGAATTTTATTAAAGCTATAATTAACCGTGACATTGCTGTAGTTGAAGCATTAGTAATTGTGTCTCAGCCGCCAGTTTCTTCAGTTCATTCCTCGGAACAGGCCGTCGCAATCGTATCACCCAGTCCATTTTTATTGTTTGATCGTAAAACCGGTTCTTGCGAAATGTCTCCCGCAAAATGCGCTTAATCTTATTGCGTTTCACTGCGGATCGTTCCATTCTCTTTGAAACAATTAGACCCAACCGTGCATATTCAAACTCATTCGGCTTCATATAAATTTGAATTAAATCACCGTTGATCTGACATCGTAAATTAATTACTGCAGCGAATTCCGTTGCCTTATGTAACCTGTAGCTTTTCGGCAAAGAATAGGTTTCAACAAATCTAAAAATAAAAATTATCCGATCAGATTTAAACGCTTAATCGAGCACGGCCTTTTGCCCGGCGAGCACGAATCACAGCCGCACCACCGCGCGTTCTCATGCGCACTAGAAATCCATGTGTACGTTTTCTTCTTGTCACTGAAGGTTGATAAGTACGTTTCATTTTTCTCTCTAATTTATTTGGTCAATAGAACCGCGTATTAGAACTTGTTATGGGGTTTTATGTCAATATTTTTCTAAATTCATTTGCAAATAAAGACCTTAATTATCCCCCACAGCAACTCTTCCGTAAGCAGAATTATACAAACCATGGTGGCGATGTTGTGTCATAGTTTATGCCATTGAATAGCGCTATTCTTTGAAAAAATCCTGATGCACCTTCAGATGCGCTTTACCGACTGTTTTGTTTTGCTAAAATCGGATTGATATAAATTGGCAAAGTCATTAACCGCGCACGCCGCTTGAGATCAACTCATTCACATGAATACACCTTGTCCGCTAGATAACATCCGTATCGTACTAAGCCATACGAGTCACCCCGGCAATATCGGCGCGGTTGCACGTGCCATGAAAACAATGAGGCTGCATTCATTGTATCTGATCAATCCGAAATGCTTTCCCGATGCGGAAGCTGACGCCCGGGCAGCCAACGCCATTGATATACTGCAACAAGCTAAGGTTTGCGTAGAAATTGACAAGGCACTGGAAAATACCGTTCTAACCGCCGCAATTACCGCGCGACCACGCGAGCTATCGCACACCATTTTCGATGCACGACAGGGCGCCATGGAATTAGTGCAGCAAGCGCGACAGCAACCGGTAGCGTTGCTGTTTGGCCGCGAGAATTCCGGCCTGACCACTGCGGAAGTGAACAAATGCCAGATCATTATCCATATCCCTGCAAATCCGCAATATCTGTCGCTCAATCTGGCGAGCGCCGTGCAAGTGATGGCTTATGAATTACGCATGGCACTCACCGGAAACCCAACACGTCCGGCCGTCAGTGGAGTGACGGCAAACTTCAACGAACTGGAATTATTGTATACGCATCTTGAACAGCTGATGATCGCCAGCGGTTTTCTCGATCCGCAGAAACCCAAGTTGCTGATGCAGCGCATCCGCCGCTTGTTTGCCCGCGCGCGTTTGGAAAAAGAAGAAGTACAGATTCTACGTGGTATTTTGACAGCTCTGGGTAAGCGCTGGTAGCGATGCTTAGTCTGATTATCTGCTAATTTTCCTTGATCAATGTACCGACCCCTTGATCGGTCAAAATCTCCAGCAGCAATGCGTGCTCTACGCGTCCATCAATGATATGGCAGGATTTAACCCCTTTCTTGACAGCATCGAGTGCCGAGCCGATCTTGGGCAACATACCGCCGGAAATGGTGCCATCGGCAAATAACTCATCCACTCTTTGCGCAGTCAGTCCAGTCAGCAAGTTGCCGTCTTTGTCCAAAACCCCCGGAATATTGGATAACAAAATCAGTTTCTCCGCCTTAAGGATTTCCGCCAGCTTACCAGCCACCAGATCCGCATTGATGTTGTAGGACTCGCCGTCAGCACCCACACCGATTGGTGCGATAACCGGAATAAAATCCTGAGTATCAAGCAACGCGATCAGTGCGGGATCAATCGATTCGATCTCGCCGACTTGACCGATATTAATCCATTTTCCAGCGGTTTCCCGATCTGCCATGAGCATTTTCTTGGCGCGGATAAACGCACCGTCTTTACCCGTTAGACCGACTGCTTTACCGCCATGACGATTGATCAGATTCACGATATCTTTATTCACCGACCCACCCAATACCATTTCAACCACATTCATGGTCTCAGCATCAGTTACGCGCATGCCTTGGATAAATTCACCTTGTTTGCCGACTCGTTTAAGCATTTCGTCGATCTGCGGACCGCCGCCGTGCACAACCACCGGATTCATACCGACCAGTTTCAACAGCACAACATCACGTGCAAAACCATGTTTCAGATTTTCTTCAACCATCGCATTACCACCATATTTAATGACGATGGTCTTGCCATGAAAACGTTGAATGTACGGCAGCGCTTCAGCCAGAATCTTAGCTTTGTCTTTCGCAACGATTGGGGAAGTCAGCATATTTTTCTCAATCTCTTTTCAAATAATTCCAAGAATAAACCACAGATGGCGCAAAAATTTTTCATTCGCGGGCGACTTGCAAAAATTTTTCATCACCGATTAATTTAAATAAACTTAATTCCCGCCAATGACGACCTTCCGCATCTTTATATTGCGCAGTAATGCACTTAGGCAACTTTTTCTTTGCCAGTTTTACCGGCGTGAATTCGGACAAGTCCCTGATCCCCAACATGCTATTGACAATGAAACCGCCATATAGCTTATTTCCCGGCATGACCAGCAGAATGCGTGACTTTAAATTGAACGGTACCGGATCGCCGCCCAGATAAACACCAAGATCCGTAATACCGTAAAGATTCCCGCGCACATTAGCTAACCCGAGAAACCATGGCTGTGTCAGTGGAACATGCGCCAACTTGGGTATCGCAATCACTTCACTGACTTCTGCCATCGGTATCAGATAACGATCCTCGCCCACTGCAACACCCAGCACTGCTAATGATGTTTCACTGTTATCTATGCTTGGCATTTGTGCGGTCAGTGACTGTAAAGTTTCTTCGGTGTCGATCATCTGCGTAAAATTACAACTTTTGCAGTCTCACTACAAGGCAATTGATTATTCGTTGCGCGGTTATTTTACTGTATTATCGGTCATTAAAATTTGAATTCTACGGAGTAGAAAAATGAAATATTACGATCACTGCTGGTTGTCTCTTCTGATATTCCTGCCATTCCTGGCAGGGTGTGTCCCTATGTTTGCCATCGGCACCGCAGCAGGAACTGGAGCGTATATCTCTGAAGATCGCAGAACCAGCGGTATGTTCATCGAGGATGAAGGTATTGAACTGAAGAGTGGCCGGCGCATTCACCAGCAATTTGGTGATAAGGTGCACATCAATATCACCAGCTATAACCGCATGGTCCTGTTGACCGGTGAAGCGCCCTCAGAGGATATCAAAACGGATATCGGGAAGCTTGTTATGGGCGTTGATAATGTGCGCAGAATTTTCAATGAAATTGCGGTTGCTGGACACACTTCGCTAGCCTCCCGCAGCAATGACACGCTGTTGACTTCCAAAGTGAAAGCACGCTTTCTTGCTGAACGGAAATTTCAAATCAATCACGTCAAGATTGTGACTGAAAACGGAGTCGTTTATTTGCTCGGTGTCGTGACACGGCAGGAAGCGGATAATGCCGCGCAAATCGCCAGTTCAACCTCAGGCGTTAAGAAGGTCGTAAAAGTATTTGAATATTTGAATTAGGCAATCTCAGGTCATTAAACAGATATGCTGCCGGAAAACCTGGTTGTTGAATTACATGCTGCATTCCCGCCGGATCGTTTCTATGCCGATCCGGTAGACTGTTATGCATATGCATATGATAACAGCCGCAAGATTTTTCCTCCCGATGCCGTGCTGTTTCCACTCACCAGTGCAGAAGTAAAACACATCGTAACCCTCTGCAATCGCTATCGAGTGCCGCTCATTCCACGTGGACGCGGTACCGGAACAGCAGGCGGCAGCTTACCGGAATTTGGTGGCATAGCTTTATCGATGGAGCGTATGTTGAACATTATTTCGGTTGATCCTGCCAATCGGGTAATAGTTGTAGAACCCGGCGTATTGAATCAAGCCGTGCAGGATGCAGCGAAACCGTATGGTTTTTTCTGGCCGCCGGATCCTTCAAGCGCAATGTTCTCGACGGTCGGCGGAAATATCGCAACCGGCGCGGGCGGTCCACACGCTGTCAAATACGGCACAACCCGGGAACATGTTCTAGGTTTGAAAGCCGTTACTGCCGCGGGCAATTTTATTACCACTGGTTGCTATACCACCAAAGGTGTTGTTGGCTATGATCTTACGCGCCTGCTGATTGGTTCAGAAGGCACACTGGCTGTGATTACGGAAGCAACGCTTAAACTGACTGCATTACCTGGTGCTGTTGCCGGTATCACAGCACATTTCCGTGACTTAACAAGCTGCACGGCTGCCATCGTCAAGATTATGGCACAGCCGCAACTGCCAAGTGCGCTTGAATTCTTGGATTCCGGTTCACTGAATCTGATACGTGGCCGCTACCCTGATATGCTCCCGGTGGATACAAATGCCATGTTGATGATTGAAGTTGACGGTTTTCACAATGATATTGCCGATGCGATCTCGGTCATTCTATCCGCATGCCAATCTGACGGGTTAATTCATGCAAGCAAGGTCGAAAATACCGCCACACTTTGGCAAGCGCGCAAAGCGCTCTCGCCACTGCTGCGTGAAATTGCTCCGAAAAAAATCAATGAAGATGTGGTCGTTCCTGTTAACACACTTCCGCAATTTCTACATGGATTAACGCAATTGAGTACGCGCTATCATCTACAAAATGTAAATTTTGGCCATGCCGGTAACGGCAATATCCATGTTAATCTGCTGATAAATCCTGATGACGCGGATGAAGTAACACGAGCGAAACACTGCTTGGATGAAATATTCGACTTAGTAATCAAGCTTCGCGGTACGCTTTCAGGAGAGCATGGCGTGGGCAGCGAGAAAAGAGCTTTTGTAAGCAAAGAAATTGATTGTGTGACTTTGGATTTAATGCGGGATATCAAAAAACTGTTTGACCCCAACAATATTCTTAATCCGGGAAAATTATTTCCCGCGGTCGAATAAGCTAGAAGTTTTAATCGCAAAACTGCACTTGTGATATTTGATCATGGCCAGCTTATGATCAAATATCACAGACACAGCTTAGTTGTTTATCTAAAGAAAGAAATAGTGATCCACAAGCAACGCAACAAACAACAGCGCTAAATAAAGTATCGAGTAGCGGAATGCTTCACGAGCCAGTTGATCGCTGTAATTACGATAAATCTCTATGGCATAGTACATAAAGATGCCATTTAATATCGTTGAACTCACCAAATAGATCATCCCGCTCATTTGGGTTACGTATGGTAGAAAGGTGACCACGCACAGAATGACGGTATACAACAATACCTGCAGTTTTGTGAATTGATCGCCATGCGTCACCGGCAGCATCGGCATGCCGATTGAGGCATACTCATTCTTTCTATATAACGCAAGTGCCCAAAAATGCGGTGGAGTCCATGCAAAAATAATCAGAAAAAGTAATAACGCGTCACTTGTGATCTCTCCAGTCACCGCTGTCCATCCGAGCACCGGAGGCATAGCTCCTGATGCACCGCCAATTACGATATTTTGCGGTGTCAGTGGTTTTAGAATTACGGTATAAATGATGGCATAACCTACAAAAGTGCCTAATGTCAGCCACATGGTCAATTCATTTACCCATTCATATAATATGAAGAGTCCTGCTCCGCCAACAATCATCAAAAAGAACAGTGTCTCAGGCACACTTACTTTACCTTGCGGTAATGGACGGCCTTTTGTCCGGGCCATAACAGCATCCATTTTTTGTTCAACCAAGCAATTCAATGCAGCCGCAGCCCCTGCAACCAATGCAATACCGATGGTGCCCAATAGCAAAATATCTAAAGGTACAGCACCAGGAACAGCCATAAACATTCCTATAACCGCGGTAAATACGATGAGAGATACAACACGCGGTTTTGTCAGCCGGTAAAACTGATTGATTCGTGTTGCTGTCTCATGCAATGCCATACTAATAGCCATCTTATTAACCTCCTTGCAAATCGAATATTTTTTATTTATACATATAGTTTTCTACGAAGAGAAAACTGCCATTCTTAATGCTCTATCTGTGATACGTGTAGCAGTCTTTTTAGATCCTGCCCCATTTTTGTTCCATCAACTTTTTCCGGGAATCGCATCATTAGATTGCCTATCGGATCGATTAGATAAATATGCTTTGTCTGCGTTTCTGCATTTTCTATAAAACTTAAAATCTCACTATCTTTTGCATTCACAAAAAACATACCTTCATATTCTTTAATTAGCACAGCATCAGGTGCACTATCGTCATTAATAAGCCATAACCGTTCAATCCGATGCTTCTGTTTTCCCTGCACAAGCCTTACTTGGCGCATGAAATATAGTTTTTCCTTGCATGCTTCATCGCAATGACCTGAATCTACTGTCACTAATACCCATTTACCATGCAGATCCTTCATGCGTAGAATTGTATTATCCGTCAGATTAGTGCCTTTTCCCCCAACCTTCACAATCGGTAACAAATCACCGTAATGTGTACTTTCAGGTTTATATCCGAAGAAATAAAGCGCGTAAGAAATTAATACCGGGGAACACATCAGTGCTAACAATAATAAAAACTTACGTCTGTTCGTTTTTTGAATTTTTTCGTTTGACATTCAACACTATGAAAATAATTACTGCTGTCGCAGCTAATGAAAACCATTGAACCGCATACCCAATATTTTTAGAAGCACCCGAGTTAGGTTTACTCCAATCCCTTATCAATCCGTCTTTTTCTTCACTTTTCTGTAATAACATCAGCGGCTGCAATGTTAAACCAGTGACTTCTTGATAGCGCTGTAAGTCTAAATTATCCCAAACCTGTCCTTCAATAGCTCTATCCGAAAGCTCGAGTGTTCTGATTTCAGGCGAAGCCGCAATTCCTGTAATTTTTACTTCACCACTTACTTCCGCGACGGCCGGTAATACTGACCGGTCCGATCCCGTTGCAACCCAGCCTCTATTTACCGCCACATATAGCGCGCTGTTCATAATTTTAAGCGGTGTGATAACGTGGTAGCCTGCTCGACCATGGTATGTTTTGTTATCCAAATAAATTGTTTGCTCCGGTAAGTATTCTCCACTTACCTCGACATCGCGATATTGAAAATCTTTTAACTTTACCAAGGTACCCGGCAATAAAACTGCAGGCTGTCTTGCGTATTGCTCTAATTGTTCAAATTGCGCGCTCTTTTCTTCTGCACGCGATAATTGCCATTTACCTAGTTCAATAAAAATTATTACAGAAACAATCGTGATTGCAATTGTCCACAATCTTGGCTCAAAGCGATACCCTAATAGATTCATTTTATTTGAATATTGCTATAAGAATTGTGAATTGCTTCTGAGTGAATTACCAAAATCCGAGATTTTTTATTGAATGATGCGATCTAAATTGGTTATTTAATCTTTTAAACAAAGATTCCAGCCATTTACACACTTTATTGTTGCGCTTTCACTTTTACTTGAAATCCACAACTTTTTCCGGTGCAAAGGCTGGAATCTTAACTTGCTATGACTGAATAACTTACATCAGATATACAAATACAAACAATCCAAGCCATACCACGTCAACAAAGTGCCAGTACCATGCCACACCTTCAAAACCAAAATGATGTTCTGGTGTAAAGTGACCAGCTACGCTCCGGAAATAAATCACAATCAGCATGATCGTACCGATTGTCACATGGAAGCCATGGAATCCGGTCAACATGAAAAATGTAGAACCGTATGCACCTGTCGTCATCTTCAGATTCAGATCATTATATGCATGGATATATTCGTATGCTTGACATCCAATAAATAATGCGCCTAAAAATATAGTTGCCAGCAACCATAATTTCAGTCCGTCACGTCTGTTTTCTTTCAATCTCCAATGCGCGAATGTAACTGTAACACCTGATGTCAAAAGTAACAGCGTATTAAATGCTGGCAATCCCCAAGCACCCATCGATGTAAATTTCTCATGCACACCTGGACCAGCTGTCGGCCATGTTCCATCATAGGCTGACCAGAAAGAATTACCTAACACCGTACTTTCTTCTTGTAACCATGGTATCGAAAGGTTGCGCATGTACCACAATGCACCAAAGAACGCACAGAAAAACATAACTTCAGTGAAAATGAACCAGCTCATCCCCCAACGAAAAGAGCGATCTACTTGCTCTCCATATTTCCCACTTTCACTTTCCCTGGCTACTGTTCCAAACCAACCGAACAACATATAAATTAAAATTGCAAAACCTATCGCTAACAGACCGTAGCCTAACTCCATTTTATTCATAGTCAGGGCTGCGCCTGATCCCATAAACAAAATCGCCGTTGATCCAATGATTGGATATGACGATGGAGCTGGGACGTAATAATGTCCTGATTCTTGACTCATTCTTCTCTCCTCCTACTTTTATGTTTTTCTCAAATTCTAACTAACAACTAATCTGACTAAAAGCATTACGCCTATTACAAAAAGTGCACCACCTATAATTCCGCCGATGATTAATTGAACTGGCTTCAGCGTTGCCGCATCTTTTTCAAGATCACTCTTTTTGCGTATCCCCATAAAGGCGAACATTACTGCTTTTGCAACCTGCCAAATTGTTCCGCTGGTTTGTTTATCAGTAACATTGTTCAACTTCTCTATCCCCTATTTTTTGGCTGTACCGCCGCCATCTGGCAATTCAAAAAAGGTGTATGAAATTGTCACAGTATCTACATCGGCCGGCAATGCCGGTTCAATTACAAACTGAACCGGCATTTGCCTTGTTTCATTTGCTTTTAACACTTGTTTCGTAAAGCAAAAGCACTCAAATTTCTTTAAATGCTTTTCCAAAAACCGTGGACTATAACTAGGTATTGCTTGTCCTGCTATCTCACGATTTGAGCTGTTTGTAATTTCGTACATCACAGTAATCGGTTCTCCTGGATGAATTCGGGCGCTAGACTGAAGAGGTTTAAATTGCCAAGGTAATCCTCTTGTATTGGCATCAAACTCAATTGTGACCCAACGTGTTTCATCCACCCAGTTATCTTTAGTTAGTACATCTGGTTGTAACAGATTATTAATTCCAGTTACTTCACAAAACTTCTCATAAAATGGAACCAGTGCATAGCCAAATACGAACATCACTAATGAGAAAACCATTAGTTTTTTAAACATCAAAACGTTCGCTCTAGAATTGCTATTCATCAATCCCATTGTTTTATGATTACCGTTATATAAAGCGCTATTACTGTCATTAACAGAAACATTGCTGTTCTAACTTTTTTACGCTTCAAATCCGTCTCTTGTGACATACGATTTCCTAGCTGCTCTATTTACTTAACAACAGGCGGTGTTTCAAAGCTATGATATGGAGCTGGTGAAGGCAAGTGCGTCCATTCCAAAGTCGTTGCACCATCCCATGGCATTTGTGGCGCTTTTTCTCCACCACGAATGCAATCAATCACGATGTACAAGAAAAGCAATTGTGTCAATCCAAATCCAAACGCACCGATACTTGAAATCATATTGAAATCGGCAAATTGAATATTGTAATCTGGAATTCTGCGCGGCATTCCGGCCAAACCTAAGAAATGCTGAACAAAGAATGTCAGATTAAAGAAGAACATTGACAACCAGAAATGCGCTTTACCCAATGTTTCGCTGTACATATGACCGGTCCATTTTGGCAGCCAATAATATACACCTGCGAACAATGAGAATAACGCACCTGAAACCAGCACATAATGGAAATGCGCAATTACATAGTAGGTATCTTGCACTTGAATATCAATCGGTACGATTGCGCAAATAACGCCACTGAATCCACCGATCACAAACAAGAAAATAAAACCTATTGCAAATAACATCGGTGTCTCGAAAGACATTGATCCGCGCCACATTGTTGCTGTCCAGTTAAATACTTTCACCCCTGTTGGCACTGCAATCAACATCGTTGCATACATAAAGAATAACTGACCAACAGTTGGCATACCGGCTGTAAACATATGATGTGCCCATACTACGCACGACAAAATAGCAATCGACGCAGTAGCATAAACCATCGATGAATAACCAAATAACGGTTTGCGCGAGAATGTTGGAATGATTTCAGAAACAATCCCGAACGCTGGCAAAATCATAATGTAAACTTCTGGATGACCAAAAAACCAGAAAATATGCTGGAACATTACTGGGTCACCACCGCCAGCTGCATTGAAGAAGCTTGTGCCGAAATGACGATCGGTCAATAACATGGTTACCACACCTGCTAATACTGGCATTACCAATACCAGCAAATAAGCAGTAATTAACCATGTCCACACAAACATCGGCATCTTCATCAGCGTCATACCAGGCGCGCGCATATTCAAAATGGTCGTTATGATATTGATCGAACCCATGATTGAGGATGCTCCCAAGATATGCACTGAGAAAATCATCAGATCAACACCCAAACCACCTTGTACTGATAGTGGCGGATAAAAAGTCCAACCGCCCGCTGCTGCGCCACCTGGCACAAAGAACGAACTAACAAGCAAAGTTCCCGCTACAGGCAATAACCAAAAACTCCAGTTATTCATGCGCGCAAATGCCATATCCGGCGCGCCAATCATTAGCGGCACTTGCCAGTTCGCAAAACCCACGAAAGCCGGCATAATGGCGCCAAACACCATAATTAAGCCATGAAGAGTCGTAAATTGATTAAATAATTCAGGTTCTAAGATTTGAATCCCTGGCTGGTATAGCTCTGCTCGAATACCCATAGCCAAAAAACCACCCACAAGAAACATGGTAAAACTGAACCATAGGTACATCGTACCAATATCTTTATGATTGGTCGTTCTAACCCAACGCATTATCCCACTGGGATGATGATCATCATGTCCGTGACCGTGTGCGTCACCATGTAC
>SSFX01000008.1:0-7396 GCA_008015635.1 Nitrosomonas oligotropha
CGCGGACAAAGACGATTTCATCGACGGATGGCGCATTCAGGAAATGACGGACTTTTTTGCGCGCATCTTCGTAGGCATCGGTCGCACGCGCCGCCAATTCATGCGCGGCGCGGTGGATGTTGGAGTTCTCGTGCTGATAGAAATGGCTGAGGCGGTCGATGACTGATTGCGGTTTCTGTGTCGTCGCGGCATTGTCCAGCCAAACCAGCGGACGACCGTGCACCAGTTCTTTCAATATCGGGAAATCCCGCCGGATGGCATTAACGTCGAAAGGCGGATGCGCAGCCGCATAGGCCGGTAGCGGCGTGCCCGCCGCTGGTGATGCGATGCTGTCGAGAAAATAGAATGACGATGCCTGACTGGGATTGGCTGGGATGGCGGCATGTGCGAGCGTAGCTTTCTGCGCCGGTGTGAGGAGCGTGCGTAATTCTTCCTCAAACGGTAGCGGGATGACCGATGGAATAGGGGAAGTGGCCAGATTGAAATGGTCCGCGTTCACTGCGGAAATCTCAGGCGCCGGCAGCGGCGCAGCCGCGAGCGCTCCCGCAGAAGGGACGCCAGCGGTTTGCGCTATGCCGGGCACAGCGGGATAACTTTCTTTTGCCGATGAAAGCAAAGTGTTGAGTTCATCCTCGAATGGTAATGGAATAGCTGAAGCGTACACAGAACTTTCCACGCGCGGATGGTCCGAAGGGAATGGCGGAACTTCCAGCGCAGGCGCCGATGTGGCCGTGGACGCCGCTGCCGTGGAGGAGGGCATGCCTGCGGCAGGCGTTGCATTGGGCAAAGCGGAAAACATTTCGTTGGCCATGCGGGTCAGTAACTCGACATCCGGCAGATAGCTGGATGCCGCGCCCAGACTTTCGCCCGAGGGATGATCGAGATTACTTGTACTCATGATATTTACCCACTTCGACATTTTCGAGCACGCCGAGCGCATCCTCGGTCAATACCGCCAGCGAGCAATAGAGGGAAACCAGATAAGAGGCAATCGCTTTGTGATTGATACCCATGAAACGCACCGATAATCCCATGCCTTGCTGGCCCGGTAAATCCGGTTGATAGAGTCCGACCACGCCTTGGCGGCTTTCGCCGGTACGCAACAGCAGAATACTGGTTTTGCCGCCGGTGATATTGACCTTGTTGCTCGGAATCAATGGAATGCCGCGCCAAGTCAGGAATTGTGAGCCAAACAAAGAAACCGTCGGAGGTGGAACGCCACGGCGGGTACATTCACGGCCAAACGCTGCAATTGCTTGCGGGTGCGCGAGAAAAAAGCCGGGTTCTTTCCAGACACGCGCAATCAATTCGTCCAAATCATCGGGGGTGGGTGCGCCTGTCCGTGTTTTCACCCGCATCGATTTTGCGGCATTATTGAGCAAGCCGTATTCCTTGTTATTGATCAGCTCGCTTTCCTGGCGTTCTTTTGCTGTTTCGATCGTAAGGCGTAACTGTTCGCGGATTTGATTGTGCGGGCTGCTATACAGATCGGAAACACGGGTATGCACGTCCAGCACGGTATTGACCGCGTTCAGAACATATTCTCGTCCCCATTCTTCATAATCCACGAATGTCGCGGGTAATTCGCGTTCGTCCTTGGCGGAGCAATCGACTTCCACCTGATCGGGATCCTTGACCTTATTTACGCGATAAATACCCGCTTCGACCGGTACCCATTGCAGCAAGTGGGTGAGCCAGCGTGGCGTGATGGTTCCCATCATCGGGACTGTTTTTGTAGCATTGGCAAGCGTGCGAGCGGCTACATCACCTAATGCGGTATGGCCTTGATGAATATCGGTCATTGTAATTCTCCTTGGATTAAGTCAATAATGTTGTAACGAATACTGTCAGGCTTGAGAAACGCGTTGAGATCATGGTGTATGGATGTTCTCCTTTTGTTCTAATTAACCGGTCTTGAGGCAGGCGTCAGCTCGGTTGTTTTGATCACGGATAACGGTTTGCCGAGCAGATTGCCTTGCAGATAATCGACTGCGGTACGTTTGGCAACCGCTAACTGTTCCACTGTTTCGATGTCCCGCACCAGCAAGCTTGCGCCGAAGCTATGGATGGTATCCGCCAATTCCGAAATGGTCTCATGGCGCATCAGATCGCTGGCCGCGATTCGCACCACGTCCGGATACAAACTGCCCAGTTCCGCCATCCAATCGCTGCTGGTGCCGGAGTAATTGGCGGCAATCCGGTAGCCGCGCGAACGGTAGTTGCCGATGACATGCTGCAGCAGCTTCCAATTACGATTGACGATAGCCGGAATTTCGATGACGACGCGCGAGGTTTTTACACCGATCAGATCGAGAAAGTTCTCAAATGCGCGGCCGTGATCGTCTTTGACGCTCTCCAATAAGCGCGGATGAACTTCGACAAACAAATTGTCCGACCGGGATGTGTGATTGAAATAATAATTCAACGCATGAATTGCGCGGCATAAGCGATCCAGCTCAATGAGCTGATCGTCTTTTGACGCCATGGCGAAGACCTGCCATGGCCAGAGTGCAATTTCTTCGTTTGATTTGGAACGCACATACGCGGCATGTGCAATGGTTTTGCCCAGATCGATGCTAAAAATGGGCTGAAAAACGCTGGTTAATTCGCATTGATAAAAATATCCGCTGATCCAACCGTTGTCAGCGCGTTTTAAGGCGTAATCGGTGGCGGAATTGATGAGTTCAAATTCATCGAGTGCCGTGAATGTGTTGTTTGCTGACGTATTCATGGAACCATCTCCATAGAAATGAATACTGCTATGCATAGACAAAAACAATGGTTCTGTTACAGGCTTAAGATATTTCTATGGGCTGCAATTGAACTTGTTAGTGGTATTTCCGTGTTAGATTTCTTTGCTCACAAAAACTGTTACAACAACTGTCCTTATCGGTTGGGTAGATATCCTTTAATTTGCGTTTCAGCTCATTGACAGAACGATGGCAATAAACGAGCGGAATACCATTTCGATTCGCTTGATCTTTGATCGAGTTGGCAAAGTTGTGATTAATGAAGTCGCAAATAACGATGATCAATTGTGTCTCATGTGGAAGCTGCCGCTTGTTAAAGCCTTTTGCGCGGCCGCTCCAATGCTCGATGCGTGCATTGTGCTGCGTGGCAATCAGCTGCTTGAACGATGTCACGTAATCTCCACCAACGATAAGAACGGTCATATTGAATCCTTTTTGTTTATTAGCGCGCCGTAGCGCGCTATGTTGCCATTACTTCAGATAAATCTGATCGAACGTGCCGCCATCGGCGAAGTGGGCTTTGTGTGCATTTTTCCACCCGCCGAAAGCCTCATCGATTTTGAATAATTCGATCTTGGGGAATTTGGCGGCATACTTCTCAGCGACTCCCGCGTGGGTAGGGCGGTAAAAATGCTTGGCAGCAATTTCCTGGCCTGCTTCGGAATAGAGGTACTCCAGGTACGCTTCCGCAATTTGGCGTGTGCCGCGCTTATCGACCACTTTATCGACTACCGCGACCGGAGGTTCCGCCAGAATACTCAGCGATGGAATGACAATTTCGAATTTTTCCGCGCCATATTCCTTCAGCGCCAGGAAGGCTTCGTTTTCCCAGGAAATGAATACATCACCGACACCGCGCTCCACGAATGTGGTGGTTGATCCACGCGCGCCGGAATCCAGTACCGGTACATTTTTATAAATGCTGCTGACGAATTCCTTCACTTTGCTTTCATCCTCGAACTTGCGTTTACCGTATTGCCATGCCGCCAGATAATTCCATTGCGCGCCACCGGATGTTTTTGGGTTCGGCGTAATCACGGCTACGCCAGGGCGGGCCAGATCATCCCAATCCTTGATGCCTTTGGGATTTCCCTTGCGCACCAGAAAAATGATGGTCGAGGTGTACGGCGTGCTGTTCAATGCCAGCCTTGACTGCCAATTTTCCGGCAGCAATTTGGCTTTATCAGAGATAGCGTTGATATCGTTGGCCAATGCCAGTGTCACTACATCGGCTTCGAGGCCGTCAATGACGGAACGCGCTTGCTTGCCAGAGCCGCCATGCGATTGCCGGATCGTGACTTTTTCGTTGTTTTTTGCTTGCCAGTATTTGGCGAAGGCCGCATTGAATTCTTGATAGAGCTCGCGGGTTGGATCGTAAGATACGTTGAGCAAAGTTTTGTCCGCCAATGCGTTACTGCCGGCAATCAAACCGACGGTCAAGAAGCTTGCTGCTAGCCATGTTTTGATGTTCATGAAATTTTCTCCACTAATGATTTAAAAGGGTTTATAAAAGGCTGATAAGCACTTCAAAATATAAGAAATCCGTGTTGCCTGAGCGTTGATCGGTGCAAGGATGCTTGTGCAAAGTAGCGCAAGAGGTAGCTGCGATCCGGTTTTTTACAAATTCACCGGCGGTAAAGTGGGTGTAACCGAGAATAGTGCTGATTCGCGATGTGGCTTGATAACGTATGCGTCCTTCGAAGGCATGGCCACCGAAATCACCGCTCTGCCCGGTGCGGTCGCGATTAAATCCGGGATCTTTGATGGTATTACTGATGTTGCCATCGAGAATATCGAACATGCGGTCCTTGCTGCTGGCCAGCCAATAGGCGCCATAACCGACTTCAAATCCGAGTTTCTGCGTCGGGCTGAATTCAAAGCGTATTTTCGGTGATTTCAAGTTCTCATAAATCACATAGTGATCCGCCGACCAAGGCCGCGCAAATCCGAAGAAGCGGTCAAAGCGGTTGTCGACATTGTCATTGGGATTTTTATCGCCGCTGGCATAACCATAAAACAGACCAATCCGTGGTTTCCAGGCATGGTCAAATGTTTTTCCTACTTCGATGGTGTATCCATGCGCATCCACGCGATTAGGGCCGCTGAATCCTAGCTGATGGTTATAGCTGACATCGAAATCGAGAATATTGCTTGCCTTGCCATAAACACGAAACCCAGGCATATGAATTTCCCGGTCCAGCCGGTTGGTTGCTGTGAAACCATTCGGATCACCTGTTTGCTTCTGCCCCATGTAGTAAGTCTGGAGGGTAGCGATGTCAGACCATTTGCGCAAAGTGCCGATCCCGCCAAAGAACCAGAGATTATCATTCGCTTCATCAAACTTGGTTTGCAAGCGGCGCACCGGCTGCATGCCGAACAGATCAAGCTCCCAATCATTGGCTTCGCGGCCCAGATTTAAGCGGAAACCTTCAAATGTATTGGTGGTATTGCGCCACTCATTACGCGCGATAAAACGCCGGTCCGTCGTTTCATAAGCCATGCGGCCGACACGGAATCGAACCGGTCGATCATTGCCGCGGTCATCGGCTCCAAGTGCTTTTTTGAAATACAGCTCGCCGTATGCGTTGAGCAGGTCGTACTCGTTTCTTTCCTGGTCGGTCGATACAAACCGGTTGTTATAAACCCGGGAGTCTTGAAACTCGACGGCGAAGCGGAATGGATCGAGAATGTCCTTGATTCCTATCCATGCGCGTTGACGTAAGAAGAAGGGGTCGTCGTTTCCGCCTTCGATACGCCGGATATCGTTGTGACGATGCTCGTAGCGCATGCGGGATTCCAGGCCGATTTCCAGCCAGGTGACATCTTTAAACGCTTCAACACCGATATCGCTCAAGCGGCGCACATAGCGCGGCGGATCGGAATCCGGATTGGTGGCATAGCTATTGGAACGCTGATGATAGCTGGTCGTTTTTTTTACTTCCGGCACGATGGCAGGCAACGATTTTTCCTGCTCCGATGATTTAGCCTGACCTAATGGCTTGGCCTGTCCCGATGACTTATCGGTTGACGGCTTTGCTGGTTCGTCAGACGATTTCTGCACTAACTGCAACAAATTCCGTTGCACCGCTTGAAAATCCAGCGATGTTTTTTCATCCGAGGATGCTTGAGTGGCGCTCATTGGAATTGCGCTCAACGCCACAGTGTGTAAAAAATACCAAAGATACTTCACTTTATTCTCCTAAGTGAACCCTCCGGTAATCCGGTTGAGTCACTGATTTTATTTGCTTCCCAACCTCCAGAGTTACTGGTCGGTGTCATTTTTTGTGATCAGTTCTATCTTGTCCGCAAAATTCTGAAGCTGTTTAGGTGATTAAGATTTCAACGCTTTTCGGCTCGATCCGCTTTGGCTTACGCGAATTTTTTCGCGGCACTCGATTTGTACAACTCTATTATCGTGAATGACGATTTCAATCGAACCGTATTCGATGTTTGCAACCGCGCGCAAAATTTCCTGCGCGACCTCCACGGGAATCTTCTTGATCGGATCATTGTTTGCAACAATTTTTTGTTCCAAACTGGAATCGGTAGTCATTTATATTGCTCAGCACAGTAGTAAAAATTGATGGAAGCGAAAGATAGCAATTTTTTTATATAAATAGAAATAATATTTTCTAATTTCTATATAATAAAAAGTCATTATGATGTGTTGTGGCAAGATAGTACGCTACTGCTAACCAACTGACAGTTAAGGTAATTGCGATAAAAAGTGATTTCTGGGGTACTGGATTGCTGAACAGATGTACACTGGACCAACCGGATTGACAACGAAGTCAGTAAGTCATCGTTGTAGCCCCACATCGATGAAACGATTGCAGTAAAATGCAGCGTTAGAAAGAAGAAAATCCGGATCAGCATTGACTGGTATCTTTTCCTCATTTGTACCCGAAGTGATTGGGTTATCGTGAATTAAATTGGCTAGATATGAATAATTTAAGAAGGTTTACGTTTTGTACGGTGCTGTTGATATTGCTATTGTCAGCTTCAGGCTGCTCTGTTTTTATGGCGGCTAAACAGCCTGAAAAGAAGGATGTCGATTTGTTAAAAGAAGGCACATCCCGGGCCATGCTGATTTCCGAGTTCGGTGCGCCGGTGATCAGTGAATATCGCGACGGTAAGCGCTATGAAATCTTTAAGTTTACCCAGGGCTATAGCACAGGCGCCAAAGCGGGCAGGGCATTTCTGCACGGCGCGGCGAATGTCGTTACATTGGGACTGTGGGAACTGGTCGGCACGCCCACGGAAATTACCTTCAGTGGCGATGACATGGCATTTCAAGTGCGCTATGACGAAAATGACATCGTGAATGAAATCGCGCTGATTAAAAAGGAATAGTTTGCTGCTCAGCTAACCATTGGTTTTGAAGGGTGCTGGTAAATTACTGGAGAATGCGGATGAAAAGCTTGCGGGTTTGTTTCATGAATGGTTTTCTTGCGTGCTTTCTGGCAGGGGTGGGCATTCCGCAAGCGCTGGCTGAGGATGTTGCGTGTGAACAGACCGGCGCAGCGCACATTTGGATTTCGCCGTTAAATCCCAAGAACGGCGAACCGGTTAAGATCATGGCTGTATCGACGGATGGCCCGCTGGCGGAGTTGGCGCTGACCGGCGATCGAGGCCAGCGGATAGCG
>SSFX01000059.1:0-17361 GCA_008015635.1 Nitrosomonas oligotropha
GTGCTTTGCTTTGGCATCTTTGGGAGCACCGGTGCGGATTAACGATCCCGATTGCGTCGCCAAAACATTTCCGGATTATTTTGAGAAATTTTCACAAATAATTCACTCTGAAATGAAATAATCTGCACCCCGCCCATTTAATTCATAACAAAACTGCTGCATGAATACGAATAAGATTCCCGTCATCGCTATCGATGGTCCATCCGCATCCGGTAAAGGCACTGTCGCTCAACTGGTTGCGCGCAAGCTTGGTTTCCATTACCTCGATAGCGGCGCGCTTTATCGTCTGGTCGCATTGAAAACGATGCAGTTGAATATGGATACTCAAAATCCCAGTGCAGTCGCGGAAATTGCCATCCATCTGAATGTCTTTTTTAAGGATGAGCATATTTACTTGGACGATACCATTGTCACGAATGCTATTCGTACCGAGCAATGCGGCATTGTGGCTTCCCAGCTGGCTGCTTATCCGCAGGTTCGCGCCGCGCTTACCGAGCGTCAACGCGCATTTCGTCAACTTCCCGGGCTAGTGACGGATGGACGTGACATGGGTTCTGTTATCTTTCCCGATGCCGTTCTCAAAATTTATTTAACCGCCAGTGCGGAAGTACGTGCGCAAAGACGGCATAAGCAGTTGATAGAGAAAGGAATGAATGCTAATATCGCCGACTTATTGCAGGATATCCAGAAACGGGATGAACGCGACAGCAGTCGCAGTATCGCGCCTTTGCAACAAGAGGTTGATGCCAAATTGCTGGATACGACTTCATTGACCATATCCCAGGCGCAAGATGCAGTGCTCTCCTGGTATAATGACGCTCTTGCAAAAACCCGCGTTTGAACACGAAATAAAGCCGCTTTTCTTAACATTCCCGTGCAGAAAAGATAATGGAATGATTGTTTCAAACATTTTTATTAACCAACCCAATCCGCAGGATACCCGTCCCGCCGGAATGATAAATCAGGTATTTTTATAATGACTAAAGCTTCTACTGCAAACCAGCAATCTCCCGATAGTTTCGCCGCACTTTTTGAAGAAAGCCTCTCGCGCCAGGAAATGCGTATCGGCGAAGTAATCACCGCCGAAGTAGTCCGTGTTGACTATAACATCGTTGTTGTGAACGCCGGCCTCAAATCCGAAAGTTTTATCCCGGTCGAAGAATTTAAAAACGATCGTGGCGAAATCGAAGTTAAACCGGGCGATTTTATCAGTGTTGCCATCGAATCTCTCGAAGACGGTTATGGAGAAACACGGCTTTCCCGTGACAAAGCCAAGCGTCTGACCGCCTGGCATGATCTGGAAGAAGCCATGGAAAGCGGTAAGATAGTGACCGGTATGGTCAACGGCAAAGTGAAAGGTGGTCTGACGGCCATGATCAACGGTATCCGTGCCTTTTTGCCCGGCTCTCTGGTGGATATCCGTCCCGTCAAAGACACTACGCCTTATGAAAATAAGGAAATGGAATTCAAGGTCATCAAACTGGACCGTAAACGCAATAACGTGGTTGTATCACGCCGCGCGGTATTGGAAGCGACACAAGGCGCCGATCGCGAAACCTTGTTATCCAATCTGCAGGAAGGTTCGGTTGTTCATGGTATCGTTAAAAATATTACCGACTACGGCGCATTCGTCGATCTGGGCGGCATAGACGGTCTGCTGCATATTACCGATCTGGCATGGCGTCGCGTCAAACATCCTTCCGAAGTCGTCAATATCGGAGATGAAGTTACTGCCAAGGTTCTCAAATTCGATCAGGAAAAAAATCGTGTTTCACTGGGTATGAAACAACTGAGCGAAGATCCGTGGGTTGGTTTATCACGGCGTTATCCGGCACGCACCCGTCTGTTCGGCAAAGTCACCAACTTAACCGATTACGGTGCATTCATTGAAATCGAACAAGGCATTGAAGGATTGGTGCATGTCTCGGAAATGGATTGGACCAACAAAAATGTTTATCCTTCCAAGATTGTGCAGTTAGGTGATGAAGTTGAAGTCATGATTCTTGAGATTGATGAAGAACGCCGCCGCATATCCCTCGGTATGAAGCAATGCCAAACCAATCCATGGGAAGAATTCGCCGCAACCCATGAAAAAGGCGATAAAGTTAATGGTCAAATCAAATCCATCACCGACTTTGGCGTATTTATCGGCTTGCCCGGCAATATTGACGGACTTGTGCATTTATCTGATCTGTCCTGGAACCAGCCCGGTGAAGAAGCGGTTCTGAATTACAAAAAAGGTGATGAGGTTGAAGCCATGATTCTTTCTATCGATGTCGAACGCGAACGTATTTCGCTCGGCATCAAACAAATGGAAGGCGATCCTTTCACCAGTTTTGTCGCTGAGCATGATAAAAACAGTATCATCGAAGGCACTGTAAAATCCATTGATGCGAAAGGTGCTGTCATAGCCCTGACCAACGATGTGGAAGGCTATTTGCGCGCTTCCGAGGTGTCGCGTGACCGCGTAGAAGACATTCGCACACACTTGAAAGAGGGCGACAAGGTCGAGACTATGATTATCAATGTTGACCGTAAAAATCGCACCATCAATCTTTCAATCAAAGCGAAAGATAAATCGGATGAATCCACTGCTATGCAAAAAATCAAAACACCGGCTAACGCTGGAACTACCAGCTTGGGTGCTTTGCTGAAAGCTAAAATGGATAGCAAGAATACAGAGCAATAAGGAAAATTCATGACAAAATCTGAATTAATTACTCGACTTGCGGCACGATTTCCGCAACTGGTTACCAAGGATGCCGAACTCTCAGTCAAAATGATTATTGATGCCATGGCCAAAAGTCTGGCAAAAGGTCAGCGTATTGAGATTCGCGGCTTTGGCAGCTTTGACCTGAATTACAGGCCGCCGCGTATTGGGCGGAATCCAAAATCGGGTGAGAAAGTTAAGGTACCGGAAAAATATGTTCCGCATTTCAAGGCAGGAAAAGAAATGCGCGAGCGTGTTGATTACAAAGAAAGGAAATAAACGATAGCATGGAGAGCGCTGCTGAATTTTTAAAGCGCTCTCCATAAGAAAAAAGCGCTAGAATTTCTTCTGGCAAGTTGTAAATCAACTTGTTTGTCAGTTTAATAATTAAGACATCTATCAACTCGTAGGCAAACTCATCATGATCAATCTAATTACCTGGCTTTTGCGTATTGCAGTCTTCGTTATTCTCGCCGTATTTGCTTCAAAAAACTCTCAGCCTGTTGTGCTTCAATACTATCTGGATCAATCTCAATCCATTGAGCTTCCCTTGAGCGTTGCACTGTTGATTTTCTTTGCACTGGGTGTGCTCATCACTGCTTTATTTGTTCGATGCCGCTGCCATAACTAATAATCCCTATGCATGATCCTCGCATTATTGTGGCACTGGATTTTCCCAGTGCCGAAGATGCGCTCCTCCTCGCACAAAAATTACAACCTGAATTATGCCGTTTGAAAGTAGGTAAGGAGCTTTTTACTGCGGCCGGCCCGCAGCTCATTGAGAAACTCACGCATCAAGGATTTGAAGTATTCCTAGACCTCAAATTTCACGACATTCCCAATACTGTCGCTAGTGCTTGCAAAGCAGCGGCTAATCTGGGCGTATGGATGATCAATGTCCATGCAATGGGCGGCCGGAAAATGCTAACGGCAGCACGGGAAGCTATTCCGCAGGGATCTGCAACCAAGCTTATCGCAGTCACTTTACTGACTAGTATGGATCAAAGTGATATTGCGGATATCGGACTGCAAGGCAAACCGGAACAAATTGTACAGCGCCTTGCACAATTAACGAATGACTGTGGTTTGGATGGTGTTGTCTGTTCAGCACTAGAAGCCGCTCAGTTACGGCATCATTTCGACGCTGATTTTTGCTTAGTTACACCCGGTATTCGCCCAGCCGACAGTCTCGTGAACGATCAAAAAAGAATTACAACACCACAACAAGCTATCCGTAACGGAGCTAGCTATTTGGTTATCGGTCGGCCTATAACCCAGGCAAATAATCCGCTTTTAATGTGCCAACAATTAAATTCAGAAATTCTCACAGCGATAACCGGATTAAACCTGGGAATCGACAAGCACTAACCTTCTCTCGATCGGCAGTATATATAAACAAACTGCCGCCATAAGACTTTATACGCGCTCGCGTCAAGCAGATTGCACCGCGCGAACCGCACCAATCTTTCATTTTCCTCGCTTCTGTTGCTTGTTTATTGAATTCCCCGCATAAGATTGATGATTCATGCAGCGGTATTTCTTGCGAACATAGCTCGATTGCTGCTTTGGTTTGCGTACCATCATAAAAAATAAGATCTCTACGCATCTATACCCTGAATACGCGCATAAAAAACCCTGCACTTTTCGGTACAGGGTTTTTTTTAACTTTTACCTTAAAGCATCTGCCTGAAGGCAGATGCTTTTTTGGTGGAAGATTATACTAAAGTAACAACGTAAGAACCGTCTTGGGTCGAAGTAGCCAAGTTAACCAAACCAGTGATTTCGACAACCTGATCTAAGCCGTCTGGAAGGTCGCACCAGCACTGCTATCCAAAGCAATATTAGCAGGGGGCAAGAGACCTCCTAAATTGAATTGCGAAAGCTGAGTCCGCTCACATCACTCATTCCCTGTTTCTGGGGGGTGTAAATAATTTTGTGTAAATGGTCATATGGCAGGAAACTGCTTATATATTTTTGGAGTAAAAATGACCACACCCAAACCCCTGCCGATCGGCTTAATTGATAGCCTGCTGGCCGATTACAAAAAGCCAGAAGATTTAATCGGTGAGCATGGTCTTCTCAAGCAACTCACCAAAGCGTTGGTTGAACGTGCCCTGCAAGCAGAAATGGCCGAGCACCTTGGTCACGATAAGCACGAAACGGTAATCAATGCCACTGGCAATACCAGAAATGGTAAAAGTCGTAAGACGCTGAAAGGTGAATTCGGTGAGTTACCCATCGAGATCCCCCGTGACCGTGAAGGCAGCTTCGAGCCTCTGATCATTTCCAAGCATCAGACCCGCTGGGCGGGCTTTGATGACAAGATTCTGTCGCTGTATGCCCGCGGCATGACAGTGCGTGAAATCCAGCAGCACCTCACTGAAATGTATGGCACAGAAGTATCGCCTACACTCATTTCCACGGTCACTGATGGCGTAATGGATGAAGTGAAGCAGTGGCAATCCCGGCCTCTCGATGCGGTGTATCCTGTGATCTACCTCGATTGTATCCATGCCAAAGTTCGTGACGCTGGTCGCGTTCGTGCCAAAGCGATTTACTTGGCGATCGGCATTAACATGGAGGGCCATAAAGAAATACTGGGCTTATGGATTGCTCAGACCGAGGGTGCCAAGTTCTGGCTCAGCGTTGTCACTGAACTCAAGAATCGTGGCGTGCAAGATATCTTTATCGCCTGTGTTGATGGCTTAAAAGGCTTTCCCGAAGCGATTGAAACCGTCTATCCACATGCCATTGTACAACTCTGTATCGTGCACATGGTTCGTAACAGTCTCAACTACGTCGGCTGGAATAAACGCAAGGAAGTAGCTGCTGATTTACGTTTGGTCTACAGCGCCGCCACGATTGATGAGGCTGAGCACGCGCTAGCAGACTTTGAAGATAAGTGGAACACTGCTTATCCACCGATCGCCCTATCTTGGCGCAATAATTGGCAGCGCATCATTCCGTTTTTCGACTACCCGCCTGAGATACGGCGCATCATTTATACCATCAATGCGATTGAGTCAGTCAATATGAGCCTACGCAAAGTCAGCAAAAACCGTGGATCGTTTCCCAACGATGAGGCCGTGATCAAATTGTACTATTTGGCTCTTAGCAATATCGCCAAAAAATGGTCTATGCCACTAAGAGATTGGAAACCGGCACTAAACAGGTTTACTATTCAATTTAACGAAAGAATGCCCAGACATTATTAACCACCTTTTACACAAAATCTAGGACACTCCCGCAAGTTCATCATGTTGTTTTTTCCAGCGCCATTCAGATTCTTTCAAATGCAGCTCAAAGTTAACTGATACGCCATTAAACTTTGCCAATCGCCGCTTGGTAAAACTCCAAAACGATTCAATACCGTTAATGTGGCAATGCCCATCCCGGGCAAATTCATTGTCACCATGCGATACTCGAAAATGCTTGGAGTATCACACATCTACCAAACCATTATAACCACGCCAGCCATCACTATAAATGACGCTTTCAATGGACACTTTACCCAGTATCACCGCTTGTAAAGTCAAGCGCTTACAGTCCGATACTATTTCGGTGTATACCCTTCCATCTCGCTCAAACACTCCAAACACAGGTTGTTTTAATGTACCTCGACCGCGTTTGAGTTTGCCGTGATAGCCACGATGCCGTTTCGCACCAAAATAGCTTTCATCTACTTCCACTCTACCTAACAGCTTGTCTTTAAGGGCAGTCTGAGGCGGTATATTACTTGCCTGAATATGCCATACCAGCGATTAATCGTATTACGATTTTTACTCAATAGTAGTGCTGTTTTGCTGGCTGGTATATCAATGCAAAAGCATTGAATTATTTTTTTAACAGAATAATCACTTAATTTACTATTTCTTAACATCTTTCAGATTGTCTCTGCTAGTCTAGAGCCTATACTATTCAGCTTTTCCTAACCTCTCCAGTAACAATTGGCGGATTCAACTATGAAGTGCAACTTTTGTAAGGAAGTTTATAAGCAAGCTGCGGTAGTATCGGAGCTGCTTAAACGACCAAGTAAAAGGAGCACAGATGAAGCACTACAAGCAGCTCACCCGAGAGCAACGATACCAGATTTCTGGTTTGAAGAAAGCGGGATTGAATCAATCGCAAATTGCGGCTGAAGTGGGCGTACATAAGTCAACGATCTCTCGGAAATTCGGACGAAACCAAGGCCGTCGTGGCTGGCGTCCAAGGCAGGCGCAGGAATTACGGGATGAGCGTCGAAAGAGATGTGTCAATGCACAGCGCCTATCATTGCTGGAATGGGCGGAAGTTGAACGGCTGATTCGGATGGACATGAGCCCGGAACAAGCATCTTGCCGTCTTGCACTGGAATGCGGATTGAGAATCAGCCATGAGACGATTTACGTGCACATTTATGAAGACAAACGCCGTGGTGGCAGCCTGTGGCAACACTTACGCTGCCAGAAACCGCGCAGAAAACGTTACACGGGTGATCAAGAGCGCCGGGGCGCGATCAAGAACCGGATCGGCATTGACGAACGTCCTGGGATTGTCGATCAGAAGAGCCGCATAGGCGACTGGGAAGGCGACACCGTGATCGGCAAGAACCATAGAGGCGCATTGATCACATTGGCTGAACGGAAGTCGCGCTACATACTGGCAGCCCAAGTACCAGGCAAACAGGCATCGGGTGTGACGGCGGCGATAATGCGGCTACTGCGTCCCCATAAAGATAAGTGCTACACCATGACATTCGACAACGGAAAAGAGTTTGCGGAGCATCAAACTATCGCGGCAAAACTCGATGCGGATGTTTATTTCGCCCGTCCCTACCGTTCATGGGAGCGTGGCTTGAGCGAGAACAGCAATGGGTTACTTCGGCAGTATTCCCCCAAGGCAATGGAATTGATCGAGGTTACCCAAGAACAAGTGCAATGGGCGGTGGATAGACTCAATCATCGACCACGCAAAGTACTTGGATTCAGAACCCCGTTTGAGATTTTCTTCGGAAAGACGGTGCGTTACACCAAATCACCGTTAGGTGTTGCACTTCAAAATTGAATCCGCCTAACCATTTAAGGGGTCTGATCCCTTTAATTGTCACAAGTTACAAAAATTGCTTTACAAAATTTGCAATTGCCAATGCCAGGATAGCACCGAGCATCCACTTAACTAAATTAAGCTCGCCTGTTAATCGAATTTCAAGCTTATCCAAATCATTTTTTGTCGCTAACTCGGCTTCACTACTTGCATCTTTAAAAGCTTCCGCCATTGCCGACGCCTGCTCACGACTCACACCAGCCTTTTCCAGCCTCTCGACAAATTTCAATGTATCAAAGGTAATCATCGCCATTCCATTTTTTCTAACTCGCAAAAACAGACCCAAAGCATATCACAACAAAAAATCTTAACCTCTAATGAAAGGAGCAAAAGGGCCAGCTTCCTATTCTCCCTTTTTACATAAACTCATTATGCGAAACGAGGAAAAAAATGGGGTGGAGCGAATATGAAGTGCGTAGCCCACGCGAAACGATTATGGCACGCCGCCGGCAAATACATGGCGCAAAAAAAAGAAAAGGGGTCTGCCCCCTTCTTTACTTACGTTTACTTTCGAAGTGTATGAATGAATGATATCTTGAAATGTGGTGAGAGATTACACCGTAAGGTGGATAAACTCTCACCACATATTCTAACTCTAACCGATTATCAGATCAGTTGTTGAAATAGTACTGTCAGTCAGCCCAGTTACACCAGTTAGCTTGACAAGCATATCTCCAGCACCTACGCCGTCGGTTCCTTCAGACACAAATACGTAGCTGTCGCTACCAAACTCGAACACTGCGTATTGCCCTGCAGCAGCTGCACCTGTAGCAATAGCAGATTCAACAGCAGTAATCCTTTCAGCCAGTGTATCGTCAGCAGCGTTGAATGATGTCGCAATACCTTCTGCGTTGAGTACAGCCTGACCTGCACCACCGGAACCACCAGCAACGATAGACCAGTTAGCACCACCAGTCAGCGAAAGGATATCAGAAGCTTTCGTAAAGTCAGTAATAACGTCTGCATTAGTCGCTAGTGTTGCCGCAGTTGCTGCAGTAAAGTCAGCCGTCTCATCGAAATTGAAAGTATCTGCACCATCACCACCAGTCAGAGAATCTGCACCTGTACCACCAGTAATATCGTCATCGCCTGCACCTGCACTGATAATATCGGCCAACGTGGAACCCGTTAGTGTATCAATTCCACTATTAGTAGTTATGGTTATACCTTGAGTTCCCGCAAATGCACTTGCATCTACGATAATGTTGCCGGTCGCTGTGGATGCATTAACCGTTGACAAAGCAGTAGTAGCAGCATTAACTGTGTAGGAAACTTGTTGCGCACCACTAATATTAACGGTTGAAATGTTAGCGCTATGACCGGCTGTTCCACCAGCTAGATCAATAACATAACCTTCCTGACCATCTGAATCTGTATCAGGATCCGTGCTAGTATCTCTATCGTTGGCTGCGACATTAATGATGTTAATACCTTCCAAATCAAGCAACGCAGTATACGAAGTATCGTTAGCAGTTAAATCTGCATTCAGATTTACATTCAGCGTATCACTATTGGTGCCCGCACCAGTTGCGCCGGTCATGCCAATAATGTAATCGTTACCAGCATTATTGGCACCACGAAACTCCACAGTTGCGCCACTGCTGAAACCAGTAATCGTACGATCAGCTGCAATTGCGTTATTTGCAAATTGAATGTAGTTATATCCGAGATTGTCGATAGCTAAATCACCCCCAAGAGCATCGGTAATACGTAACTGCTCAAAACCGGTAATCTTAGCTAGCACAGCGTTATCAGCCACATCATCATCGTCCAGGCCTACGGCTTCAGCACTGGCAATGCCCAGTGTATCAGTACCATCCCCGCCTGCCAGCGTATCCGCAGTAGTTGTTTCACCAGCAGCATCAGCAGTTATAAGCGTATCATCACCGGCACCAAGGGTGATTGAATAATTGACCGCAGCAACAGCCGTAATGGTGTCATCACCAGAACCGGTGGTAACAGTCGTATTACTAGCACTTGCACCAAGATCTGAAGTCAATCCACCAGTTAAAGCAGAAGCGTTTAATGTAGTGACTGTGGTTTCACCCGTTAATGTTAATTGCAGATCCTGACTACCAGTCACATTGACTGTAGCTATACTACCAGTAGATGCCAATGCAACAAAGCTAGCATGGCCTGTTGCTGCCACATTAACCGCGGTCAGTGCGGCACCATCATAGTTAACAGTAACATCAGCTGTAGTACCCATTGCATCAAAGGTCAGATTACCGCTCGTTGCCGAAGCAGAATTCGTAATAGTGATGCTTTCAGCATTAGCCATGTTCTTGATTGTGGAAGAAACACCAGAACCAACAGTATAGGTCTGAGCGGTAGTAGCATTATCAAAGGTAATTGCAGTTGCACTGGAACTTGAAGTATCGAAGCCAGCTGTTGAATTAATCAGCGCAAGATTTTCAACTGCAGTTGTCGCACCAATGTCATCAACACTAGCAGCTGTATACACCGTCAGCGTATCTTTACCGGCACCACCATTTATCTGGTCAGCAGCAGAGACTGTCCCAGCGTCACCGATAAATGCATCATTACCGGTAGTTCCGGTAAGAACATCAATACTAGTAGTAAGTGTGTAAGTTTGACCAGTAGATCCTGAACCTTCCAGTACTGCATTGATATCATCATCTGTATATGGCGCTGTTCCTGTAACAGTACTTAATACATTTTGCAATGTTGTTAGATCACTTGAGGAATTCGCTCTAGAATAAGCTGCAGCAACTAATGCTTTGTTCGCCAGCAATGTAGCGGCGGCTGTAAACGCAGTATCTGTTGTACTTGCCAGAAAGGTTACCGCGTCATAAACAATTTTACCAAACCCAGCATGATTTTCGATTTGCTGCGTAAAGTACGCTTCAGCTTGAGAACCCGCGCTTGCTGGATCGCTATCAGCCACCACACCAAAGTGATCCATTAATACTGCAACCTGTTCATCAGTAGTAACTTTACCTGCCATAATACCTTTGGTAAATAATGCATTAGCAGCCAAAGCATCGGATAATTGGCTAATGGACATTCCACCTTCAACCAGATTTGCCAACTCGGTTAGATTAGTACCACCTGGCGCTGCATTGAACAAACCTGCAACAATCTTCAGAATTTGCGTTTCCAGATCTTTTGATATAGCCATGGGAGCTCCCTTGATAAGAAATTAAAAATAATTACGAAAGTAAAATTACTTGCAAGTTTTTCACTTTTCACTTTGTCTCTATGCAGCTTCTATGCAGCCAATAATATATCTACCAGAAGATACCACAAAAGCCAAGTTAAAGCGCATTCTGCCGAAAACAAAACTGCTTTGCAAGTATGTGGCTGAAGTTTACATTGAATATGTTGCTTATTTGCAACAATACTGAGTATTTAATACCTTAACAGAATACCTTGACGTTTTAAATTTAAAATAAGAGGCAGAATATGCCTTTTCTCACACTGACTGACATATTATTTGTAAAAACAAATGTAAAGTAATACAGCACATGCAGTTATCCGAGACAAATTCAAAGCAATTGACAAGAGCAGGAAATTCAATTTCAGACAAATAAGTACTTATGATCAACAGTAGATTTGAATACAATCTACTTTAAATTGCCTTGGAAAGATTATCCAGGTCAAATCACCCCATTTCTATCCGATATTTTTGTTAGTTTTTCTGCGATAATACGCCCGTCAATTTTACTGCTATCTATCCAAATTCTTGCATTTGTTCAATACTACTTTTTTTAATAGCTTTCTTACTTTACGGCAGCACTATCCACTTATCCTGCAGATGACCAAGCGGGAGGTCATTAGCCGATACCGAGGTTCATTTCTGGGTTTGCTATGGACATTTATCAATCCCATTTTAATGTTGTCTATCTATACGTTTGTTTTTAGTGTGGTATTTAAAGTACGGCTGGATTCGCACAACAGCTCTGTTATACATGATGATGAATTTGCTTTTGCCTTGCTGCTATTCACTGGGTTGATTCTATTCAACCTATTTTCCGAATGCCTTGCTCGCGCTCCCGGATTGATATTGGCCAATATTAATTACGTCAAGAAAATCATTTTCCCCCTTGAGATCCTGCCTTTGATTTCTTTATGCTCTGCGCTATTTCATGCCGGGATTAGTTTTTTAATATTATTTTCTTTTTTGTTGATCACCAGCCATCCTATCGAATGGACAATCATTTTTCTACCCGTGATTTTGCTGCCGCTCGTTATGCTTACCTTGGGATTATCCTGGATACTGGCTTCAATTGGCGTTTTTGTTCGTGATATCGGTCAATTTATTGGCCTAGTCTTAACCATGTTGCTATTTCTTAGCCCTATTTTTTACCCTGCTTCCGCATTGCCGGAGTCTATTCGTGATTATTTATTCCTTAATCCGCTGACTCTGATCATCGAGCAAGCGCGAGCAGTCATTCTTTACGGGCAATTGCCGGACTGGAGCGGCTTGATTCTGTACTATCTATTCGCTTTTCTCATTGCCTGGATTGGTCTGCTATGGTTTAACAAAACGCGCAAAGGGTTTGCCGATGTTCTTTAGTACCGCAAATTCTGAATCCGCCATTGCAGCACTGAATCTCTCCAAATGCTATCAACTGTACGAACATCCGGCGGATCGTCTCAAACAATTCTTATGGCCGCACCGCTGGTTAGGTGCGCGGCAATACTATCGTGAACTGTGGGCGTTACACGATATTAATTTAACGATCATGCCCGGAGAAGTGATTGGTATCGTGGGCCAAAATGGTTCTGGAAAATCGACACTACTGCAATTGGTTTGCGGCACCTTAACACCAACGCACGGCGATGTTCGAGTCAATGGCCGGATAGCCGCCCTGCTGGAACTCGGCGCCGGATTCAATCCCGAGTTCACCGGGCGCGAAAATGTTCTCATGAGTGCAGCGATCATGGGGCTCAGTCAATCTGAAATTGCTGATCGCATTGAACACATTATTGATTTCTCCGGTGTTCGCGACTTCATTGATCAACCGGTCAAAACTTATTCCAGCGGCATGTATGTTCGTTTGGCATTTTCCGTTGCGATTAATGTAGATCCGGATATTCTGGTGATCGACGAGGCTTTGTCCGTCGGCGATGGTGCTTTTGCCCGTAAATCATTTGATCGCATCATGCGAATGCGCGATGCCGGGAAAACGATATTGTTTTGTTCACATTCGCTCTTTCAAGTTGAATCCTTATGCGCGCGCGCCATTTGGATCAATAAAGGCGAGATCGTATTGGATGGTGAATCAGCGCAAGTGGTATCCGCTTATCAAACATTTCTGGATAAAAACGCTGGGGATGCAGCACTTGAAACTCCCGCCGTCGCTCGCACTGAACCGGCATCTAATACACAACATGGATCCGGTAGCGCACGCTTGGAAAAAATCAAATTACATGTCAATGATATGCTAGTTCAACAGGCCATCGTCACAAGCGGCGAGTCACGCATGATGATAGAAGTGGCGTTCACTTCCGATCCTGCACTGCCCTGCCCCACGATTGCTATGACAATACAAACAAAGGATGGACGCACGATCACCAGCGCAGCCACATGGGAAGACGAATTTGCTCTGCAGCGTGCGCCATCCGGCGCAGGCCAGGTTTGCCTCGGATTCAATCAACTGCCGCTGCTTAAAGGTGAATATCTGATTAATGTATATTTGCTGTGTGAACGCGGCATTCATCTGTATGATTCAGCCGAAGGTGTAACAAACTTGCAAGTCAGACAAGCTGGGCGCTTACAAGGATATTTTTCAATTCCTCATCAATGGGAAAATAACACGGTTCCCCATAATGACTAAGTCAATCAATCATCATCTGATACCAGACACCCAGCACTACCGGCAGACCGATACTTTTGCCACGGCGGGCATGTCTACGCCACCCTCTCCCTTTAGAGATCTGACATTCCCGGCAAATGTCTATGCCCATGCACTGTCATTGCAAGAAGATAAAGCCACCGATCTGCATTATGGATTATTTGAGAATGACAAAACCAGCTTAAGCACCGCACAGCAATTTTCCACCAATCTGCTGATGGCGCGGCTGCCGCTCCCTCCCTCTCGCATTCTGCAGGTCGACGTTGGTCTTGGCACCACCTTTTCTTTACTTCGCCAGCACGGTTATGATGTGCATGGCATCACTGCCGATATACAACAATTAAAATATATTCAAAAATCACTGGGGGCGGAAGCTTCCGTGAGCCACCATTCTCTGGAAACATTTACAGCCGAGCCTGACAGCTTTGATGCCGTATTATTCCAGGAATCGGCGCAATACATTGAGCCGCTGTTGATGTTCAAGAAAGCGATGAATCTGCTCACCTTATCGGGTGACTTAATTATTATCGATGAGTTCGCGCTCAAATACGATAGCGTTGGAATTAGCAGACTCCATTTACTGCAGGACATCATAGAGCTGGCCGGGCGATTTGGATTCGAGCTGCTTGAACACTTGGATCTATCCACGATGGCCGCCCCCACACTGGATCATCTGCTGCGAATGACCACGACCCACCGGAGAAATCTGTTGCAAGACCTTGCTCTGAACACCGAGCAACTACAACAGCTGGACGAATCAAACCGGAACCATCGAAATCAATATGCGAGCGGTCATCATGGCTACGCTCTACTGCATTTCAGGAAAAAATCACTCCCTAAATGGCGCTTGCAACTTCTGGGCAAAAACCATATCCCGGCCATGCTCGGATTGTTCAAAGACACCTTTCATCATGACATGACGCCGGCTACCTGGCAGTGGAAATACGGCTCCAATTTAAGTTATCAAGTGGGCGCGTGGCTGGGCGATAAACTGATCGCTCATTATGGCGGTGTAGGTCGGAAAATTCTGTTCTTCGGCCAGCCGCAAATGGCGGTGCAAATCTGCGATGTCATGGTGGATACGAATGAGCGCGGCATACTCACCCGCAGAGGGCCATTTTTCCTGACAACGGCGACCTTTCTGGAACGTTTCATCGGCTATGGTAAACCTTATCTGGTAGGTTTTGGCTTCCCGAACGACCGCCACATGAAAATTGCGGAGCGGCATGGATTATATGCGACCGTCGGGCGCATGACTGAATTCTCTTGGAGCACACGATCACGTTTCCCATTATGGGGAACTCGTTTGCACCTGATTAGCCATGATCAGACTAGCCTTACAAAAACCACAGTCAATCAATGCTGGCAACGTATGGCTAAAGATCTGCAGAACGCGATTGCCGGCGTGCGCGATTGGGAATATGTGCTGCACCGTTACCTTAATCATCCACAGCAACGCTATCAGGTAATATTGGTAAAAAGCCGTTTCAGCCCGCGCGCGCGCGGCATCTTGGTACTGCGCTTCGATCCAGAAGGTTGCGAAATCCTTGATTTGATTGCGCCCTTGGCTGAAATTCCGTTATTGATCACTCATGCCAGAAGATTGGCTGGTCTACAGGGCGCCGCACGAGTATTTTGCCGGATTACCGAGAATTTCGCCCGCCACTTTGCCGTTACAGGCGGTACTCAACATGCCGTGAACATCCATATACCCGCAAACACCTGGAGCGATGGCCCTTCCCCGGAAACACTGAAAGATCGTTGGTGGCTGATGAGCGGCGATAAAGATTTCCGTTGAACCGGAAAACCCGGCAGAGCGGGAAAAACAGCCGGCACAAATTCTGGATTACTGAAATAACCTGTAGTAGTTCACCTGGTCTGACAGTTACCCGATTAGTGCCGCAAAGGTATCCGGGAAACGATCAATATCGGTCGGCCAATCGGCCTCAAACCGACCGGAAATCAATTCTTTAACTTGTTCTGGATAGCTTTCAGTACCCAGTTTCAACAAAATGCCGGGATCGGCGCCAAGAAAACCAGCATCTGAAAGCACCTTAGCTAAGTAGGTGCTGGCATTGGCGCCGGTGATGGAAGCAACCCAACGTTTGGCCCCGTCCGCTGTCCAGATAGTTTGCGGCAAGCCCTGGATATTGAAGTGCTCCATAGAAATACCCCGGCCATCATTGCCCACCAGAGGGACAACCCCGTAACCGGCAGTACCGTAGGACCGTTTCTCAAACAGAATTTTCCGTCCTGCCAAACCTTCACCTAACGTTGATTTGCCAACAAAATAATAAGCGCGCCAACGGCTTCCGATAGAACCGGTTGAAGTTTTATCACTAAACCAGTCATCGGTTTCCGGCTCAACCAGGGAGCTTACGACCGCCAAATCAATTGCTCTGTCCTGTGCAGCACCACCGGATGTGTAGATTACGATATCAGGCGGACCGTCATTCCATGGCATCAACGCATGCGCCATATTCGACCCAGCAGGCAGAGACAGTGCTGCCGCAAGACTTTTTAGTTTGTTTATTTTCATGGTGTAATCCTTACTGGAACAATAAAAGGAGAATGAGAGCATTAAGCTCAGCGGTTTTATAACCAGTCCCGCAGAGCATCAATGCGCATTGCAAATACCATATTCATACTGATATCGGACTCTCGTGACCAATCCAATCCGATCACTTGCACGCATTACAAGATTGATATACAAGGAAAATAATACAAGGAAGATCTTTTCACAATAACAAAACGTAAGAAGTTACTACCAAGCTTACTGCCAAGAAACACGAACCACATGAGTCAATGCGTTGGTTGCATGCTTCCTGACAGCATTTGCGAGAATAGAAACAGAAGGCTAGAAATGGTGCGCTTTGTCGATGTCAAAGCGCAATCCGCATGTCCGCGCTGGAAAATTGCAAGTTAAAACAATAAATGCGAACATTGCCACCACAGACTCTCAAGGCACGAATATCCGCACCACTTGAGAACCGGATCTATCATCTACAGTAAGAATTTTTAGCGAGAAACATTGGAAAACACACTCATTCCCTACCAAGCTATTAGAAAAATCCCTGGTAATTGCGCACTCGTATTCGCCCCTCATCCCGATGATGAAGTATTCGGTTGCGGCGGAGCCATTATGCGTCACATTGAACAAGGCACCCCTGTTCACGTTATCGTAGTATCCGATGGCGCTTATGGCGCAAGCGAAGAAACAAAAGCTGAATACATTCTGCAGCGTCAACAGGAAAGCGTGGCTGCGGCCGGCATCCTTGGCTATGGCACACCCAGTTTCTGGCAATACCAGGATCGGCAAGTTTGCTATGGTGAGAAACTGATTCAGGAAATTTTAGCCGCCATTCGTGAAACTGGCGCTGATCTGGTTTATGTCCCATCGGTTTTTGAAATGCACCCGGACCATCGCGCGCTGAGCATGGCAGCTGTTGAGGCTGTCAGACGCATTGGCGATACGGTCAACATTGCGTTGTACGAAGTGGGTATTCCATTGCCTCCCAATCAGTTACTCGATATCAGCGATTTGGCTGCACGCAAGGCAGCCGCGATGGCCTGCTTTATTTCACAAAACACAAAGCAGCGTTATGATCAGCATATTGCATCATTGAATCACTATCGTACCTATACGCTGCCAGCCGATGTCACAGCAGCGGAAGCCTACATTCTTCTTGCCGCGGAAGCGTTAGCGAACGATCCACTCAAACTCTATCAATCCGAGCATACCCGCCA
>SSFX01000016.1:0-13257 GCA_008015635.1 Nitrosomonas oligotropha
TTCCTGGATGGTTTGCTCGATCTTGGCCAAACGTTTAAGACCGTACTGCAACGTCTTGAACCGTTGGTTGGTACTATTACGCGGGACAAATTCCTGTAGCCTGGCTCGCTTCAGTACGTCATAAATCGTTGGGCGGCTGACGTGGAAGTGTTCTGCCAGCTGAACTACCTTCCACAACCGGGTTTGATAAAGCCGCCAGATTTCCTGACGATCCAATAATGTTAAACGAGTACGTTTGTGTATGTTCATCTGCAGTATTCTCCTGAATACTGTAAACAACGCTAGGAATTCTTACACGTAGATACTTATGTTTCGCTGTTATAGCAAAACATAGTCAGCGGAGAGTAAGTCCCGCCATCAAACCCTAAAGCAGCAAGCGGAAAATGATCGCACTCCGCTCACCGGATAGGTTTCACCGGCAATAACTTGAAAGGATGACACATCCAATCGAGCATCTTGGACTGGCAGCGTGTCGACTGCCAGCAATTCGCTCGCTATATCCGCAGATTTTAAATCGCAGCGAACACCGCGAATCAAGCCGATGAGCTTCAACGCATCCACACCATACGATTCCAGGCTTAACGATTCAAAATAGACTTTTTTGCCTTTAGAATCCATCTGACAAAAATGATCGTTCAGGTGGCACATTATTCGGATCTCTTTTTCGTAACCCCAGCTTGAGAATTTGGTCGAAATTAATTGATTCAAATCGGATTCGGTAAAACTGCCGTGTTGGATTGCAGCGTTAACTGCCAGCTTAAAGCGCTCGGGCTGATAATCGATGCGTATCGCCATGTCGTCCGGAATTTCAAACACCAACACCACACCGCGATGACCACCGGCATAATGACTCCACAGCACCGGATCGTGATAGTTTTCGCAAAAACAAATCACGCCGTATCGTTCATTCGAATGATTCTTGAATGTTTCCAGCTTGATCCGGGTATCCGCATCGGCAAAATCCGCAGCGCAAAATTCAAGTGGATCGTTCAATTCATTGATGCGGGCAATTTTCAGGCGGCGATCACGCAGGGCTTTTAGCGCGAATTCGGAAGACGTGAAGTGGTAGACAATCATCGGTAAATTTGATTCTTATACTATTATATCAAGACACAACCCTGAGGATTTGTAACTATGAGGTAGTCAAGATGCAGTCCCTTTACTCCTTATAATTTCAGAGCCATAGCTGAAACTTGTGTATACGAAAACTCATTTTCTTTCACTCTACCGCAAAAATATCGTGCGGTGCTTTTTACTTGGCTACGTTCTTTCCTGAGCAGTCCATATTTATCTTCCATAAATTGTTCTTCAGCGGTTAAAATCTTGCCGAGGCGATCTTTGTTATGTTCTACTGCTAAAAGCACTATGACAGGAATCGCCCTCAATTTCTTCTGGGCCACAACCAAATTTTCTGCATCTTTATGAAAATCTGATAAACGGAAATGCCATTTAAATTCACATAACATTATAGGAGTTTCAGCATATTTCCAGATTGCAAGGTCGTATCGATAACGTTCTGTCCCTTCGGGGGCGGAATTTTCCTCCCCCGCAAGTTTCCATATTCCTCCCTGGAGTGCTTCTGCAGTAACACCATAACCGGCTATTCTTAGCTTATTTAATACTGAGTGAACAATAAACATTTCAGGACAAGAACGATAGGTTCTGCTGTCGTGTTCGTAATAATGAACTCCATATCGTTTACTTTCATTAGCGCTTTCTTTAGCAATCAATGAAAGCACTTTTGTTATTTCAGATTTATTCATAATAAGCATCTTACGACTTTCTTAAGTTGAATAAGGCAGTATTACAACAGGAACTCCAATATTCTCTATACTTCGCACTAATTGGAGCTCAAAAATTTTTCCAATCCTCCATACTCGTAAGGTGCCAATAAACGCAGTACATCGCACCATTCGTTCGGCGCAATGTTATTGCGCCCTACTGAACTCATCAATATACGCTTTCACCTCTGCCACATCCGCATCCTTCACCACAAACCGTTGCGGCAGATCTTCCAGATGCTCGAAACCCGCCGGGCGCTCCGGTTCGCACCCGATGGCTTCTTGGATACTTTCGGCGAATTTCGCTGGTAATGCGGTTTCCAGGCAAATCAGCGGCACGCCAGTTTCGCGGTGTGCTTGGCCGACTTTGAGACCGTCGGCAGTGTGGGTGTCGACCAGTACGTGATAACGCTGGTAAATGTCGCGAATGGTGTCGATGCGCGCGCTATGGTTGCTACTGCCGGAGACAAAGCCGTAATCTTTGATTTTGGCGAATAGTGGGGTTTGCGATAAATCGAAAGGTTTACCTTGATCGACTGCCGACCAGAGTTCCTTAACCTGTTGCGCGTTGCGGCCGGTCAGGTCGAAGATGAAGCGCTCGAAGTTGGAGGCTTTGGAAATATCCATCGACGGGCTGCTGGTATGCTGGGTTTCGGTGGTGGCACGCGGGCGGTACAAGCCGGTGTGGAAAAATTCATCGAGCACGTCGTTTTCGTTAGTCGCCAAAATCAGGTTCTTGATCGGCAATCCCATCATTCTGGCGACATGACCGGCGCAGATGTTGCCGAAATTGCCGGATGGCACGGCGAACGATACCTGCTCGTCATTGCTCTTGGTTGCGGCGAAATAGCCTTTGAAGTAATACACCACTTGCGCGACGATGCGCGCCCAGTTGATCGAATTGACCGTGCCGATGCGGTGCGCTTCTTTATAAGCATGATCGTTGCTGACCGCTTTGACGATGTCCTGGCAATCGTCGAACACGCCGCGAATGGCGATGTTAAAAATATTTTTGTCTTGCAGCGAGAACATTTGCGCGGTCTGGAAGCGGCTCATTTTACCGAGCGGCGACAGCATGAACACACGGATACCGCGCTTGCCGCGCATCGCGTATTCGGCGCTGGATCCGGTATCGCCGGAAGTCGCACCAAGGATGTTCAATTCGTCACCGGTTTTGGCCAGTTGATATTGAAACAAGTTACCGAGTAGCTGCATCGCGATGTCTTTGAACGCCAGCGTCGGACCATTCGACAATCCCAAAATATGCAGACCCGGTTCCAGTGTTTTCAGCGGCGTAATATCCGGGGTGCCGAACACTTCGGCGGTGTAAGTTTGATGAATGATACTGCGCAAATCGTCCGCCGGAATATCGTCGACGAAGCGCGACAGGATCTCGAACGCGAGCGCCGGATAACTTAAATTGCGCCAGGCCGCAAGTTCCGCTGCCGTGATTGTGGGGTAGGTTTCCGGAATGGCCAGTCCGCCGTCCGGCGACAGACCGCTCAACAGAATTTCAGAGAAAGTTTTGGGCGGCATACCGCCGCGGGTAGAAATATAACGCATGGCTGGTTTCTTTAGGTTATGCAACAGCGAGAGGCCGGGGACACGGCAGACGCCCGCAAAGCAGTCCGCCTTCTCCGGACCGGTCATCGCTTTAGTTGTTCAGTTCTTCAATACGCAGGCGGAATACTTTGCCGTTGACCACCGGCAGTGCTTCAATGCGGGCAATCGCCGCATTGATATTTTTCTCGACCGTCAAATGCGTCAGCATGATGACACTGACTTGATCTGACTCGTCGCTGGCTTCTTTCTGCACCAAGGCGCTGATGGAAATATGATTATCTGCCACGATGCGGGTAATTTCCGCCATCACGCCGGGTTTATCAATGACTTGTATGCGCAAGTAATACGAGGTTTCCACTTCCTCCATCGGAATCACCGGCGTATCGGACAGTAAATCCGGTTGGAATGACAACGGCGGCACACGATACATCGGATCGGCAGTGTGCAAACGCGTCACATCGACCAGATCGGCGATCACCGAGCTGGCGGTTGGTTCCGCACCAGCGCCGGCGCCGTAGTAGAGCGTGGCCCCCACGGCATCGCCTTTGACCACGATGGCATTCATCACGCCTTCGACATTGGCGATCAAGCGCCGCACCGGAATGAGCGTGGGATGCACACGCAATTCGATACCTTTTTCCACCCGTTTGGTAATCCCGAGCAGTTTGATTCGATAACCGAGCTGTTCGGCATAGCGGATATCTTCGCCGGTCAACTTGGTAATGCCTTCGGTATACACTTTGCTGAATTGCACTGGAATCCCAAACGCAATCGCCGACATCAAGGTGATTTTGTGCGCGGCATCGATGCCCTCGATATCATAGGTCGGATCAGCTTCGGCATACCCCAGTTTTTGCGCTTCCGCTAACACTTGCTCGAAGGACAATCCTTTCTCACGCATTTCCGACAAAATAAAATTCGAGGTGCCGTTGATGATCCCGGCAATCCAAGTAATGCGGTTAGCCGTCAACCCCTCGCGCAACGCTTTAATGATGGGGATACCGCCAGCTACCGCAGCTTCAAACGCGATAATCACGCCCTTAGCACGAGCGGCTGCGAATATTTCCGTGCCATGATTCGCCAGCAGCGCTTTATTGGCTGTCACGACATGTTTGCCGTGCGCCAGTGCTTCCAGGATCAAATCCTTGGCGATGGTTTGTCCACCGATCAGCTCGACGACAATATCGATGTCGGGGTTGGTTGTGATCTCATGCGCGTTGCCGGTGACAATTACATTGCTATCCGCCAGTGCGCGCGCTTTCTCCAGATCCTTATCAGCGATCATTGTGACGATAATTTCACGACCTGCGCGACGGGCAATTTCTTCGCGGTTACGTTTCAGAACAGTGTAAGTGCCGCCTCCCACCGTACCGATACCTAATAAGCCAATTTGTATGGGTTTCATAAATTTAAGAATAAAAACAAGTTATGGAATGAACGCGATTATATACGATAATAGCAATCCGGCGTTTAACCGCTCTGTCCGTGTGAACACTCACCGGGATTACAGCGACTTAATTGTTTGCCCTTCCTCGTTTCAAGCAAGCCCCTGGTAAAGTTTTCCGTCAAGCGCAAAACCGTTCCTTATTTGTTACCTGTTTTCTGACACGGCTTCTCATTCTGGATGATTTAGGCTAAAATCGATAAAGATTCTAGGAAAATAATATATCCATTTGATAATTATGGATAATATGCCTTTTTAACAAAAGGGTCTCTCACTGTTTGTCAAAGAGGAGTCGCGCATTATGGCCGAGTATTTAACCAAATCAGCCGCTCGCAATATTTTCTATGGCGGTTCTATTTTTTTTCTGGCCGTTTTTACGGCATTAACCATTCACTCGCATTTCTATATGGTGAATGTAGCCACCGATGAGTCCACGCTGACAGAATCGGTTGCGCGGGGTAAGCATGTGTGGGAACGCCATTCCTGCATCAATTGCCATTCACTGCTTGGAGAAGGCGCTTATTTTGCGCCCGAGTTAGGCAATGTTTGGATTCGTTACGGCGGCAAACAAAGCCCGGAAGGCGCCCGGCTAGGACTCAAAGCTTGGATGCGCGCGCAACCGACCCGTATCGAAGGGCGTCGGCAGATGCCTCAATTCAATTTAACCGAGCAGGAACTAGATGATTTAGTCGATTTTCTGGAATGGACAAGCCGTATCAATACCCTTGGCTGGCCTCCCGGAATTTCCGGATAATCCTCCGCGATCTTTCAGGCAAATTCATTCATCAAGACGTTTTATGGAGGCATAGCAATGAAATATCATACGCAGGGACTTGCTTTTCCCTATTTTGTCGCTGCTTTGGCATTGTTTCTGGTTCAAGTTCTGGCCGGTCTGCTGGCAGGCGCCATTTATGTGTTTCCTAATTTTCTTTCTGAAACGGCGCCTTTCCATATTATCCGGATGATACACACGAATGCGTTGCTGGTTTGGTTATTGTTAGGTTATTTCGGTGCCAGTTATTTTCTGATTCCCGAAGAAAGCGAAAGGGAAATTCACAGCCCCAAACTCGCATGGCTGCAATTGGGTGTTTTTGTCTTTGCCGCATTGGCTGCGGTCGGCAGTTACCTGTCAGGCGTACACGAAGGACGGGAATTTTTGGAACAGCCTTTTTGGGTCAAAATCTTGATGGTTATCGCTTTCGTGATATTTATTTACAATATCACCATGACCGTGCTCAAAGGGCGCAAAACGGTGGTATCGATCGTGTTGCTGCTGGGTTTATGGGGTGCAGCCATTTTCTTCATGTTCGCTTTTTACAATCCCGACAATCTGGCTGTCGATAAATTGTACTGGTGGTGGGTCGTGCATGTATGGGTGGAAGGTGTGTGGGAATTGATTATGGCAGCCATGCTGGCGTTCCTGCTGATTAAGCTGACCGGTGTCGATCGCGAAGTGATTGAGAAGTGGCTGTATGTGATTGTCGGTTTTTCGCTATTCAGTGGTTTGCTTGGCACCGGCCATCATTACTACTGGATTGGCGCACCGGAATATTGGCACTGGATCGGAATCATATTTTCTTTCCTCGAAGTCGTTCCATTTTTTGCCATGATGCTGTGGGCTTTTTACCTGGTCAAGAAAAGCGGCCGGAACCATCCGAACAAAGCCGCGATTCTCTGGAGTCTGGGTTGTCCGGTAATGGCCTTCGTCGGCGCCGGATTGCTCGGCCTGATGCACAGCTTCCCGTCGATTAATTTCTATACGCATGGCACGCAATTGACCGCTGCGCATGGCCACTTGGCCTTTTACGGCGCCTACGTGATGCTAAACCTGGCGTTCTTCACTTACGCGCTACCGGCATTGCGTAAGTTGCAGCCGTTTAACCAAGCCTTGAATATTTGGAGTTTCTGGCTCATGAATGCGGCGATGATCGGCATTACGTTTGCACTGATATTTGCGGGTATCCTGCAAACGCATCTGCAACGCGTGCTGGAAATGGGATACATGCAAGTGCAATCGCAAATTGAATTGTTTTATTGGTTGCGCCTCGGTTCGGGAGTATTTTTCATCATTGGCGCATTACTGTTCATCTATTCGGCATTAGGGCCCGCGCGCGAGAAAGCTTTGTCATCAAGCTACGCGCATTAACGCTTGATGATCGATCACAGTACCGTGCAACAATCTGCCGGAGCGGCGCTCGTTCCATTTTACCGGCCAACCGGTAATGAATGCGCACTGTTCGAAACGGCCTATCGTGAAGGCCTGCCGCTGCTCATCAAAGGACCGACCGGTTGCGGCAAAACCCGTTTTGTCATGCATATGGCCGCCCGTCTGGGACGGCCATTGCACACGGTGTCCTGCCACGATGATTTGACAGCGGCGGATTTGACCGGACGTTATTTGCTGCAAGGCGGCGAAACTAAGTGGATGGATGGACCGTTGACGCGCGCGGTGCGCGAAGGTGGCATTTGTTATCTGGACGAAATTGTGGAAGCTCGCAAAGATGTGACAGTGGTGCTGCATCCCTTGACAGATGACCGGCGGATTTTGCCATTGGAACGCTCCGGAGAATTGCTCGAGGCTCCGCAGCAATTCATGCTGGTAGTATCCTACAATCCGGGTTATCAGAATATTTTGAAATCCCTGAAACCCAGCACGCGCCAGCGCTTCGTTTCCATCAGCTTCGATTTCCCATCACCGGCTATCGAGGCTGAAATCATTGCAGCCGAAAGCGGTTTGCCCGAGCCGCAATGCATCCTTCTCGCTACGCTGGCGCAACGGCTGCGCACCTTGAAAGATGTTGATCTTGAAGAGGTAGTATCTACGCGTTTACTGATTTACTGTGCCACGCTACTGAAGAATGGCTTGGATCCCCAACAAGCTGCCGAAGCGGCGCTCGTCGAGCCTTTATGCGACGACCCGGAAGTTAAACAAGGATTGCTCGAACTCATCAACGCAACCTTCGGCCAGCCATGAATTGGCTTGAATTGACCGAATTGGAAGAACAAACAGGCCGTTTATGGCACCGCATGGTTGGCGCACCTTCCAGTTACCGGCATTATCCGGAAGCGGCGGTATCACTGGATGATGTGCGCACTGCACTCGGAATTTTTTTCCGCGGACTAGGCGGAGCTCCAGGCGTAGGTATCGTTGCAGGAACGCCACAATCCTCGGAACACCGGCTGACAATGCGGCAGCGCCTCGGTCTGATGAAAGAATCGCTGATTCCGGTTGAATGCAATGCGGAACGCGTATTGCTGCCGCAAGCGCTGGATTTTTTTCCCGATAACGACCTGAACCGGAAACATTATTTCTGGCTCGCGGCATTCTTCGCCACGGCGGGTAATTACCGATCTTCACTGCCCCTTAAGTTCCAGGATCCTTTACAAACCGATCTTGCATTTTTGCATCGAGCTTATTGGATAAGTAGAGATATCACTGAGCGCTACCCAGGCTTGGCGCAAAGCTACCACAGGCTTTGCGCGGCCCTCCGGGAACAACGGCCGCGCCGTTCACTGACGGCGCAAGAACAGGGTATCGAAAGCGTTATTCAAACAATGCTGGGTAATCAATTGTGTATAGATTCTGCAGGAGAAGTCTTTCTGCAAGCTGTCTTGCAACTGGCGCCCGATTTCACGCAATGGCGCGCAGCCCGGAATTATCGTCCCTTTCTGCCAGTCCCGCTGTGGGGCAGAGTGAATTTTTATCCGGAATCCACAAATGCCGGGCCGGATGTTCTGGATGACGGTGCCGGCAATAATTCTCAAGCCGATGAAAGACACCGCAAAAAGAAAAGCCGACGGGAAAAACAAGATCAAAGCGCTCGGGATGATCCGTTGTTATTGAATCGTTTCGAAAAATTGATGAGCTGGTCGGAAATGGTCAATGTCAATCGGGCAGTGCAAGACGACGAAGTGGATGCCGCCAAAGATGCTGCCGAGGCACTTGAAGAAATTACGCTTAGTCCGCATGAACAACGCGCTGCCACTCGATTGAAGTTTGACTTGGATCTTTCTCCGGATGATGTCAATCCGGAGATATTGATTGCCGAACTGGCTTATCCGGAATGGGATTTCAAGCGCAAACAATATCACACCCGGCAATGCCGGATTATTTTCCAGAACGCGCTTGAAGATAACGAACGCTGGGAACCGGATTCTCACGCGAAAAAACGTTTTCGTAAAATTCGCAGGCAATTTGAGGCATTGCAGCCAAAACGCGAAAAGTTGCGTCGCCAACTGGATGGAAATGAACTCGATATGGATGCCTTCGTGCGCGCACGATGCGATCTGCACGCAACCGGCACGTGCTCCGACCGGGTCTACCTCGATACACGGCAACAATCCCGCGATCTAAGCGTAGCGATTCTGATGGATGTTTCATTGTCTACAGACAGTTGGACAGGTGGAAAACGTGTTCTTGATATCGAAAAAGAAGCATTAATTACCCTTGCGACAGGCCTCGCTACATGCCGGGATAGATTCGCAATTTACACATTTACATCACGCAAGCGGGATTATGTGCGCATCTCCGAAGTAAAAGACTTTAATGATGCGTTTGATGCTCGGGTACTTCGGCGTATCGCATCATTACGTTCCGGGTATTACACGCGCATGGGCGCAGCTTTACGTCATATCAGCAAGCTTCTAAATCAGCGCACGGAGCGCCATCGCCTGATCTTGCTGATAACCGACGGCAAACCGAACGATCTGGATTATTATGAGGGCCGTTACGGTATCGAAGATACTCGTCAAGCTATCTTTGAAGCCCGCCATGCAGGGTTATCGGTGTTTGGAATCACGATAGATCATCAAGCGCAAGATTACTTTCCCTATCTCTTCGGTCGAGGCGATTATGCCATTGTCCCCCGGCCAGACCGGCTCTCTCAAGTACTACCTAAAATTTACCGGCAATTAGCGCAATAAAGAACACAGTACAAGCTACGAATAGTGTCAATTCGAGTAACTATCAATTAGTGCCCAGGCGTTTGCGATAGCGATGCAAAAAATTTGCAATGCGTCCCATTGCCTCGGTCAAATCGTCGACATTGGGCAAAAATACCACGCGAAAATGATCCGGACGTTTCCAGTTAAAACCGGTACCTTGAACCAATAAAACTTTCTCTTCCAATAACAGATCCAGCGCAAATTTCTGATCATCTTCGATCGGATAAATCTCTGGATCCAAACGCGGAAACAAATACAACGCAGCCTGCGGTTTAAAACAACTCACGCCGGGGATTTCCGTCAACAAATTCCAAGCAACATCGCGTTGCCGCATTAACCGGCCGGTCGGTAATGTCAGATCATAAATACTTTGATACCCGCCCAACGCGGTCTGAATGCCGAATTGCGACGGTACATTGGCGCATAACCGCATCGAAGCCAGCATATTAAGCCCGGCGATATAATCGCGCGCATGACTCTTCTCGCCGGAAACCACCGCCCAGCCGGAACGAAATCCGGCGGCGCGGTAATTTTTTGACAAACCATTGAACGTCACAAACAAGACATCGTCGGCCAATGAGGCAATCGACGTATGCTCAGCATGCTCGTACAAGATCTTGTCGTAAATTTCGTCGGCATAAACGATTAATTGATGCTGACGGGCAATTTCAATGATCTCAAGCAGCAGTTCCTTGGGATATAGCGCACCGGTTGGATTGTTCGGATTGATGATGACGATAGCACGAGTTCTGGAGTTGATTTTTGCACGGATATCGTCCAGATCCGGCAGCCAGCCCGATGCTTCATCACACAGATAATGCTTCGCAATACCGCCCGATAGGACCACCGCAGCAGTCCATAATGGATAATCCGGCATCGGAATCAGCACTTCATCGCCATTATCCAGCAATGCCTGCATCGTCAATACAACCAGTTCGGACACACCGTTGCCAATAAAGATGTCGTCCAATTGCACATTGGGAATTTGCTTTTGTTGGGTGTAATGCATGATCGCTTTGCGCGCGGCAAACAATCCTTTGGAATCGCAATAGCCGGAAGCATCGGATAAATTCCGGATGACATCTTGCAGAATTTCTTCGGGCACATCGAAACCGAACGTAGCAGGATTGCCAATATTCAGCTTGATAATGTGATGCCCTTCTTCTTCCATTTGCCGCGCCCGTTCAAGCACGGGGCCGCGAATGTCATAACAGACATTGGTTAATTTACTGGATTTTAAAATTGGACGCATGATAAGCAACGGAATCTGTTGAGATGGAATAAGAAACCAAACCCCAAACCTTGCAATACTGTAATTTTCCGATCAAATTGATCTCAACATTATATATGTTATCCCCACACTTCCGCACTGGAAATACACTAAGCCTCTCGTGCGAATTTGGTTTTCAAGCATTTATACCCGGAAGAAACGGCGCATGAATTCCCGGAATTTGTACTATTTCTCTTTATTGGCTGCGGGAGTAATAAACAAAGCAGGAATTGGTTTATTCGCATGATGCCGGTGCATTGCTTTCTTATGTGTTCCACTGGAATCCGCCGTCAAGGCATTCGCATCGGAATATTTAGAAACATAAGGCTGCGTAAATAGCGGATCTTCGGTCTTCTTGGCACGTCGGGTATGTTGCGGGGTTATTTCTTTACCAAAGTGAACAACTTTCTCATCGCTTTTCACCCATGAATTGGGTTTCTTATTTTGCTTGATTGATCCACCATGCTTGGATCTCTGCTCACCGGTTATTGACTTTTTATTGGTATCGCGAACCTGTGGTTCTTTTGATTCAAACCCTTCGATTTGTTCTGTATTAATTTTGATTCCCAATAATTTCTCGATATCAGCCAATGCATTATTTTCTTCCTTGCTGGTTAACGAAATGGCGAATCCTTTTGTTCCGGCGCGCCCCGTTCTGCCGATGCGGTGCACGTAATCTTCGGGATTATTGGGTAATTCAAAATTAATCACATGAGACAGTTCGTCGATATCAAGACCCCGTGCAGCAACGTCAGTTGCAACCAGTACACGAATCAGTCCCTGTTTAAAATTATCCAATGCTTTGGTACGCTGCAGCTGATTACGATCGCCATGTATCGCTTCGCTTGAAATATCATGCTTATTGAGCCGCTGCGCTAAACGATCCGCGCCTTGTTTGGTACGTGTAAATACCAATACTTGCTGTAAATCTTTTTGTTTGATCAGTTGAATAAGTAGCTCTTGCTTTCGAGTAGCATCAACCGGATAAACAACGTGGGTTATTAATTCACTCACTGAGTTTTGCTTGGCAACTTCGATCAGTACCGGGTTCTGTAATATCTTGCCTGCAAGTTTCTTGATATCTTCCGAGAAAGTCGCTGAAAACATCAAATTTTGGCGCTGCTCAGGAAGTAATTGAATAATCTGTTTGATATCGGGCATGAATCCCATATCCAGCATTCGATCAGCCTCATCCAAAACCAAAATCTCAACTTTTGTCAGCGTCAAGGTTTTTTGTTGGATATGGTCTAGCAATCGTCCCGGTGTTGCTACTAATATCTCTATACCGGAACGAACAATATCGATCTGAGAATCGATATTCACCCCGCCATAAATAACTGTCGATCTGAGTGCCAAGTGCTTTCCATATGTTTTGACACTATCATGCACTTGCACAGCAAGTTCTCGGGTTGGAACTAAAATTAATGCACGGATGGGGTGCCGGGCGGGTGACATGCTGGTGTTCGCATGAATCTCCAGCCTCTGCAACATAGGAAGGGTAAAACTCGCCGTTTTGCCGGTACCCGTTTGAGCCCCCCCCATAACGTCTTTTTTTTCTAAAATAACTGGTATTGCTTGTTCTTGTATCGGTGTCGGATTGATATATCCCTGATCAGAGATAGCGCGCAATAATTCGGCAGATAAACCGAGTTGCTCGAATGACATATTTACTGCTCCTGAAAATATCCTGATTTATTTGCTATATTCATAATTCATCATTGAAGTTTTCGAGAAAAAAAGATTCATTATTTTAATGATAGTTATACGATTTCAACAAATAAAAGAACCCGCACAAATATTTTGTGCGGGTTCTTTTCTAGTTACATCATTAGCCTTATTCAGAATTTTAAAGCACTCTGAAAATAAGTAAAAACTGAGCGTAAAAAGTTAAATTACTCTTCATCCTCATCTTCATCATCACTCTGGGCTTCTGTGCTGCTAGATGAACCATCAGCCGCTCCTTCACCCTCGTCTTCTTCCTCGTCCTCGTCTTCGTCTTCTCCACTACCACCTTCATCTTCTTCCTTTACCAATACCAGCTTGCCAGCTTTCAAGCTCGCATTCAAGTCGGTCTTCGGTACCTCTTCATGTACCAGGTTCTGATGGCAGTCTATACATGTCGCACCTTCCGTCTTCATCTTCTTGTGCGCTTCTTGTGCGTCCGCTCCCGGTGGATTCGGGTTCTTATGGCAGTCACGACAGGTGATACTGTCCCATTTCTTCAGGTTCATCCGCGCATCGTGCGCCATGATCAA
>SSFX01000089.1:0-16882 GCA_008015635.1 Nitrosomonas oligotropha
CACGGGAACGGTCAGCAAACCGAGTCGGGTCGCCACTTCGCCATCATGCGCTACCCCATCGCCGGTCAGCGTGATTTCCTGCGGACGCAGCCACACGCTAAAACCGAATGTCGATGCATACAACATGGCCTGCATGAGCACCCGCAAGTTCGGCAATAACCCATCCGGTTGCCCAAAAACCACGCATCCGGCGTCGTTCAATTCGGCCATCTCGGTTAAGCGCTCACCCTTCAACCCTTGCGTCAATGCGCCAATCGGATAAACGTTCGCCTGATTGAGGCTTTTGGCGCGATGCTTCAGCATTTCGACCAATCCCGGTTCATCCAAGGGTGGATCGGTGTCCGGCGGACAAGCAATGCTCGTGACGCCACCGGCAACCGCCGCAGCCATTTCGGATTCCAGCGTGGCCATATATTCCAGCCCCGGTTCACGCAGACGTACGGACAAATCGACCAACCCCGGACACACGACAAGCGATTGCGCATCAATCACACGGCTGGCCTGAAATTCATCCGGCGCCGTGCCGATGGCAACGATTTTACCTTTGGCAATAAAAATATCCTGCACAGCATCGATACCGTTTTTGGGATCGATCAAGCGCCCATTTTTAATATGAATTTTCATGCAACCGCCTCTAAACCTGATTGCCTGCCAGAATTGACATGACCGCCATGCGCACTGCTATGCCGAATGTCACTTGCGGGAGAATTACCGACTGTTTGCCATCCGCGACTTCCGAATCAATCTCGACACCGCGATTCATCGGCCCCGGATGCATCACAATGGCGTCGCGCCTGGCGAGCGACAGTTTTTCCGGGGTCAGCCCGTAATATTTAAAATATTCCTCCGGACTGGGTAAATTCGCGCCTTTCATGCGCTCATTCTGCAAGCGCAACATCATCAGCACGTCAATGTCCTTGAGTCCCTTGGCCATATCGTGATAAACGTGCACCCCCAGGCGTTCCACCATTTTGGGCAGCAGCGTTTTAGGCGCGATCACGCGTACTTCCGGCACACCGAGCGTGGTCAATGCATGAATCTGGGAGCGCGCTACTCGGGAATGCAAAATGTCGCCAATAATAGCCACGCGCAAATTACGAAAATCGCTTTTGTAGCGCCGGATCGTAAACATATCCAATAAAGCCTGGGTCGGATGCGCGTGACTGCCATCGCCAGCATTGATCACATGAATATCCGGTTGCACATGCTTCGCAATCAAGTGCGCCGCGCCGCTCTGCGCATGCCGCACGACAAACATATCCGCGTTCATCGCGGAAAGATTATTGACCGTGTCCAGCAGTGTTTCGCCTTTGGACTGTGCGGAAACGGCAATATTGAGATTGAACACATCCGCCGATAAGCGTTTGGCGGCAATTTCAAAGGTTGTACGCGTGCGTGTGCTGGGTTCAAAAAAAAGATTGAATATCGACTTCCCGCGCAATAAAGGGATTTTCTTGACATCACGTTCCGTGACACCAACAAATGACTCGGCGGTATCGAGGATATGCAATAAAACAGAAGCGGGTAATCCCTCGGTTGTCAGCAAATGCTGCAACACACCATTTTCATCCAGCTGCGGGTTTCTATTGATCATTCGGGCATGCTCTTATCGTACAAATGAAAGCTTAACTTTCCGTTCTCTCCACACTTTAACTCAAGCATTTTATCCGCCGGTAACTCCAGCATAATGCCGGTATATTGCGGGGCTATCGGCAATTCCCTGCCGCCCCGGTCAACCAAAGCAGCAAAACTAATCGAAGCGGGACGACCGTAATCGAACAATTCATTGATTGCGGCACGAATGGTCCGTCCCGTTTGCAACACATCGTCCACCAGCAGAATATGCGCACCTTCCACTACGAACGGTATTTCCGATGGTTTAACCTGTGAATGCAAGCCTATCTTATCGAAATCGTCGCGATAAAAAGCAACGTCCAGCGTTCCCAACGGTTGCTTGGCCCCCAGTGCTTGATGCAGACGCTCGGCCAGCCAAACTCCACCGGTGTGAATACCGACCAGCGCAAAATCCCTTCCCGCATCGGCTTGGATTTTTTTAGCAAGACTGTCGAATGCTTTCTCAGCGTCTGGTAATTGCATACTGCTCGTCAAAGAATGATTGAAGGATTTGTTGTGCCGCGACTTGATCCAATACCGCTTTTTGTTTTCTTCCCGTGATACCGGCTTCGCGTAACGTTGCACTGGCTGTTTCGCTGGTATAACGCTCGTCTTTCATAATCACTTGGATATTAAAACGGCCTGACAACCGTCGCGCGAAACGCTGGCTTAATTGCGTCAATTCATGCACCGTGCCGTCACTATGCAGCGGCAAACCCACAACCAGCAAAACCGGCTGCCAGGTTTGGATCAGTTGCCCGATCAGCGCGAAACGCCGTTCCGTCACTTCACTATCCACCGTTGCCAGCGGGTGCGCCACCCCCACGGCTGTATTACCAATCGCCACACCAATGCGTTTTTTTCCGAAATCAAAGGCCAGCACAGCTCCGGCTGGAAGCTGGTCTGGTACATGATTTTCCGGTGATTCATCGAGAAGACTTTCCGTCATACGAACTAAAATTTAGGCATGCCCGACTTCATTGGAGAGATTGGCATCCTGAATCCCCAGCAGCTGCATCGCAGCCGGTAGCCTTTCTTCTGTTGGCATATCGAATATCACATTCGTTGATGCTGGCACGGTCAACCAGGCATTCTGCGCCAACTCATGCTCGATTTGCCCCGCAGCCCAGCCTGCATAACCCATCGCGATCAAGACTTGATCCGGCCCTTCGGCATTGGCGATCGCTTTTAAAATATCCAATGAGGTAGTCAATCCCACTTCCCCATTCACGGCCAGCGTGGATTGCCACTTACCGACCGGTTGATGCAACACGAATCCGCAATCGAGTTGCACCGGCCCGCCAAATAACACAGGTGCTGCATCCGCCAGAGAATCTGCCGGTGGAATACCCAATTGTTTGAAAAGGTTGATCAGTGTCAGATCGGTGGGACGGTTGATGACGATACCAAGCGCGCCTTGCTCATTATGTTCACAAATATACGTCAGTGTTTTGGAAAAAACAGAATCTGCCATTGCCGGCATTGCAATTAGAAAATGATGTGTCAGATTAATACTTTTCATTGCGAATGTTTTTTGACCGATGACCTGACTATTCTGATTTCTCTCTTATCCGATATCTTTCCAATGTAATGCCGCGCTCAAACCCAGTATGCGGTATGAGTCATCAATTTCGATCCAAGTTTCATAGTTAATTTCACCGGCAACGGCAATTCTGCGCCACCGTATGACAATGCCATGGTCGCATGACTGGCTTCATCAATTTTCATTTGCGACACGATGGCACGGCTTTTCTCGTCATGATTGGGCAGCAGCTCTAGATGACCGGCCAGATGGGCGCCGACTTGATGTTCCGTTTCGGCAAGAAAACCCAGGTTCCATTTATCCCCCAGCATGCCTGCCACAACACCAATGGCAAAAGATCCGCCGTACCAGAGCGGGTTCAGGAAACTTTTATGCCCGCCCAGTTCAGCAATACGGCGCTCTGTCCAGGCCAGATGCTCGGTTTCTTCACGCGCGGCCTGCATCAGTGTTTGCTGTACCGTCTCATTGCGTGCTGTCAGCCCCTGCCCCTGATACAACGCTTGCGCGCACACTTCACCGACATGATTCACCCGCATCAATGCACACGACAATCGTTTTTCCGCATCCGTCATCTCAGCTTCCGGCAGTTCATTGCCAGGCACAGGCCGCAAAGTCTGGGCCGGCGTCGAGAGTGTCCGCAGGGCGCTGTCAAAACCAATGATAAGCTTATCGATAGTAATCATCGTCTTTTACCTCATCCTTGAATAAGAATCGACGCGTCATTATAGGCCGATATGCCCGCATTTAGGTACACTAAAATTTACCCGGTTATAATTCCAACCCCATTTGTCTAGCCAACAACGTAACCGGATGCAACACTTCGACATGAATTCCTTTTTCATACAATCCATTGGCGATATGCATCGCGCAACCGATATTCGAAGTCACCAAGTACTGAGCCTCGCTTTCCTTCACCGTAGTTATCTTGTTTTGCAGCAACATATCCGCAATTTCGGGTTGATCGATGAAATAAGTGCCCGCAGCACCGCAGCATTGGTCATTGCCAGCCAAAGACACCGCTTCCGCGCCGGGTATGCGGGCAATCAATTGATAAGGATATGCCTGCTCACGCAATACATGCCGCAAACTGCACGGCTCGTGCACCAGAATTTTTTGCACCAATGACGCAATGTCAATATTCTCCCAGCCCTTTGCTATCATCAGAAACTGGCTGATATCCATAACTTTGCCCTGCTCACCGGCAATACCGGACTCCAGCAATTGCACACCGCAACCCGATGCGGTACTGATCACCGCATCAAATTCAGCAAAAGCCGTTTTATTCCGTTGCACCAGCGCATTGGCTTGCTCCAGCGCGCCGCTATGCTGATAGATAGCGCCGCAACACGTTTGATCGCGCGGAATATGAACTGTGTAGCCCAAGCGATTCAATACATAAATACTCGAATTTAAGGTGGCTACATCGGTCACACGCGCCACACATCCCAAAAATAATGCGACTTCACCACGTTTCTCACCCTGCGCGGGATAAACCGGCCGCCAAGTGCCGTTATTGCTCGCAGTATTTTCCCCATCCGCAGGCGCTGCATAGGGGAACTTAACTACAGGAAGTTGAGCGATGAATTTAAATATTCGATTTTTTTCGATCAAACCTAATTTCCGCAACCCGCGCAGCCATTCTCTCTTCTGCAGGAAATGCAGCAATCGGCGCAACCGGTCCAAACGCGTGGGTTGGGTTAGCAATAGCCGTTCCAGCGCAATGCGCCAGTTTGATTTCCGGGCGACTGCCGCAGATTTTGATTGATCCGCAATCAGGGCGCGCGTTTCATCGATTAAACGTCCATAAGAAACACTATTCGGACAAACCGCTTCGCAAGCCCGGCACGTCAAACAACGATCCATATGCTGAATAAATCGCGCATTCAAAGCAATCCGCCCATTCGCAACACCATTCATTAAAGCGATACGCCCACGCGGAGAATCCGCTTCTGACTTCAACACACGATAAGTAGGGCAATGCGGCAAACATAAACCGCATGAAACACACTGGTTTGATTCATCGATAATCAAGTTCTTGGAAAACTTTGAGAGCAATTTATAATCCCGCTTCAGAAATACTGTAATTGGACATAGTATCCGCACTTACTTTAATAGCACCATGGTAATGCATGGCTATTTTAGCACTTGTCAGAATCGCAAGAATTACTGTAAAATTAAATGTTAATTAAATTCAAGCTTCATACTTTTAGACTGACAGGTTTATAGGAAAAACATGGTTATAATTAGATTGGCAAGAGGTGGCGCAAAAAAACGTCCGTTTTTTAATATGGTAGTGGCTAATTCCCGCTACGCACGTGACGGCCGGTTTATCGAACGTGTAGGCTTTTATAATCCGCGAGCCGCTGGGAAAGAAGAAGCATTGCGCGTTCAATTAGATCGCGTTGCTTATTGGCAATCTCAAGGTGCCCAGTTATCGTCAACGGCAACCCGGTTAATCAAACAGTTTTCCACCAGCAAAGTCGCATCAGCAAATAGCTAAAATAAGCGAACAAAATACACCGATGGTGATAATGGGCCATATTATCGGCCCATTTGGCGTTTATGGCTGGGTAAAAGTTAATCCGTATACAGAATACATTGATGGATTAATGCAATATCCAGTATGGTGGTTAAGTAAAGATAACAAAGACTGGCAGAAAGTGCATGTTGTTTCCGGCCGTATGAATGGCAGCATCCTGAATGCAAAATTCGCCGAATATACCGATCGCACACAAGCCTTCGTATTAAACGGAATGCAGATAGCAATTCCGCGCGACCAGCTTCCTGATTTATCCGAAAATGGAATGGATGGTTATTATTGGTCGGATTTGATTGGTACTACGGTGCAAAATCTAGCGGGTGAAGAATTAGGTAAGATTGTTGGCTTACTTGAGACGGGCGCAAATGATGTTTTGTGCATACAAAATGGAAGCGAGGATAAAAAAGAAATTCTTATCCCCTTTGTTGATCAGTTCATCATCAAAGTTGATTTAAAGCTTTCTCGAGTTATAGTGGATTGGGGCAAAGACGATTAAGGTAATAATAAGCGATGCCTTTTGAATACGATGTTATTACGCTATTTCCGGAAATGTTTAATGCCATCACGCACTATGGCATAACAGGAAAAGCGAACAAGAATAATATCTTTCGACTCAACACATGGAATCCGCGCGACTTTACCAGCAATAATTATCGTACTGTCGATGATAGTCCGTACGGGGGTGGCCCCGGAATGGTCATGATGGCTCAACCGTTGGAAGATGCCATCATACAAGCCAAAGCGAGACAGCATGCTGCTGGGATTGAAAAACCCACGGTTGCTTATCTCACACCCCAGGGAAAACGGCTTGACCACCAAATGGTGACGCAGCTGAGCAAAATGCCAGGACTGATTATGCTGTGCGGGCGATATGAAGGCGTGGATGAGCGCTTAATCAATCGTCAAGTAGAAATTGAGATTTCAATTGGCGATTATGTAGTTTCCGGCGGCGAGCTGGCTGCAATGGTGTTAATTGACTGTATAGTGCGGCAAATCCCGGGCACTCTAGGAGATCCCGAATCTGCAAATCAAGATTCATTTGTGGAAGGATTATTGGATTATCCGCATTACACTCGCCCTGAGGTGTATCAAGGAAATCGTGTACCGGAAATATTGATGTCAGGCAATCATGCCTATATCCGCCGTTGGCGCTTACAGCAAGCACTCGGCAGAACATGGTTAAAGCGGCCTGATTTATTCGCGTTAAAATTTTCGCATGGCTTGACGCGAGAAGAAGAAAAACTGTTGGAAGAATTTAAACAATCCTGTAAATCCAGGTAGAAAGAGGGGAAATATCATGAACATTATCGAACAATTAGAAGCAGAAGAAATTAAACGCCTGAATAAAGAAATACCTGATTTCTCTCCGGGAGATACCGTCATTGTCAGCGTTAATGTGGTTGAAGGGGATCGTAAACGCGTACAGGCTTACGAAGGCGTCGTAATAGCCAAACGTAATCGTGGTTTGAATTCAGCGTTCACAGTACGGAAGATTTCAAGCGGAGAAGGCGTGGAACGTACTTTCCAAACCTATTCACCATTGATAGCGAGCATAGAAATTAAGCGCCGCGGTGACGTGTGCCGTGCAAAACTCTATTACCTCAGAGACCGCGCAGGCAAGTCGGCCCGGATTCGCGAGAAACTGCCCGCTCGTGCTTCTTCTGGTGATAACAAAACCGCAGCAGCCGCAGAGTAAGACGCAGTTCAACAAACATCACAATAAGGATCAGTGCGATGTCGGCACTGATCCTTATCTTTTTTACCTATCAGAAGTACCGCAGATAATACACGCAACGACAGAGCACTACTGTTGATCTTATTTAAGCAGCTCCAAAACATTCTCCGGCGGGCGGCATAGTTTGGCTTGGTTACCCCGCACCACGATCGGCCGCTGAATCAGATCCGGATTTCTAACCATAGCCGCTAGAATTTCATCGTCTGATGCTGCACTTAAGTCACGCGCTGCGGATTCATCTTTACGTAAAATATCACGCACCGGCAGGTTAAGTTTTTGGATTAACTCGCGTAGCTTATCAGCTGTTAAAGGCACCTCGTAATAATTGATTGACTCGAACTCTTCACCACTTTCTTTGAGCAAAGATAGGGTCGCCCTGCATTTACTACAAGTTGGTTTTTGATAAATAACGATCTTGTCACTCATATTTTTTCCGCCTGCTGGATCGAGATTCTCTAACTACGCGACAAGAAGCCGGTTATTTCACACCACATTCAGCCGAGATTGCCTTATGCGCGGACGTCGAACCGCCCAGTCCGAATGTATCCACGGTTTCTGTTCCACGAGCCGATGCACCTTTAACTACCAGGGAGCTTCCACGTTTGATCGCATCCGTTATTTTATTATCGGTTGCTTGATCGGGAGCCCACGCTGAATCATCCTGAGTAAACAGCTTGAAATTCTGATTGTTAACAGTAACCGTCGCATCACTTCCTGGCTTATAGGGATAACCGGCGATATAGCTGAAAACATTTTTACTCTTCTCTGCTGGGCGATGCGTAATCAACGCAAATACATCGCCACGCTTTGAGTAATTCCCTTCCGATTTTTTCGGCTGGCTCACCATGTAACACACTTTGCTATTGTTCTCCATGAACATATAGGCGGTCCAGTCACCATGCTGTCCGAGCAATTTCGGCTCTGTGGCTTGCACTGAATTACAGAGTGAAAAAATAACACCAGCCAATATCAATTTTCTACATTTCCGCTTCATTTTGAAAACCTTGAGAAGTATTGTCGATACGATTTTTCAGCGATTGATCAGTATCATGGGTAAAGCATCTTCAATTCCAGTGACCAACCATTCGCCAAGATTATTAACAGCCTTCCATCTTGTATATATAAAAACCGTTTTTTGTGATTTCATCGATCACATTTGCAGGAGCGCTCTGGCTATGGCAAAAACTACATTCCCGGCTGGTCACAACCGCATTGTTTTCGCCGATTGATGTCAACCACTGTTTGGCATATTCAACCGCTTTCTGATCATCTTTCACCGCTGTGAACACATCAAAGTGCATGGTATGTCCATCTTGTGCCTTAACATAGGTATCGTAAACATGAATTTGCATAAAAATTTATTTCCTTGAAAAAGATAATTTATAGCACTGTGCACATCATAAAAAACATGCCGCATTGCAAACGAAAAGTATATTAACTATACCAATTTATCGATTAAACCGCCATGCCAATTGCATGATCAAGAAATCCGCTTCGCACAAAAATTCGCATCGTTCAGAGGCACGCTCGGCTATTATTTCTTCCGGGCAACAATCACACCATCACGAATTGGATTGATAAATGCATCAAAATCCGGATCATTAAAAATCAACCGGTTATGCTCCATAATCGCTTCAGTCGAACCGCGCACCGTCTCTTGCGGGCCTTTTAACGCAACACGGCCATGCCACAACACATTATCGGCAATATACAACCCGCCGGAACGTATGCGTTGCTTCGCCATCTGCCAGATTTCCGGATAATAGCCCTTGTCTACATCGTTATAACAAATATCGAATATTCCATCCGTTCGGACAAACACATCCTGCGCCGATCCCACGCAAAATTCTATCCGTTGCCATACATCCGCAGCGGAAAGATATTTTTCTGCACGCATGCGATTATTGGCATCCGCGTCGCTGCATATCACACGCCCGCCAACGCCGACCGCTCTTGCAAACCAGTAAGCCGAATACCCATACCCGCTGCCAAACTCAAATACCCGCTTGGCGTTAATCATTTTCGCCTGGGTTTCAAGAAAAATACCGGCCAAGCGGTTAACAATCGGAAAATTTCTCAGCCGCGCAAATTCCTCCATTTCAGCAAGCACCAGGTGATCGCTGCGCGCAACCAAAGTCCGCATATACGCTTCAATCGCCGGATTAACCGGAATGAATCCATCTGATTCAGGAATAACCGCTGACTGACTATCGTTCATTGATTTCTCCTTTATGATCGTAAATCAGAACGGAGTTGCTTTCTTTGAAGCCATTAATACGCACTCTTCACCGGAGTTTTTATCAAACAGAAAAACCAGGCTGGCAGCCACCTGGAACCTGAACCCTCGCATGACATCGCGGATCGTAATGGATTGCTGTCCGATTGCCGCCTCAACCAATGGCGGACTGCTCTGACCAATGCCATACGCACCAACCGGTGTTGTCCAGCATCGCGGATCGCTGAAACCGGCTTTCTGCGCCAGTTGGCTCAACGTCTGGCTGGTAAATAAATGCAAATGCCTGGGCGGCTCAAGACCGCGCCAAGCGGCGCCAAACTGACTATGCCCATAACTCGCGGCGTTCGGCGTCAACACCACCAGCAAACCATTGTGCTTCAGCAGACGCTGGCAAGTCATCAGCATCGCCGCGGGATCGTGCACATGCTCAATGACGTGACTCAACAGCACCACATCATATTCACCGGATTCGATGGCCTCAAGCGGTCCCAAATGCACCGGGATTCCTTTCACATTACTTACATGTTCCGCAGCCACCGGGTCAATTTCCTGCCCCATCACATCCCAGCCCAGCGCGCGCATACGCGCCAGCCGTTTTCCATTACCGCAGCCCACTTCCAGCAATCGTCCCGGCGGCGTTTTGTCCAGATAAATACGCTTATAACGCCGCCGTTCACGCCGCAATCCCAGCAAATAAATACTCGTGGTATGCAAAATGGCGCGAACGATGCGCGCCCAGCGTGATTGCCGCGCATGATTCGCATGGCCGTGCGTATAGTAATTGCGGTAAGCCTTGCCAATCTCATCCACAGTCGGCCTGGGGTCAAGCCAGATCAGACCGCACTCCGCATCCGGACATTTTCTCAGTGTCCACTCGCCTGGGGCGCCAAACAACCGGTCGGTCAGACCGCGATACAGGATTTCGCCTTGCTTGCCACACGAATAGCAAGTTGAATTTGTTTCGGTGCCAATCCGCTCCGCTGACATCGTCATTTAAGTCCCTTCCGGTTTTTGTTGTTGCCAGACCATGGCGAGCGCGGTAATCGCCAGCAATAGCACCGGCATCCGGCTAAAAATGAGAAAAGCATCGGTCAACCCCGCCAACACAATATAACTTACCAAACCCGCGCCCAGTATGCCCAGACCGTTTTTCTCAAACGCCCGGTACCATCCCCAGTATAGAAACAGCAAGATCAACATGCCAGGAACGCCGACATGCATGCCAATCTCAATCCAATCGTTATGATAGTGCGCAGTTTGCTGAAACGCCGGCAAGTCCTTATAAAGACCGTTTTTATACGTCACAATCGCCGTATCGAAATAGCGTTCCGGCATGCCTGTTCCATAACCCGTCAGCGGCCGCTCCGCAATCGCATGCAAGCCGACATCCCACATGGCCAGACGATAACCCAAACTGGAACTGTAGTTGCCTTGCTGCAGCAATTCGATATCGCTTTTCACTAGCAGCAGCCGTTCTTGAAAAGCAGGACTGCTGTAGGCGAAAATCCCGGCAGCTGTCAACAGTGTGATAAAAATGATAGCGAATTTCCGGATGTCTATTTTGTAGCGTAAATAAGCCTGGAACACGATAGCAATCAGTGTTGCCAGCAGCAACACTCTGCCATATTGATGAAATTGCACAAAGATTAACGCCAGTGCCACGATCCATAGCACTATCCCCAGCATGACCGAGCGGCTCACACACGCAAATCCGGCGGATACAATCGCGCCAGCGCCGAGCATCGCCGAAAAACTCAGATAGGACATTTTCAGCAGCGGAATACCCTGTTCTCCTATCACCAGCCATTGATAAATACCCAGCCCGAGGACAATCACATAACCGGTGACCAATCCGCCGATCACCCACGGTATGCGCTCCTTATTCAACAGCGAATACAGCGGGACCAGAATCAGCAAAGTAAGGTATTTCACCCATTTCATCCGCCCGCTATCCAGCCATTCGCCCCATGACAATCCGATCAGCAGCAGCGTGCACAACAGTAGAATCGCCTGCACTAAGGGCACTTTAAGAGCCTGATTCAATCGAGATAGACCGCCGTCCATCAACCAAGCAATAACCAGCAATGGAATGGAAAGAAGATTCACTTCGCCACGCCAAAACCCCGCGCAAACAAGAACCAACGCAAACCGGATAAATAATTCCTGCCGTGTGATAGATGTTTGCATAAGACCTGCCAATCGAAGTTTTTTTGTAAAGCGCTACAACAGCTTAGAAAATCCTGGGAGTACAGTCATTCCGTATCTCGTCTGTCAGCACCCTGTTGCTGCGTAGATCCGTACTGATCTTCCTGCCACTCGCGCATCTCCAGCCGGCGCAGGCGAACAAAAAGTGTCAGTAAAATTCGCAACCCTGCGGATACACCCGGCAAAATCCATACAGCGGTGATGCGCTTATCTTCGCGCGACCAGCCGCGCAGCATCAGTTTCGTAATGGTTTTAAAACCGGCCGTACCATTCCGCATCTGCAAGCACGACAACTGCGGCAATGGCGCTGGTGTCAGCCAATGCAGCCGCCCGCCTTGCCGCATCACTTGTTCCAACGAATTCGCGATCCGGGGTGGCAAGTCGGTCAAAGTAGCATTGCCGGATACGGCCAGCACATTCTGCCGGGCCAGCGGATAACGTGACAAATAGAGTAACCGGTTGCGTTGCACCAATTCCCGGTAAGCCTTTCCGCGCCCAAACGACGCACCGGTTTCGTGACGAACGGTTGCATCCGGATGCACGCCCATGCGCCAGCCTTGTTGATCCAACCGCCGCCCCAGATCGGTATCTTCATAATAACCCCGGCCAAATTGCGCATCAAAACCGCTCATCGCCTGAAAAACAGCACGGCGGATCAAAAATGCATAACCTCTGAAACGATAGGTGGCGATATATCCGCCCGGCTGCCGCACATAACGGCTGGCTTGTGTTTCCGCACTATCGCCTTCCGTCGGGCTAATGACCGCCAGCCGAGGATCAGCGGCAAAGGCGCCGGACAACCACGGCAGAAAATTATTCAATACTTCGATATCGGAATTCAGCACCAGCACCCAATCGGCATCGGAACGCGCCATCGCGTCGTTGACAGACTTTCCATACCCCTGATTTTCAGGCGCATGGTAAACATGCAACTGCGGATAAGATAAATTGTCGAGCATGGCATGGGTTTCAACACCCGATGCATCGTCCTGGATATGGACCGTTCTGATTGATGAACCTAAATAGGCGATGACGGAATCAATGCACCGCTTGGTTAATTCCGCAGCATTATAAACAGGGATTACGACATCAATTATTGGGGTAGCAGTTTCATTCGTCATGTTCTGCCTAAGAAATTTTAATGCATCACATCCGGCCAAAAATCAAATAGCTTTCGCCCCAATTTTTTGACGGTCTTTGCTTCACCTCAAGACCTGCCTGTTGCATGATGGCGATAGCTTTTTCCTGCTCGCTATCCGTGCCAAGCTCTATGATCACGGATTTCAGCGCCGGGTTTGCCAAAACCGCCGATGCGCCCTGCAAAATGGGTATTTCAATGCCATCGACATCGATTTTTATGTAATTCGGCACCGGAAACCCCCATTGGCTGCACAGATCGTCCAACGTCACACCGAACATCCCTTGGATATGCGTGGCCGGGATTTTCATGTTCTCCAGATCTTCTTGCCCGAACTGCGAACGGTTTCCGCCGGGAATGAATTTGGGAATATACAATTTGGAAAACTCACTGCGCCCCGACACCGCCACGCAGTAAGATAAAATATTTTTCCCCAGATTGTTCAGATAGATATTTTTATTGAGCGCGTAGTAGTTATTGCTCTGCGGCTCAAAAGCAAACACTTGTACCTTATCGCCGTATTTTTTGGCCGGATATAGCGAATATTGCCCGATATTGGCGCCGATATCGAAATAGCACGAACCCGGTTCAAAGCTATCGAGCCAATCCAAGGTATCCGGTTCTTTTTTTGCATAAGTCTTGGCACGATTGAGTGTGCGCAAGTGATCGACAGAAATTAAAATACGCTGTCCTCTCACTAGCACATCGGTATAGCCGCCTTTCAATTTGTAAGCGGCCACCACCAACTCATTCACGATATCTTTCACCAGCATTTACAACACCTTATAGTTTATCGGTACATCTGATCGCTGCTCGACAGCTTGAAACCGCACTTCAATCCGCCGACTGTTCAAGCAGGGATACATAACGAGGCAGCACATCGGCATCCGGATAATCCAGCATTTCCTGCAAGAAACGCTGCCGGTGCTCTTCGATATAAAAAGCATCGCAGCCATGGGTCAGGAAATGATTGATTTTTTCATACACATCGTCACGGCATTTCAGCTCGGTTTCTGGCATGTAATAAGCCACCGCCGAACGCGCCGCGATCAAATAATCAGCCGCAAGCACCGGCTTTCTCGCCCTGACCGCTTCAAACACCACGGAAGTCGCCAGATCGATGATGACATCCGCCCAGTTCATCAAATGCACCGAATGCGCATCGTCGCTGGCAACGCGGACATTGGGTAATTTTTTGATCGAACTGTCCGTAGTCAGCGACTGCTTCCACCCGCTGCGGGTATGCGGTTTGATGATCAACTCGACACCGGGAAACTCAGCGATCATATGCACCACCTCGCCCACTTCTTCCCAGAATGTCGTGAAATTGGCTTTTCTCAGGAACATGACAAATTTAAGGCGGCTGTCCGAACGAATCAGCGGCGAAGGCGGCATCAATCCGGCCAGTATTTTCAGCCATTCCTCACAATAACGTGGCGAGCCCAATACAGCGAGCTGGTTATCCGTCATAAACGGGCGGAAACGCACGGAACATAATTCATTAGGCACCACCACCTTATCAAATATCGTCGCCGCCGAGAATGTAATATCGGGCTCCACGCGTCTTTCACCGCGCCGGATCAATTGGCTGTAGTGCGGACTATCGCCATGCGGCAGTGAGATCGTACCCAAGCCGCGTTCTTTTGCCATGGCAATCACGACTTCAACCCATTCCAAACAAATCACCGAATTGCGTTCGATCCAGTCAAACGCCACAACACCCTTTCCGGTAGCACCAAAACACCGGCTAAGCAGAAAATCGGCGGTATGCCGCCACAACGGCTCACGCTGTTTTTCATCGTAACGATCGGCCAGCTTCTCAGCCAGACCACCGATCACTTTGATGCGCCGCACATTGCGCGTCAGCATCAGCATCTGTAACCGCCATTTTATATACTCGGTCAGCGGAAACAGCTCTTTCATATGCGCAACGCGCACACCTTCGAGCTGACTCAAGTATTGAACGCGGAAATCACGGCGGAATTGGGTGGAACCGATTAATACCACATCACATTGATGACCGGACTTAATCCATTTGTAAATGACCGGAGTAACATGATCGATATCGTTATAGTGACGAAGAAAAAAAAGCGCTTTCATTGCTGTGATGCGAAGACAAAAATATTCAGGATACGCAGCATCTCTACTATTTCCCCAGTTTAAACAAAAGATTCTGAAAAGCGCGCTCATTCTACTCTTGCGACTATCCAATTACCAGCACACCAACCGGGATAAAAACACCGCGCAAAAAAAACGTTAAATTTAACAATAAGTGTTGCCCAGAAAAGAGGAAAAACCGGATAATCAGCACATCGCCTTAGACGGTAACTTTTTGTACTCAACCATTAACCAATACACACAACATTTTCATGAAAACAATCGCTGTCATACCGGCCCGCATGGGCTCATCGCGTTTCCCCGGCAAACCCCTGGCAAAAATCCTCGGACGCCCGATGATCGAGCACATCTATAAACGTGTAGCCATGAGCAAATCGCTCGACGCCACGTACATCGCCACTTGTGATGAAGAAATCCGTCAAGCCGCCGAAGGTTTCGGCGCCAAAGTGATCATGACATCCGATACGCACGAACGCGCCAGCGATCGCGTCGCGGAAGCGGTGGTCTACCTGGATGCCGATCTGATCGTCATGGTGCAAGGCGATGAACCGATGACACACCCCGATATGATCGATACCGCCGTAGCGCCTTTCAGAGATGATCCGAAACTGGGCTGTGTCAACTTGGTGCGTAAAATTGACCATGAAGCCGATTACCTCGACGCCAATACCATCAAGGTCGTCATGAATCAGCACAATGACGCGCTGTATATGTCGCGCCGCCCGATTCCGACAATCGCCAAAACCGGTTTCGCCAACACCGCCGCTTACAAACAAGTCTGCATCATTCCTTTCCGCCGCAGCACCTTATATCAATACACGCATTTGACACCAACACCGCTGGAACAGCTGGAGTCCATCGACATGCTGCGGCTGCTTGAGCACGGCATGCAAGTCAAGATGGTACCTACCGAATTCAATACCCAGGCGGTGGACACTCCGGAGGATCTGGCGCGCGTCGAAAAACTGATGGCAGCGGATCCATTGCTGTCCCAATACTAGGAACGATCATGTCATTAAAATCAAGATTGAGCCGGTCCGAATTGACCATCGGTTCGTGGGTCACGCTGGGGCATCCGTCGATTGCCGAAATCATGGCATCGGCCGGATTCGATTGGCTGGTGCTGGATATGGAGCACAGCGTGCTGGAACTCGGCGAAGTGCAAGCCATCATCCAGGTGCTGGACGCCAAGCAATGCCCGGCCATTGTGCGTCTGACATCAAATCACCCCGATCAGATCAAGCGCGTCATGGACGCCGGTGCTACCGGCATCATGGTGCCGATGATCAAATCCGCCGCTGACGCTAAAGCAGCCGTGGATGGCGTGTATTACCCCCCCCGCGGGCAACGCGGTGTCGGTCTGGCGCGCGCGCAAGGCTACGGTGCAAGTTTCCAGGCTTACCGCCAGTGGCTGGAAGAAAATGCCGTGATCGTCGTGATGATCGAGCATGTTGATGCGGTCAAAGCCATTGACGAGATTCTGGCTGTCCCCGGCATCGATGCCTACATCATCGGCCCGTACGATTTATCCGGTTCGATGGGACGCCCCGGCGATCTGAATCATCCGGACGTCCAAGCGGCAATCGCACAAGTGCTGGAAGCCGGTCGCCGTGCGCAAAAACCTGGTGGCATTCATGTCATCGAACCCGATCCGCAAGCGCTACAGCAACGCATCACAGCCGGTTTCAATTTCCTCGGCTACGCGCTGGATATCCGCATTCTCGATTCCATCTGCCGCACGCATTTACAAAGCA
>SSFX01000030.1:0-14901 GCA_008015635.1 Nitrosomonas oligotropha
GAGTTGAGCATCCGCCGTTCGTCGTCGTCGAAGTCTTCGTCGGTGAAGTCGAGGAAGTTGGTGGCCATGTCGTCGGCGGTCATGGTGAGGTGGATTTCGTCCGCGCCGAGGCCGCTTTGGTCTTCGATGCTGTAGATTTCCAGGTGATTCAGGTAGGAAATACTGTAGCGGTAACCGGCAAGAAATTCGAAATCCGTTGTCTGGCTGCGTTCCAGCAGCATGTATACATCCTTGATGTCGGCGGCGCGGTCGTAGTCGATCACAGTGAGTTTGTCTTCATTCGTTACCTGTGCAAAAGCCGCTGGTGCGGCAATGCCTTCAAATAGGCTGAGGCGGATTTTCCGGGCAAAATCGTTTTGGATGTAAAACTGCACCGGGTAAGGATTGCCGCTCAATAATTGTTCCGCCAGTGGTGCGCGGAACCAGCATTCGTCATTTTTGCCGTTTTTCTGGCCGACCGGCAGCCGCGGGTCTTTGGGGATGTCGTTCGGTTGCAGGCCGATGGCCAAAAAGCGGTTCTCGCCGGTGTGCTTGATGAAGGAAAAAGCGATGTTGCCGGTGAATTGATCCTCTCTTTGAACGGCTTTCAGACGGATGAGCATTGGCCGGTGTACATCGACCTGATCGCCTATTTCAGACAGCCCGAATTCATGTTGCAGACTGTTTAACCAGTCGTGGTCGAGTCCCAATTCTGCCCATTTAACTTGATTGAACGGGTCCACTTTTGTGGACATAGCGTTGTCGTGATAAAAAGCGGCTTCCAGATTGGGTGAGTAAGTGAAGGTATAGGTACCCGGCTCATGGATGTAAATCCATTGAAACACGCCGGAGGAGGGGATCTTCAGGTCATTGGCGATGTTGACTTTGACCAGTGAATCCGGCGCTTGAAAATGCACAAAATCGCTTTGGATTTTGGCTTGGTTCGGGGTGTTGTACGGAAACTGCCAATGCACTTGCGCCAAGATGCCTTTGTGGTCGCTTTGGATTCTTTCAAATGCCATATCCAGCGCGGAGAAATTCGACGGCAAAATCCGCATGTGCTGCGCGACCAGCCGGCGCGGCGTTTCGCCTATCTCATTGGTGCGTTGCTTCGGAAAGCAGATGTAATCCAGCCGCTCTTTTAATCCCGCGGGCAGATGCTCGCCTTCTTTCAGATTGGTGTTGGTCAAGCCCGGATCGGCTTCCATGAAAGCGCCCGGCGGCGTCATGAAGGTGCGCCAGCCGTCGACCAGTTGTCCGGTGAAAATCAGCTGGTTTTGCCGGAAGGGAATGCCTTGCGAGGCGTTGTTGTACGGGCCGCCGTTGTTGATAAACACATTGGTCCATTCGCCGTGTCCATCGGTGGAGTAGGGCGGCGTATCGCCACGGATGTTCAAATCTCCCAGTACGATGACTTTATCCCAATTGGTGTTGTCTTCCGGCGCGCCGATGAGTTCGATCAATGCGCCTTCGATGACTTTCAATTGCCGCAGGCGGATGACGTGGTGTTCGCCGACTTCCTCGTAAAACGCCTGCAAGTGCGTCAAGGCGATGGTGACGACTTCAAAGTGCAAGCCGGTGCTGATTTGCACGATAGCCACGCCTTTTTCCGCCAAACCGTCATTACCGGCGCTCATCGGGTAAAAAAGACCACTTTGATAGGGATAAAACCGGCTGCGGTTATTGGAAAAATTGTTGTCCGAAGGCGGCAATTCGCGAAACTCGAATTTGCTGAATACCGCCAGTCCACCGTCGTCCAGATCGCCGCTGCCGCCGTTGAACGACACGATGAAATGCGGATACATGTCTTTGAGACCTGTCTCCAGAATCTCTTTCGCATCTTCATTATCCGCTTCGTTGAACACCACTACGTCGGGATGCTCGTCAAACGCGAAATTCGCCGGATCGAGCGCTTTGACCGCCGCTTTCGCGCGCCATTCGGCATCGCTATGAGGGCCTGCGGGCCAAGCTTGCGCTTGGATGTTCATGGTCAGGATTCGGATATTTCTCATGATAGGGTCGCTCTCAACGGTGGATAAGGAATCATGTGAGCCGCCGGGTGTTTAAGGAGTGGCGGCCGTGCGCTGCGATCCGGCTTCCAGGAAACTGCGCAAGTGTGGCAAAAGCAGCGCTGGCTTTTCTTCTTGCACAGCGTGACCGACGCCGCTCATGATGACAAGTTTTGAATCCGGTATATTTTCATGCAGCCTTTTGCCGACGGCCAGCGGTACGATTTCATCTTCCCGGCTCCAGATAATCAGCGTGGGAATGGTAAGACTGGCGTAGTTTTCCGAAAATTGCTGCAAATCGTTTGGCAGCATTTGCCGTACCGACGTGAGCAGCGCGTATTTGGCATCGGGCTTGCCGAGATCGGCGGCATAGTGATCGATGGCTTCTTGCGGAATCAGGTCGTCGTTGAAATACACGATTTGCAAGAGATTCTTCACTTGGAAGGTATTGGGCACGGCATAAGTGATTAACGGCCCCAATACCGGGGTGGCGAGTATTTTTACGAAACTGGGCAGTTCCTGCGGGTAGGCAACGCTGTCGATGAGTACCAGGCTTCTTTGCAGCCCCGGATTAGACGTCGACAAATAGATCGATACCGCCAATGCGACGCCGCCACCATAGGAATGGCCAACGATGTGAAGATTCTGTAAATCGTTCTCGAGAATGAAGTTTCTGACCAGTCTGGCTTGTTCGTAAACCGAATACGCATCATCGCGCGGTTTCGGTGAATCGCCGAAGCCTTTCAAGTCAATGGTGATGACCCGGTTCTTTTGCGCCAGCGGTTCAATAACATGACGCCAGCTATAACTGCTCGCGCCGAAGCCATGAATCAGCAGTACCGGTTCGCCGGTGCCGGTGCTTCGGGATGCCAGTTCCAGCACGTTAGTTTTGTCCAGATTCTGGTATTGCGTCCAGCCGGGGATATTTTTATCCATGACCGCACAACCGCCGGAGGTTAAAACCGTCAATAGCAGCGCGAGTGCCAGCAGGGAATTTTTTTTCATTTCAAGGCGCGAATCAGCATCATCAGGTCGAATACGGCGCCCCCGCAAAATGAGAGTGCGCCAAAAATAGGCAATACTGAAATGATATTGCAAGCTACTTTTAGACGTCTGGCTTCTTCGTCATTTTCAATTTTCATGTGGCGTGGAATGGATAAAATGACATAACTGATCAGGTAAAGAAAAATGATGTTTCCGAGCGTAAGCGGCAGAAGATTGGTCAGATAGATTTCAACCGGACCGAGCGTTTGTTCCGGACAATAGCCGCACTTGTCGATCAATTCAAACATCATGTCGCGTCTGGCGTTGATCATTTGAAAGAAACTGAGTGTCGTATTGACAGCACCCCATAAAGCCGCCAGTAAAACAATCGGAAGTCCCAATTTATCCATTTGATTGCTTTCCCCTGATCATTCCTGGTTAGAGGTTATCACGGGGAGATTTAAAACGAAATGAATTGTTATCACACGGGATGAGAATGAAGACCGGCGGTGGTGGGGCGTGGAGCCGCTGCGGTATGAAGCAGCCAGTTCAAGTTGTTCGTTTGTCCGGCGCGTTGAGTCCCGTCGCGGCAATCAGCATCCCGAGAACCGCCAACCCCGCGACAATGGCAAAGGCGTGCAAATAGCTGCCGGTGATGTCCTTGATGCTGCCGGATAGCAGTGTTCCCAGAATGGCGCCGGCGCCGTAGGCGGTAAACATCACACCGTAATTTTGCGCATAGTGCAGTTTTCCAAAGAAAATGCCGGTGGCGGTGGGCGCCAGCGCCAACCAGCCACCCAAGCACATCCACAGTACGCAGAATGCCACCAGATACAGCATGGCGTTGCCTTGTCCGAAAAAAAACAGCAGCAGAGAAGCGCTCAGAATCAAGGTGAACGAAACGATTGCGGTATGCTTCGGGCCGAGCTTATCGGTTAACGCGCCGAACAGCGGCCGTCCCAGTCCATTGAATACTGCAAACAACGACACCGCAAGCGCTGCGGTGGGCGCGTCCAGCTGCGCCACTTCGGTGCCAACCGGCGATGCGATGCCGATTGCCATCAATCCGGCTAGGCAACCGATCGTGTATGTTGCCCACAGCGCATAGAAGCGGGGGGTTTTTAACATGGCTTGCCGGTTTAAATTCAAAGCGGGTGGTACCGATGCGGCGATCGGCGTGGCGGATGCGGCAGGATTCCATGCATCCGGCGGGAAACGCAATAACTGCGCCAGTAGGGCAATGACGATGGTGAATGCCATGCCAAGGTATAGAAACGTATGCATGATCCCGATTTCGGGTAGCAGAATCATCGCTTTCATCAGTGGTGCGATCAATAATGCCGATACGCCAAAACCCATGACAGTCAATCCGATCGCCAGTCCACTGTGTCGTGGAAACCATTTGACCACGACGGCAATCGGGCAGCCATACACAATGCCGACCCCGGCGCCGCCGATGACGCCATATAACAGTGTCAAAGTGGCGATGTCCGCGGAAAAGCTCGCCGCGATCCATCCGGTTCCCGCCAGTAAACCGCCGAGTGTAGCTGTCAATCTCGGTCCCCAGCGCTCGATCAGATTACCCGCCAACGGCATCGCAACCGCAAATACCGCCAGAAACACCATGAACGGATACCCGCTCTGGCTCGACGAGATCTCCCACAAAGCTTCCAATGGTTTCCGGAAAACGCTGAAGGCATAAATCGATCCCAGGCACACATTGATCAATAATCCAATCGCCACAAACACCCAGCGGCCTTTTGCCGCTTCCATACCGAATAATTTCAAATCGTGCCGGGTCATTTCAGTTTTTTATCCATTTTCTGTTTTTTTTACCGCTGCTTTTTGCTGATCTTACCGGTTCTTTGTCTGCGCGAGGTGTTAATCCGGGCGATTGCTGCGATTACTGCACCAGGAAATTAACATGTTTTCCGGTGGGATAGTTAGTGTGCAGAGTAAAACGGTGTTAGTTGTATGCCATTGGCACTTGAAATGGATGATGCGGGTATTAAATCGGCTGACTTGCCCATTCGAGCGAGGTAAGTGACATTGCCACCTACCTCGCTGCATGGGACTTCAGATCGTTTGATGAATGTGAACGTTAGAAACCGATGCCTAAATAACCACCAGCCGTCAAGCCATCGACATTGATACCATCTTTTTTACCGCCCGTAATATGGTAACGAGCGTCGACACCGGCGTAAAAATCTTTCCAGACTCGATATTCCGCTCCTCCGGCAAATACAACGCCGGGAATAAAAAAGGAGGCTGACTCGCCAGGCGGGCTGATAATGTGCATACCGAAACCGGCCGGAATGATCCACGGCCTGAACCGATTCAAATTGCATGGAAGCTTCTACTTGCTGACCCAATCCAACTGTTTACCAGATCGCATGCTTTGCTTCTCTCTTCCATTTTGATTGGGGCACCAGTATAAGGGCCTAAATATTAATTCTTTGTTAAGAATCACGGGTATTGAAGACGGTTTGGTGGGAGAAAATTAGCGAAGATTAAAATGAAATCTGGTTTTTTAGGAGCGGACAAAACAGTTGTTCCGGTACATCATTGAGCCTTGCTAAGCGAGACTTGGCAAGGCTCCGGAAAAATTTGATATCGTTAGAAGTGATTACAGGATACTGGCATTTTCAGCGGATCGGGGTCTAAATTCCGCAGAGCGATTCATTGCTTCCATAGCAAATTCCAACACTGGGGTTTGCTTGCTTATCAGGCGGACTTGCAGTGAATCCGTCAGGGCATTCAGGGGTGCGCCACCTTGGTAACTGAAACGGATGGAAACCTGGTCGCCTCTGGAAACTTTGATGGGCTCGGCTAACGGAAAAACGATGTATTGCGTGTGCCAGTCGATGGTGCTGCACGTTGCCATATTGATGGCCAGTAAATTTTTAGTGATGAGCCGCAAGGCATTAAGTTGACCGTCTTCGGTAATCAGAATTTCGCCGTCCCATTGGCAAGTTTGACTGTACGGTTCGGCATAGGCCAGCAATTGGAATACTTCGGGATCTCCCAGGCCCGTGCTGCGTTCCTGAGTGGCGTACGGATTCTGGAATTGAATGGTTGGCGCGTGGAAGCCTGCAAAATGAAAATCGTGTTGTATGGGTTGGATCGCCTGAATGCTTGCTTCCGGAATAAAGGTAGGCAATGGTCCGCCGAATTTCTTCAAGTAGCGTTGTTTGAACGAATCGATCACCGGCATTTGTTTTTCGCGGAGCAGACCGGTATGCAGCATTTCGCAGATCACCACATCGACCGGTTCCGGCGGCAGGTAATGCATGGCATCGGCTTGAATCACTTCGACTTTGTCTCCGTTGCTGTTTTGCGCCAGCAGATTGCGCGCGGCGCTAATCAGTTCCGGGTTACGCTCAACACAATAAACTTTCTGTGCTTTTTGTGCGGCAAAGAACGATTGCACGCCGGTACCGCCTCCTAGCTCAAGCACTTTGGCGCCCGGCTTTACGGCTAGGTCAATCGCGTCTTTAAACCCTTGCATGCGGGCAGTGTCGTTCAGCATATTATGGTGATAGTGCAGAGGAATGAATTGGCCGAGTTCCAAGCTCTCAAATTTATTTTGCATAGGAATTCCTGATCGATAAGTGCTGCAGTTAATAATGTAAACATTGCTGTACATGCTAAGAGCAACGATCATGCCAGTCTGTGACAAGATAGATGTAGACTGTATTTGAGCTTTTTTACTCGATTTTTTTATAGCGGATAGAAAGTAAGACCGGCAAATATTGCCGCGCTAGCGGAAAATAATAGCTCAGGGTTCAAAACGTTCGATGATAACTTTGGCACACAAAAAATCTAGCGCGCTTTCGAAAAGGAAAATAATTTCTGTTGTTAGCGTCCATTTCAGTAGTTAGTATATTTTGGTAACAACCTAATTCCATAAGATATTTGCAATTCTACTTTGTCAAGGGAGTGCTTTAACTTGATAAGCATCAAGTATCTATTGGCTGATTTTATTTAGTATTGGGCATAGTTTTCAGAATTCTAATTTTATTCGCGGGGTTCCAGTGTCCAGCTTAAGTTTTTTATTTATATCCGGTCGATTTGCTAATAGCCATGCGTTTCTTCTCTACAAATTTCTGTGCGTTATCCTACTCAGTTCAGTAGCGATGAACGTGCAGTCCGGATGCCTGCCGGTCAGCAACTGGTCAAACCACGATGCCACTGTGCTGGGAGGGGATCCATTAGGATTTATGACTGTTGATAACATACCGCGTTTGCAACTGCTGAATGGATTAAATACCAGTGTTCCGGTTACTTGGTTCGGTTCACCGGCGATTCACCCCGATGGCCATTGGTCAGTGCGAGTGAATATCGCGTCTTATCCGAACGATGCTGATGCCGTTACTGATTTCAATGATCCAGTTCGATTGAATTCTTTTTCAGAAACTCCGGCAGCGCGTTTTTTGTTAAAAGAAACTGATCGTTGGTTGTTTGGCACCTTCAGGACCAGCGCGCAAACAGCACTCTTCAATTTTAAAGGTTATGCGCTGTATGAAGGAAATATCATTGAAATTACCGGGGGAACCGCACCCGGCGATGAAACCGGAAAAGATGCCGCGATCGAAATTTTTCTGGACTTGAGTGCAAAAGCGAAAACCTTGATTAACAGTAAATGTGGCATTGCAGGTGATAATAAATCGCCAACCATTCAATTGTTCACTGAAAAAAGCCCGCCCTTTGTCAGCGGCGCGGTCGACAATCCCGTTGTCACCTGGAGTGTCGTGTTTGAAGACTTGGATGGTATTGCAGATATCGATTTTGCGACGCTAAAAATCGAGAAAAAATTAATCGAGCAAGACTATGAAGATGTGTCGGGGGTGTTTATGGTCAAATTCATGGAATTGCTGAACAACGGCAACGTCATTATGGAAAGGACGGATACCCGTTTAACCGTCACTTTTAACACCAGCTATCAGCAATTGCGCGAGCTGATTTTTGAAGCTGATGGACCACCTTATCCTTACGCGTATGCCTACGATATGCGGTTTACGGTCAGTGACACGAAAGGAAATTCAGGTGTGGCTATGGTACCGTTCTGGCTTGGCCGATCTCCCAATATTTGGTTTTCCCTAAAGGGCGATTCCCCATTAAGTACGGAAGATAAGTACATTCTAGAAATTTATGACTGGGACAAAAAAGCCGATCTCCGCTGGGAGACGTTCGCGATGACCTTGGATGGAATCGACTTTACCGGCTTGTTTTTAGATCGGGTAACGAAATACATGACGCTTTCAATCATAAAGCTGGAACCCACAGAGCTTGGACTTAACGTTATTTTTGATTTTGATTCTAAGGAATTGCTCTGCGAATTCTTTTTCGATGCGTCCGGTAAAATGGGCTTTCATATCACCGATTACCACGGCTATACCGATAGTTTCGAGTATCCGCTGAGTTGTGAGTAAGAAAACGAATACCTGCCACATGCGTTGCGAACACAGCATCGATTAGCGTTTTCTTCTTTTACGAATTTAGAACATTTTTCCATCGATATTCTTAAGATAGGCGGTTCTATACCGCATGATAGTATTGCCGATCCTACAGATCCGGAGATTATTGCCGAAGCTATAGCCTTGGTAAGAGTCTCAAGTCTCTTGGCGGATACTGGCAGCCGGCCGCTAAGCCTTCAAATTCAATTCTATGTATTGTTTCTCCTGTAGGTAAAATTCCTACATCCTGATGAGAAGATTACCTAACCTCGTTTAAGCTCATCTTCCATTTACTTCCACTGCTCCATAATTGAAAATCTCACCTGTGCGTTACGGTGTTTTAATTCAAATGTTTTTAATTAAAAAGGGTGATGAAATGGAAACCAATCAACTGCTAGACGAAATCAGAGATATCAATTTAAGTTATTTGCTGCTGGCTAAACAGATGTTGCGGGATGACAGAGTAGCCGCCATGTATCGCTTGGGAATTAATCAGGATATTGCTGATATACTGGAAAGACTGAGTTCAGCACAGCTGATTAAAATGGCGGCTTCCAATATGTTACTGTGCCGTTTCCGCTTTGACGATCGATTGATTGCCGATATGTTGTCCAACGATACCCGTGACCAATCGGTTACCAAATCGCATGCTGCGATCCTAATGGCAGGAAAACCGGCAGAAGCGATTGTATAGCGTTCAATAGACGAAATCAGGGAGTAATATCATGCGCAATCGAAGCATTATCACCGAAGCCAAGCAAATTCAGCTGGCGACAGAATTAATTGAATTAGGTGCCCGGCTACAGGTTCTGGAAATGAATACCGATCTGAGTCGTGAAAGACTGGTTAAACTGTATAAGGAAATCAGAGGGGTATCGCCACCCAAAGGAATGCTGCCATATTCGGAAGATTGGTTCATGAGCTGGCAGCCGAATATGCATTCCTCGTTGTTTATCAACATCTATTATTATGTGACGAAAAATACCGGGATCGATGGTATCGATGCGCTGATTAAGAGCTACCGGCTCTATAATGAGCACATCAAAGTCCATCAACTTGAGAAAGTATTAAGCTTGACCCGTGCATGGACCCTGGTGCGTTTTGTGGAAAGCGGCGTGTTGTGTATAGCGCCTTGTGTGAATTGTCGCGGCAGTTTTGTCGTGCACTCACTGGAGATTCATTCCAATCATGTGTGTGGTCTATGTAATATTCCTTCGCGTGCTGGGAAAACGAAAAAAGCAGCGCTTGCTAATTTGCACTAGAAAAACATAAATTTGCCAAGTCAATCCAATTATTTCAGCAGGTTCTTGATGCGACTGAGCGCTTGCTTTAGATTATCCATTGATGTGGCGAAAGACAGGCGCATATAGCCGTCACATCCGAAAGCGGAACCGGGAACTACGGCAACCCCCGCTTTTTCCAGCAGATATTCGCTAAACGCGATATCGTTTTGAGCGCCAATCAAGTTTTTCTTGTAGAGATCATCAATCGATTGGCGGGCATCCGCAAAAGCATAAAAAGCGCCATCGGATGATAAGCAACGCACGCCGTTGATTTGATTCAGTTGTTCAGTAACAAAAATATTGCGTTCCTTGAACGCCGTGATCATCGGATTCATACAGGATTGATCACCATTCAATGCCGCTTCAGCCGCTGCCTGCGAGATAGAGCTTGGGTTGGACGTGCTTTGTGATTGAATATTCTCCATTGCGGTAATAATGTGTGCAGGTCCGCCGCAATAGCCAATACGCCATCCGGTCATCGAATACGCTTTGGACACGCCATTCAGAACCACGGTCTGAGCAAATAAATCCGGGCAGGCGTTGACGATATTAATAAATTTCTGACCCGACAACAGAATATGCTCGTACATATCGTCCGTAGCGATCAAAATCTGTGGATGCTTACGTAACACTTCCCCCAATGCTTTCAGTTCATCCAGCGTGTAAACCGCTCCGGACGGATTACTCGGACTATTGATGACGAACATTTTGGTTTTCGGGGTAATCGCAGCTTCCAGTTGTGCCGCGGAAATTTTGAAATTCTGCTCGATGCCGGTATTGATAAAAACCGGTTTACCTTCCGCGATTAACACAATGTCAGGATAAGAAACCCAATACGGTGCTGGAATGATGACTTCGTCGCCGGGATTGATCACCGACAATGCCAAGTTGAAAAAGCTCTGTTTGCCGCCGCAGGAAACCAGAATTTGTTTGGCATCGAAGACAAAACTATTTTCCCGTTTGAACTTCGCCACAATGGCATTTTTCAGACCGGGTGTGCCGCCAACCGCCGTGTATTTGGTTTGGCCTTTGTTGATCGCGGCAATAGCGGCATCCTTGATGTGCTGAGGGGTATCAAAATCGGGTTCACCCGCTCCCAATCCAATGATGTCCTTACCTTCGGCTTTGAGTTTCGCAGCCCGGGCGGTGACGGCAAGAGTAGGAGATGGCTTGATGGTTTGAACGCGGTTAGAGAGTTCCACAAAAATCCTCGCACTAAAATAGATAGACCGGCATGTTAAAATGACACAAAGAAACAATTCAATGATGGAATTATACCTGTGATCGCAACCTTCCCCAATAGTCCGTACAAATTACATCAAGCGTTTGCTCCCGCAGGCGATCAGCCGGTTGCAATTGCGCAATTGGTCGAAGGCATAAACGACGGCTTGGCGTATCAAACGTTATTGGGTGTTACCGGATCCGGTAAAACGTATACGATTGCCAACATGATCGCGCGTTTGGGCCGTCCGGCCATCGTGATTGCACCGAATAAAACGCTGGCGGCGCAGCTGTATGCGGAAATGCGCGAATTTTTCCCGGAAAATGCCATCGAGTATTTCGTCTCGTACTACGATTATTATCAGCCGGAGGCTTATGTTCCGGCGCGCGATCTATTTATCGAAAAAGATTCCAGCATCAACGAGCATATCGAGCAAATGCGTTTGTCCGCGACCAAATCCATGCTGGAACGCGATGACGCCATCATCGTGGCGACGGTGTCGTGTATTTACGGTATCGGTGATCCGGTGGATTACCACGGCATGATTCTGCATTTGCGCAGCGGTGAGAAAATTACGCAGCGCGACATTATCAAGCGCCTGACCGAGATGCAATACGATCGCAACGAGCTGGAATTCAAACGCGGTGTTTTTCGCGTGCGTGGCGATGTGATCGATGTCTTCCCGGCGGAAAGCTCGGAGGCGGCTCTGCGCGTGTCGCTGTTCGACGACGAAGTGGACAGTATGTCGCTGTTTGATCCGCTCACCGGCCGTATGCTGCAAAAACTGTCGCGCTTCACTGTCTATCCTTCCAGTCACTATGTCACGCCGCGCAGCACCACGTTGCGCGCGATGGAAACCATCAAAACCGAACTGCGCGAGCGGCTGGAATATTACTATGCGGAGAACCGGCTGGTCGAAGCGCAGCGCCTGGAGCAGCGCACGCGTTTCGATCTGGAAATGCTCAACGAATTGGGTTTCTGCAAAGGGATTGAAAATTATTCCCGTCACCTGTCCGGCAAAAAACCCGGTGAACCGCCACCCACGCTGCTCGATTATTTGCCGCCTGATGCGCTGATGATTATCGATGAAAGTCATGTCACGGTGCCGCAGATCGGCGGGATGTACAAAGGAGACCGTTCGCGCAAGGAAAATCTGGTGAATTATGGCTTCCGCCTGCCGTCCGCATTGGATAATCGTCCGCTACAATTCGAGGAATTCGAGAAACGGATGCGGCAAACCGTGTTTGTATCTGCTACCCCCGCCGATTATGAAAAGCAGCATAGCGGTAAGGTGGTGGAACAGGTGGTGCGTCCGACCGGCCTGGTGGATCCAGTCATTGAAGTGCGCCCGGTCGCCACGCAGGTGGACGATTTAATGTCGGAAGTCCATTTGCGTACCGCCAAGAACGAGCGTGTATTGGTCACCACGTTGACCAAACGCATGGCGGAGGATTTGACCGATTATTTTTCCGATCATCAAATTAAGGTGCGTTATCTGCATTCCGACATCGACACCGTCGAACGCGTGGAAATTATCCGCGATTTGCGTTTAGGACAATTCGACGTGCTGGTTGGAATCAACTTGTTGCGTGAGGGCTTGGATATTCCCGAAGTATCGCTGGTAGCGATCTTGGATGCTGATAAAGAAGGTTTTCTTCGTTCGGAACGGTCATTGATTCAGACCATCGGCCGGGCGGCGCGTCATATCAATGGCACGGCGATTCTCTATGCGGACAGGATCACCCGCTCGATGCGCGTTGCCATTGATGAGACTAACCGGCGGCGCCAGAAGCAGGTGCAGCATAATCTGCAAAATGGCATCACGCCGCGATCGGTGCATAAACGGATTAAAGATCTGATCGATGGCGTCTATAACCATGAATCCGCGCAGCAGAATCTCAAGGCCGCGCAAGTGCAGGCGCGTTATGACGCAATGAATGAAACGCAACTGGCCAAAGAGATTCAGCGGGTTGAAAAGAAAATGCTGAGTGCCGCTAAGAATCTGGAATTCGAGCAAGCGGCACAGTACCGGGATGAACTGAAAAGCCTTAAAAACAAACTGCTGATTGGTTTTACCGGCGTAGCGTAAGCAATTATTTCTTCACTTCGGTGGAAGAAACGAAAACGAGCGTGCCGAAAGTGCGGTTCAGTGTTTTGCTGGTGAAGTTGGTCATGACCATATCTTGAACGAAACGAATGCGATCGCCTTTGTTCACTTTAGTCGTCGGTGCGGCGATCCAGAAGCGGTTGCCGCCATTTTCCAATTCCATGTAGGTATAGCCGGTAGTATCGATGATATCGACAACGGTTCCTTCGTTGTTCGCCATTTTTACGCTGGATGCCTGCGGTGACTGGGAATCCTGCGGTTCATGGTGAATGGCCATGACTTGGGCGGAATTGAATAACAAACATCCCATCAAGGCGATGAGAGATAAAGAAGAAAATTTCATAGATGCTCCAAAGTGACTGTTTTGATGGGTGCGGCGGTATCATACACCGCCTGTTATTTTGTTCCAATAGCGGTTGCCGCCGCGTACGCTCTGTCCTGGCGGACTTTTTCAAAAAAACAAATGGCCGCCGCGGCTGCCGCATTCAATGATTCGGTTTTACCGGGCATGGGAATCACGATGTTTTCGTCCGCTGCCTGGATCATTTCCTTGGATAACCCAGCGCCTTCGTTACCGAATACAAAAGCGGTAGGGCCGACCAGAGAGATTTCAAAAAGATTCCGGTTGGCTTGTATCGATGTGGCAACGACCGTTCCGGAAAATTGCTGTGCGACCTTTTGCAAATCACTGTCTTCATGGATGTGCAAAAAGAAGTGCGCCCCCATCGCCGCTCTGAGCGTTTTGGGCGACCAGGCATCAGCGCATTGCTTGGACAAATAAACATCCTTGACGCTGGCGGCAGCTGCGGACCGCAGAATCGAGCCCAGATTGCCGGGATCCTGGATGGTTTCCAACAGAACGCTGAACATCTCCTTCCCGTTACTGACATCTTTTTTCAACCCGGGAAGCGCAATCAGTGCGAGGATGCCGGATGGCGTTTTGACCGGAGATATCTCGCGAAATAAGAGATTGCTGACAACCGTCAGTTTGGGAGGGGTATGGCCGAAGAGAATGGTAAGAAAGTGCTCATTCTCAATATCGTCTATATATGCTTGGCTAACGATCAGATTTTCTGGAGCGCCCAGCACGGAGCAATAGATCTGAATCAGATGAATACCGTCGAGCAGCGTTAAGCCGGTTTTTTTTGCGATATTGCGACGACTCTTCCAGTCTGATCAGTTGTTTGACGAGCGGATGGTCGCGCGAAGTGATGACTGGCATGAGGTGCAAATCCGCTATGAGAGTCGGTTCACGCTATGCGTCATTACCGGTGTTTAATATAGCGATATTCCGCCGATTTTGCGTGTGCTTGTAACCCCTCACCGTTGGCCAGTATCGATGCGATTTTCCCGAGCTTTTCGGCGCCTTGCTGCGATACTTGAATCAGACTACTGCGTTTTTGAAAATCGTAAACACCGAGTGGCGACGAGAAGCGCGCAGTGCGTGAAGTCGGCAGCACGTGATTGGGGCCGGCGCAATAATCGCCCAACGCTTCGCAAGCATTACGGCCAAGAAAAATAGCCCCGGCATGGCGGATTTTATCGGCCCATTTTTCCGGTTGCTCAACCGATAATTCCAAGTGTTCCGGTGCGATTTGGTTAGCGATCGCGCAAGCTTCATCCAGATCTTGCACCTGAATCAACGCGCCGCGATTTTCCAGTGAGGCGCGGATGACACTGTGGCGCGGCATTGCCGCCAATTGACGGTCGATGCTTTGTGCGACTTGATTCAGAAATTCCGCATCTGGCGACAACAAGATCGACTGTGCCAGCTCGTCGTGTTCCGCCTGGGAAAACAAATCCATCGCAATCCAGTCGGGATCGGTTTTGCCGTCGCAAATGACCAGGATTTCAGAAGGCC
>SSFX01000063.1:0-29505 GCA_008015635.1 Nitrosomonas oligotropha
AGCTATGCCTGCGCTATGGCATCAATCCGCCGAATTCGCACGAAAACGATTTCAGCGCGGATTGCGGCGAGTTTCGTTTGCGCTGGGAACGGCATACCGAATATTCAACGTATACCTTTTATCGCGCTAAGCCTTTTGATACGCCGTTTGAGCATCCCGCGATTGGGTATGTACCGCAGGATTGGCTGGCGCAATTGCCGGGCGAATTGCTGGTGGCGACGCATATCGCGTTGGAGGATCGCTCGCACCCCAAGCGCAGTTTGCATGAGCTGGTGAATTTATTCGCTTCCGGGACGGTGATCGGCTCCAAAGTGGCGGGCGGCGCGGCCAGCGTATGGAGCGATAACCAGATTCATGCCGATAATTTCGGCCGTATTCTGATTCATGACGACAATTTGCGCAGCCGTCAGGTCGGACGGCTGGTGCAGCGTTTGCTGGAAATCGAGACTTACCGCATGCTGGCGATGCTGCCGCTGCCCATCACGCGCAAGATTATTCCGCAACTGGCGCGTGCCGATCAGCGTCTGGCCGAGTTGACCGCAAACAGTGCCGGACTGACCTGCATCGAGGATGAGCAGAGCTTGCTGAATGAATTGACCCAACTGGCAGCGGAAACCGAACGTTTGTCCGCGCTCACCAGCCACCGCTTCAATGCTTCCAGAGCGTATTACGATATTGTCAAGCTGCGCATTACCGAATTGCGCGAGGAGCGTATCGAGGGGTTGCAGATGTTGCAGGAATTCATGATCCAGCGGCTGTCGTCGGCGATGGGGACGTGCGAGCTAGTGCATACCAAGCTGGAAACGCTGTCGACCCGTTTAGGCCGCGCATCGGCGTTACTGCGTACGCGTGTCGATTTGTCGATGGAAGGGCAGATTCGGGATTTGCTGAAATCCATGGACAATCGCGCGCATGTGCAATTGCGTATGCAAGAAACGGTGGAAGGTTTGTCCGTGGTGGTGCTGAGCTACTATCTGCTGGGTATCGTGGGCTATGGATTGAAAGCGCTGAAAGCGGCGGGGCAGGATATCAATGTCGAATTGTTGACCGGTATCGCGATTCCGTTCGTTGTGCTCGCCGTTTACTTTGTCGTGCGCGGTGTGCGCTCAGTGATTGGCAAATTGCACCGGGATAAGTGAGCGGTGCAATTTGCCCGATGTTCGCCGAATTAATTAGCGTTTCCCTAGCATTCGGTGATGCTGACTGCCAAGCCGCCGAGCGACGTTTCCTTGTATTTCACTGACATTTCCAGACCGGTTTGTTTCATCGCGGCGATGCAATTATCCAGCGACATAAAATGCTGGCCGTCGCCGCGAATAGCCAGCGATGACGCGGTGTACGCCTTGATCGCGCCGAAGCCGTTGCGTTCGATACAGGGTACCTGCACCAAGCTGCCCACCGGGTCGCAAGTCATGCCCAAGTGATGTTCCAATGCAATCTCCGCCGCATTCTCAATTTGTGCTGTCGAGCCGCCTTTGATCGCGCATAAACCGGCCGCCGCCATCGCGGAAGCGGAACCGACTTCGCCTTGACAGCCCACTTCGGCACCGGAAATCGAGCTGTTATGCTTGATCAAGCCACCGATCGCACCGGCCACCAATAAGAAATCGCGTACTTGTTCTTGCGTCGCTCCTTCGTGTTTCACGGCATAATAAATGACCGCTGGAATGACGCCCGCAGCGCCGTTGGTCGGCGCGGTGACGACCATATGGCCCGCAGCATTTTCCTCGTTGACCGCCATCGCGTAAGCGCACAGCCAGTCGTTCAGATTGGCTTTCTGCGGATTACTCTGTAATTGCAGATACAAAGCGTGCGCGCGCCGTTTGATGTTGAGTCCGCCGGGTAACCGGCCTTCGGCGACCAGGCCATTCTCCAGACAGGTGCGCATGGCGTCCCAGATCGCATCCAGACCATCGTTCAGCGCTTGTGCGCTGATGCGCTCCTGCTCGTTGCTGCGTTTCATGGCGGCAACCGATAAGCCGCTGTCGGCTGCCATTTTCATCATTTGGTTGGCGGAGTCGAAAGGAAAGCCGCACGAACTGGTCGCTTCCATTTTGATCGGCGCAACGATCTGGCCAATCTCGGACAAAGTGGAGATGAAGCCGCCGCCGATTGAAAAATAAGTTTCTGTCAGCAGTGTCTTGCCGGTTCCATCCAGCAACTGAAAAATCATACCGTTCGGATGCTCTGGCAGCGGTTCGCCACGATCGAAAATAATGTCTTCAGGCGGATTGAAATGGATGGTGATCGATTCGTTGATCTGCAGCGTATTTTGCTGCCAGAGTTTCTGGAACAGTTCATTGACATTCAGTTTGGCCAGTCCTCGCGGCGTGTATTCGTGCATGCCCAGAGTTACCGCACGGTCGGTGGCGTGACCTTTGCCGGTAAACGCCAATGATCCGCGCAAAGTGCAGCGTACTTGCAGGAAATCCGGAATCGGATGACTGGTGACAAAAGTCTGAACGCGGCCGCGAAAATCCTTGGCTGCAACCATGGGACCCATGGTGTGCGAACTGGAGGGGCCGATACCAATTTTGAAAAGATCAAGAACGCTGATAAACATTAAATTGCCTGTGAAAATTTAGAGAATCTGGGTGATGTTCTGCGGAAAATGCGCACTGAAAATCGAAGCGCAGTAAGTATGCTATATGTCTTGCACCGACTCAACAAATTTTTGTTGATACCCAAGATAGGATTGGCTATCAGGTATTTTATATTCAGTGATAGCCGGTTTGCTGGATATCTTGCATTTCATAAAGAAATGGGTATAATTAAGAATCATTCTCATTATTAATGATCATTAGATTGTTATTTTTAAGACAAGAATTTTTTAAATATAGATCGCAGGGTATTTAAAATGTATGTATGTATTTGCAAAGGTGTAACGGAAAGCGCGCTGCGTGAAGCAGTTTACCAAGGTGCGGGCCGGATGAGGGATTTAAAAGCCAGCTTGGGAGTAACGGAGCAGTGTGGTCTGTGCGCGTGCCATGCAAAAGAGGTTCTGGATCAAACATTGGTGCAGAAATCTCAGCTGCAAAATTTTACTCCTCAATCAACTCGCGTGTGCGAAACAGCGGTCTGAGGGAAATCCAAGAATAGTTTTGGCGCAATAAGGATTTCCCGGCTGATTGTGGAATCTTGCCGGTGAATCCGGGTTAGTTATTCAATTCACCGCATTTTAATAATAATATTTACCCTCGAATCGGGTAAGCACTGCAAAGATAATTTTGCACTCACTCTTGATATGACTATTCGTGGTTTTACTAGATACATCTGTTTTTGTGCAGTATTCGTCAGTGTGTGTCTAGCGGCAGCTTTTTTGCCTAAGCCCAGCGTTGCACAATCAATAAACACTTCAACGGCAGTGCGGACCTACGATATTTCTGCCGGCTATCTGCACGACGCACTCACGCAATTCTCACAACAAGCTGGAATTAAACTTGCCTTGGATCCTGCGCTATTGCAAGGGAAAGTCACGCATGGTTTGACGGGTAATTTTGATGTCAAAGCAGCGCTCGATCAATTGCTTACTGGTTCTGGTTTGCAAGTGGCGCAGCGTGATGATGGTTTTGCCATCGTTGCAGTACCTTCGGCCTCTCCTGAACCGGCCGTCACCACATTGCCGGCAATACAAGTCACGGCTAGCAATACCAATCGCTACGCGGCGGTGAGCACCAGTACGGCGACAAAAACCAATACATTGCTGCGGGATGTACCGCAAGCTATCTCGGTGATAACCAATGAATTGATTAAAGATCAATCGGTCCGAAGCATCGGCGATGCGGTCCGTTATGTGCCTGGCGTCGGTGTCTCCCAGGGCGAAGGCAATCGCGATGCGCTGGTATTCCGCGGTAATCGCTCAACCGGTGATTTTTTTACCGATGGTATCCGTGATGATGTGGAATATTACCGAGATCTCTATAACATTGAGCGCGTTGAGGTACTCAAAGGCGCCAACGGTATGATTTTTGGCCGGGGTGGCTCGGGTGGTGTGGTTAATCGTGTCAGCAAGCAGGCGAATTGGAATCCGACGAATGAATTCTCTTTCCAAGGGGGATCCTTCAATCTGAAAAGAATGACCGCCGATGTCGGGTATGTCATTAATGATATGGCCGCGGTTCGCTTGAATGCGCTTTACGAGGATGCTGGCAGCTTCCGGGACGGTGTCAGCATGGAGCGGCTGGGTATCTCCCCGACGGTTACGCTAAAACCGACGCATCGAACCAAAATTATTGCCGGTATGGAACGGTATCACGACGATCGCACCGCTGATCGAGGCATTACTTCATTCATGGGACGGCCTGTCGATGTGGATCGATCGCAATTCTTCGGGGATCCGCGACGCAGCCATGCGAATGTCGATGTCCTCGCATTTAATTCCTTGATCGAGCATAAATTCGATACCGGCGTTACACTGCAGAATCGCACGAATTATGCGACTTATGATAAGTTCTATCAGAATGTGTTTGCCAACGGCGGATTGGATGATGTGCTCAATGAAGTTTCGCTGGGAGCTTATAGCAATGCGACTAAACGAGAAAATGTTTTTAATCAAACAAACTTGCTGTATTCCTTAAACACAGGTCCTATTGCGCATACGCTGATGGCCGGTATCGAAGTGGGGCGCCAGGAAACCCATAACCGGCGTGCAACGGGCTTATTTAATAATAGTCTGGCTATGACAAGCCTGCCGGTTTCTTTCAGTAATCCGATCACTCATGTTCCCATTACTTTTAGAACCAGGAATGGCGGCAGGGACGGGGATGTTGATGCATTGAACCGTAGCGTTGTCAACGTGACTTCGCTTTATATTCAGGATCAGATCGAAATCATTCCGCAGCTTCAAGCGATTGTGGGGGTGCGTTATGACTTGTTTGAAGTAGATTTCCAGCAGAAAAATGGTTTGAGAGAGCATTTAAAGACGAGAGACGATCTGATCGCACCCCGTTTTGGTTTGATCTATAAACCTATCACTCCTGTTTCATTTTATGCAACGTATAGTCAGGCCTATGTGCCGCGTGCCGGTGATCAGCTGACAGCCTTGAACGTCACGACTGAAACACTAAAACCGGAAAAATTCACAACGCTGGAGACAGGGGTGAAATGGGATATACGGCCGGATTTAGCGTTTACTGCTGCGGTTTATCAGCTGGATCGCACTAATGTGATCAACTCGGTGGTCGGCGGACAAACTTTTCTGACCAAAGGGCAACGTACCGAAGGTGTTGAAGTCAGTTTGTCCGGACAGTTGACCTCAAATTGGAGCGTGATGGGGGGGTATGCCTATCAAGTCGGCGAAATCACCAGCGACATCCAAGGCGTTGCGAAGAAAGGTGCGTCGGTAGCGGAGCTTCCGCGTCATACTTTTTCAATGTGGAGCCGTTACGATATTACGCCGAGTATCGGCGCAGCATTTGGTGTGATTCACCGGGATAGCATGCTTGCTTCATTGACGAATCGCGTTACTTTGCCTGATTTTACTCGCGTGGATGCAGCGCTTTTTACGCAATTCACCAAAAGTTTCCGCGGTCAGTTAAATATAGAAAATTTATTTAATACGAAATATTTCGCTTCCGCACAAAACGATTTTAACATTGCTCCAGGTTCACCCATTGCGATCAGGGCGACTTTGATTGCCAATTTTTAGCTCACAAAAATAAAACGATATATTTTTTAGTTGCGACTGTAAATAATAATAGTTATCATTTGTATTCTCGTTAATCTTTATTTTATAGAGGAGTTTGTATGTATTTATTGAGGAGACTCATAAATTCACTCAATATGTTGTTGATCGTGAGTTTATGTTTCATGGTTGGAATGAATAATGCGGTTGCTGCTTCAAATACTGCAGCGATTGAATCTGCGGTCACTGCTTATAGAACGATTGGAACGCTGCGTAGAGAAGTGCCGATTAACGGTGATGCCATTGCAAATGCTTATGCAGGCGCTTTGCAAACGCTGACGCAAGAGATCGATACTGCCAATTCATTAAGTCTGGACGGCGATGTGCTGGCGGCCATTGACGATATTAAAAATGATTACGCGCCAAGACTCGCGGCGCAAGTCGTCGACAAGACGTTACAACGTGTGTTTTATCAATCGATCTGGAATCGTATCGCCGCCATCCGCGATCAATTTGAAACCGGAACATCAGTTGCTTTGATAGCCATGCTGGACGAATCAGTGGCTGCATTTCAAGCCATTTCCGCTACTGTGGCCAGAGAAAATCAAATATTGACAGCCGATCGTCAAGCGCTTGTAGCTGGCAGCAATCCAGGACTCGATGTTGAAGTGAACGATCACTTTTCCAGAATTAGAACAGCATTAAATAAAAGTAATCCGGAAGAAGACTTTGTCACGGTGCAAATCGCCCGTTACGCAATACGGATGTCACTTGCACGCGCTTACTACATTGCGGTATTACGTGAAGTTGCCGGTGCCATTGAGAATAGAGCCGCGGATCCGGAAGAAACCAGCATTGAGCTCAAGGAAGGAGAAATTTTCTATCGCGTTATTGAATCGCTGGTGGCTAGAGGAAACCCTGCTGGTAGCTTGAGGATAAAAGCGCAATTGACAGGGGATTCATCAAAAGTCGTTGCCGATGAGATTGTCAGCGAGTTAGGAAAAGGTTTTATTGGCCGCGTCGTTGCTGAAATGAATGGTCAAGCAAGTGCTATCACGGAAAAAGACCGCCCGCATGCCGTGGCAGAAGCGGCGGGTGCGAAATATTTTGCCAGAGTCCTGTTGCCCGATCTCGAATTGCGCTTGGGTGCCGCTGACCGTGGCAGTCTGGAAAATGAGCTGGAAAATTTAATGACCGCCAGCAATGAACTCAGTGCACCTAAATCCGAGCTGGCGCGCAATGCCATATCGGCTATTCTGACAAAGTATGAAAACGCGCTGAATCGTGCTCAATATGAAGTAGCGCAACATACCCCCATCGTTGAGAATGCGCTTGCCGATTACCAAGCAATCGACAGTCTGCGGAATCAAGCGCCGATCGATGCCGATGCTATCGCAGCAAAATATGACGCAGATCTGCAACAACTGACACAACTGGTCGATCAAATCTATGGGCAAACAATCGATCTAGATGTTTCGGCAGCCATTGCACAAGTTAAATCCGGCGATCAGGTTCCTCTGGCTTTGCAAGTGATCGATAAGTCGCTGCAGAAAATGTTTGCGTTGGTTGTATACAATCGTGTCACGCTGGTTCAGGAGCAGTTCGGTAATCTATCGGCGGATGCGCTCGCGCTCGAATGGGACAGAGCGTACACCGCGTACTCGGCGATTGCCAAAACGGTGAACAAAGAAGACAAAGTGCTTACATCGGATAAACAATCAATTGTGTCGGGTAGCGATCCGGATCTCGACTATCAAGTTACCGCCGCCTTTATTCAAGGTAAACGAGCATTCGATAAGACTGACTCAGGCGATGCGCAAACATTGGCGCTGGCGAGAGAAAATATCGTCGTTCCCTTGGTCAGGAGTTTTCTGATCGGTGTACTGCGGGAAGTTCAAGGTATTATCGAGAATAGAACTGCAGAAGTGGACGAAGCCAGGGAAAAACAAATCGAAGGCGAATATTTTTACCGCATCGTGGAAGGTTTTATCGCCCAGGATAATCCATCGGGAAGCAATCAGATCAAAGCTCAGTTCACGGGTGCACTATCCAATGTCGTGGCCGACAAAATCGTCAGTGAAATCAGTAAAGGTATCCTGGGGCAGGTAGAAAGAAGTATTCATCAAATCGAAGCCAATTTCACAGCCGATAAGAATCAAGCGATGTTGGTCTTGGAAAGATTGTCGCTGTATACCGGCGTTTTCTTGGCCGATCTCGGTCAGCGCTTGAATGCATCGAAACGTGCCAGTCTGGAAAATGCAATTCGCGACCTGAAAGACGCGATCAATAACGGTAATACAGATAGAGCCGTTGCATTGCGGTCAATAATGACCGGAATTCTTGCGGAATACGAGAGTAAGTTGTTGTAATGGCAGGTTCCCTTCCTCGCAGTTTTAGCCCTTCTACGAGGGAGGGTTGGCGTTCAAAAAAAGTTACTCGCAGTATTTCAAACCCGGCTCCGCGATCGCGGAGCCAGCCGTAGCCAGCCACGACACCCCCTGTCTATAGCCAGCCATTCTTATCACAGGTGCGATCGCAGAATATGAGCGATCGCTGCTAGCGCTAAATGTAACGACTACATGTAGTGAAAGATGGGTAACAGGAGGATGTTATTGTCATGCAGAAAAAGTTTGGTTCTATGGTTGCTGTTATCGTCTGGCTGGCATTGGTTGCCAGTCCGGTATTGGCAGCTCGGGAATATTGGATAGCGGCAGATGAAGTGCAATGGGATTATGCCCCTGCATTTCCTATCAATCCGATGACAGGCAAGGAATTTACCGCCGAGCAACGGGTATTTGTCGAGCAAGGAATCGGCCGCCGGTATCTGAAATCGGTTTACCGTGAATATACCGCAGGATTTCGCGCGCTAAAATCACGCCGCGCGGAAGAAATGCATCTAGGGATCTTGGGGCCGGTCATCCGTGCCACGGTCGGTGACCGGATCGTCGTACACTTTAGAAATAACACCAGCTTTCCTGCCAGTATCCATCCGCATGGGGTGCGCTATACCATGGACAATGAAGGCGCACCGCATGCGCATGCGGCAAGTAACGAGCATCAACCGGACGGCGTAGTCGCGCCGGGCGGGGAATTTACCTATTCGTGGGATGTACCTGAACGTGCCGGACCAGGTCCGAATGATCCCTCGTCGATTGCCTGGATTTACCACAGCCATGTCGATGAAGCGGCGGATACCAATGCCGGATTAATCGGCCCGATAATTATTGCCAAGCGTGAATTTGCAAGCCAAGATGCTGTGCCCAGAGATGTTAACCATGAATTTATATCGTTGTTCACCGTATTTGACGAGAATGCCAGCGTGCATCTGGCAACCAATCTTGCCGCTTGCAGCGAAATTTGCGATCCGGACGCGGATGAATTCCAGGAGAGTAATTTAATGCATAGCATCAATGGCTTGGTTTATGGCAATAATCTCGGTTATTCCATGCGCAAAGGCGAGCGGGTGCGCTGGTACATTCTGGGTATGGGAACCGAAGTCGATTTGCATTCCCCGCATTGGCACGGTGCCACGTTGTTGCACAACGGTAATCGCGTGGATGTGACGGAAGTATTACCAGCGGCTACCAAGACCCTGGATATGCAACCCGATGTCCTTGGACGATGGATGTATCACTGCCATGTCAATGATCATATCAATGCCGGCATGATGACGAACTTCATCGTTGAATAAAACTTATCTTTAAAGTAGAAAAGAAAATAGCCAATCCTGGAAGATCCCGGATTGGCTATTATGAGTAAGGAAGAACTAAAGGAGAATTGAGAATAAAGCTTACAGATTGAATACAATCATGTCGGCGGTAATCGCATTTACGTTGACGCCAACCAGTTCAATGGAAGCCGCGCCGTTGAGAAATTCAGCAGTAAAACCGGCGTCACCGTTATCGGTAATTTTCGTGATAAAAGAAAGCAATTGCGGCACTGAATCGATTCCGAGGGCTTGCGAGTCGAAAAATAGCCGGTCTTCACCAATCGTGAAATCTGTAACTTGAAACCTTCCATAGCCATAGAAGCCAAAGGTATCATTGCCGCTTTCCCCGGTGAGCCGGTCGAGGTCACCCTGCACAAGCGTTCTTTTGCCGCCTTCTACAGTGATGATGACCGGCTTGCTGCCACCCGCTCTTAGGATATCGTCGCCTGCACCACCAAATAATTTATCGGTGCCTTCCTGGCCGTCGATATCGTCGTTGCCATCTCCGCCTTTCAGCGTATCATTGCCATCCCCGCCTTTCAGCGTGTCATTTCCGTTCCTGCCTTCAAACTCGTCATGCCCTGTACCCCCCGTGATGGCATTGTCTAAGTCATCGCCTATATAAAGTAAATCATTGTCGGTGAACCCGGCGGAACCAATCCCTTCAAAAGGAAAACCATCGATAAATTTGACCGATCCCGATCCTAGAGTGGGACGAGGTCTAGTGGTAACTGCCATAATGTTGCCTCCTATTTCTAATCTGACGTGTGCATTTAACAAATAAATGCGGCGATTTTTCTGTCTCGTCTCATTATATTGAATAAATAATAATGAGAATGATTCCTATTATAGTAAATAATGGTTAAAATGCAATCCTTATTATTGCCGATTATTGGAATTAGAAAGGTTAGGTGGCTGGAAATAAAGCAATAGCTGCTAAATATAACCATGAAACTTGATGAATTGTTATTGAAGGCAAAGGAATTAATCATCGCTGGCAAGTACAACGATGCCGACCGGATTCTCGAGCCGCTGAAAAGTGAATATCCGCTATCCCCGGAGGTTGCGCGCGTGTGGTGTTCGTTGGCGATGCGCACGGGCCAGACGGCCGATGTGCCTGCATACGCCGCAAAAATTTATGCGCATGTGCAAGGTGATTTTCACAAAGCACACTGGGCGCATGTGCTCGGAACCGCGAGTTTTATTTTGCTGGATTTATCCACCGCACATGCGCATTTTACCTACGCGCTGAATCATCTGATGGCGCTGGCCAAATCCGGAAAAATCCCGCCGCAAAAAGAACAAGTCAAACCCGGCCAAGCCGATGCGAATGTATTCGCTTCCGGAGAAGCGGAAAAATTGCTGTGGCGCACCTGTGCGGAATTAGCCCGCCAGGATATTCCGGTATTTCCTTTTGCGGGCACGTTGTTGGGTCTGATCCGGAACGGATGTTTACTCGATTTCGACAAAGATCTCGACATCGCTGTGCAAATGGAGTTCTGGGACACTTGTTGCGCGGCATTGGAGCAGGCGGGCTGGGTGCGTGCACCGATGCGGATCGAATACGCCAATTATCGCGATTATGTGCACCCGGAGTTGGGGATTACGCTCGATGTCTGCGGTCTGCAAGCTCGCGGCAAACAGATCGTGGGCGGGTTTGCATTGCCAGGTTATCCCGATGAATATCAGCGGGTATCGGTTTTTCCCAAGTTCGATCTGACGCAGCGCGATACAGACTTTGGCACAGCCTGGTTTCCACGTCAGCCGGAAAGAATTCTGACTGCATTCTACGGTGACTGGCGCACGCCGAATCCCAACTGGGATACCGTGATATCCGCCTGTAACCTGGAGAACTTCACCCAGCTCGTGCGTTTCTATGCCTACCATAGGCTGATACAACGCTGGCTGCTGGGAGACTTGGCCAAAGCGTGGTGTTACGCGCACCAGATTGTCATGAAGGACCCCGACGACGTACTCGCACTACGCAGCCGACAGTGGATGGAACGCGCCATGACGCGCCTAAACCGGGAAATTCCCGTGTGGCCAAAAAATCGGCAGCAAAAACGCGTGTATACCCGCATGGTGGCCGACCTGTTTCACGAAGGGCATGTGAGTTTCTTGCGTGCGGCGCGCGCACTGGGTACGCATTTAACCGTCTGCGTGGTTTCCGATGAACGCGTGGTGGAAAACAAAGGCAAATTGCCGGTCATGAAGCAAGTCGAACGCGCTGCGGTCGTGGCTGCCTGCAAATATGTCGATGCCGTCATGACGGAAACCCCCGCGAGTGTCACCCCGGAATTCATGCAACAGAACGGCTTCGACATTTATACTTTCGCCTGCGCCTCGGAACAGGAACGCCGGGATAAATATAAACTGTGCGAATCCTTACCGCCGGAGATGATTCAGGAACTGACCTACACTCCCGGCATCTCCACATCTGAGCTGGTTATGCGCATACTGAGCGGTGCGGGCAGCAAGGAAGCGGAAACAAAGCGTGAATAAGTGAATCATCAAACGGGTTTTCTCAGTCTTTAAGCATTTTATTGTCTGCTGATGCCGTCTGTGATTTGATCAAACCCATGAGGAAAACATCGTGCGCACATTTTCCAAATCTAACCTTTTGGCGCTACGGCAATGCCCCAAAAGGTTATGGCTGGAAGTTCATCGTCCTGATCTGCGCGAATATTCCCAAGAGACAGACTCAAGAGTTCAAGCTGGGTTTCAAGTAGACGAAATTGCCCGGCGGATTTATGACCGGGATGGGCAGGGTGTGTTGGTTGATGTGCAAGCCGATGGATTTAACCGCGCTTTTGAACGCACCGCGGAGTTGCTGCGCACCCAGCAGCCGATCTTTGAAGCCGGATTCTCAGCCGGTGGAGCGCTAACCTTCGCCGATATTCTATTGCCAGAACAAACCGGTGCTGAACTGGTATGACACATGATCGAAGTCAAATCTTCCACCAGCGTGAAAGATTATCACTATGATGATCTGGCCGTACAAGCATTTGCGGTAAGGGCCGCAGGTGTACCGCTGGCATCCATTGCACTCGCGCATGTCGATAGTTCATGGGTTTATCCGGGAAACAATGATTACCGCGGACTGCTCAAAGAAAACGATCTCACGGCAGAAACTTTGTCTCGCACTGACGAAGTTAACGAATGGATCATTCAAGCGCAGAACATTACCGCCCAGCCAATCGAGCCTGCCATAGAAACTGGTAGCCAATGTTTCTTACCGTTTGAATGCAGTTTTTACAATTACTGCAACCGCAATGAACCCAAACCGGGATATCCCGTTGTTTGGCTTCCGCGCTTTCCGTCAGCCAAAGTCGAGAAATTAGCGGCGCAAGGCATTGACGATCTGCGAAATGTTCCCGATGAATTGCTCAATGACCAACAGCTCAAAGTTAAAACGCATACGCTCGCGAATACGGTATATTTTGATGCTGCCGGTGCCGCATCCGATCTCACCGCTCACCCGCTTCCGGGATATTTTCTAGATTTTGAAACTATCCAGTTTGCCGTGCCAGTGTGGAAAGGAACTCGGCCTTATCAGCAGATGGTATTCCAGTTTAGTCTGCACCGGCTTGATGCATCGGGGCAGCTTGAACATACCGAATTTCTGGATCTGTCAGGCAACGATCCATCCGAATCTTTCGCTCAATCATTGATCACTGCTTGTGGCGGGCAAGGGCCGGTATTTGTGTACAACTCCGGATTTGAGATGGCGCGCATTCGCGAATTGGCAGAGCGTTTCCCTTCTTTAAGCCAGCCGCTGCTGGCAATCAACGATCGAATCGTCGATCTGCTGCCGGTCGCGCGAAAACGCTACTACCATCCGAGTCAGCAAGGTAGCTGGAGCATCAAGAAAGTGCTGCCCGCCGTGGTGCCGGAATTACGGTACGACACCTTGGATGGTGTGCAGGATGGCGGCATGGCGATGGATGCTTTTCTGGAAGGCATCCATCCGGATACCCCGCCGGAACGCAAAACCCAGATCGAACAGCAGCTTCTGGCTTATTGCAAGCTGGATACTTACGCCATGGTGCGCTTGTGGCAAGTGTTTTCCGGGCGTACTGATTTGAAGCTTTAAACCATGTCCAAACATCCTGGATATTTAATGAACAAACTTTTAAATAAAGCTGAAAGGAGTAATAGTGCAAGAACAGATAGAGTTGTTGCTTAAGGAGGTGGCATTTAAAAATGCGACTCTAAAACAAGCAAGAGAAAGGTTTGCTGACAGGCTTGCACCGGACTTCAGTATTTTTGATTATTTGCGCACGGATGAGATGGGATTATCTCGTTGTATTGCAAGCCTATTAGACCCGAAGGGAAAACATGGACAAAAGGAAATTTTTTTAGAATTATTCCTAGAAAAGATACAGTGGAAAGGAAATGCCAGGGTTGGCTGGGTTAATTTAGAAAACCAAGCCAATGGGCAAAGGCGAATCGATATTTACTTGCAATTCCAGAATGGAGATATTATCGGGATTGAGAACAAACCTTGGGCAGGAGATCAAGAAAATCAGCTTAGTGATTATGCGGCTTTTATTCAGAAGGAAGCGAAAGGTAATAAATGGCTTTTGATTTACTTAAGCAATAATGAACCATCTGATTATAGTGGCACTAAAAAAGAAGTATTCAAAAAAATTGAGAGAGAAGGGAGATTTAAACAACTGAGATTTTCAGAGATTATTGAATGGCTTGAGGACTGCGCTTGTAAATCGAGGGCGCTAATTGTGCGCCTATTTATTGAAGAACTCGCAAAATTTATACGAATGAATGTCAATGGGGAGTTGGACATGTCAGAAGAAAATGAAATTAGGAATTTAATTCTAGCTTCAACTCAGAATCTTGAATCTGCTTTTCATGTTTCAATCGCTTTGATGAGTGTTAAAAAGTCGTTGCTAAAGGAATTTCATGATGACTTGAAAGAAAAAGTTGAAGGAAAAGGTTTTGAGCTTATCTGGGATGACGCTATGTCCAAGGACTGGAAAAGGTACTGTGGTTTTGGAGTGAAATTAAGTAGAGAACAAAATCTGTATTTACGTTTTGAATTTAATTCTTCAGGATTGCACGATCTTTATTGGGGTATCAGACGAGAAAGTGATCTGATAAGAAAGGACGATGGTATTTGGAGCAGGGTTAACGCAGTAATGAGTGATCAATTTGGGTCAGGTAAAAAAACTGAATGGTGGCCATGGTGGAACTGGATAGACGAAAAAGAATTCAGTGATGAATATAGAAACTGGGATTCAAGTGAGGTGCCCTGGGTATCAATAAAAGAGGGCGAGTTGGCAGAAAAAATTGTTGATCTTGCTTGTCGTACGAATAATGCTTTTGGGCCGCATCAGAGCCGTAAACTTTTATCTGGAGATACTTCATCGGATATTCCAGCTGATGGTAGCCACTAATTTTGCATTATTTGGAAGCTCAGATAGATTATGAAGTCCTTCCAATTCATCGCTTTCAGTCAACGTGGTCGAGGCAAATCACATAACGAAGACGCCCTTTTACTGGATGGTCAGGTGTATCAAGGCAGTATTCGCGAACATGGCATCGTCGATACTTCGCAGCCTCGCTATTTTGCCATTGCCGATGGCGTCGCCATCGGAACATTGCCGCGTATAGCCAGCTGGCGTTTACTGGAAATTTTGCGCGATTATCTTGTTTCTGCATCCGCTACGGAGCCCTTGTTAGCGTTGCTTCAACATGTGCAGCAAGATTATGTGGCGCTGAGCGATAATCCCAAGTTCTATGGTATGGCTTCCACCTTGGTGGGAGTACGGCTGCATGAAAATACGGTGACCATTTTTAATGTCGGTGATTCGCGCGCTTATCTTCTGGCGGATAACCGGGCAGACCTGTTGAGCCGTGATCATAGTTTGTTGAACGATCTCATTGATGGCGGTGAAATTACTGCCGAGCAGGCGGCTGATTCCGCCAGTATTTTGCAAGGCTTGACCTGCCAGTTCATTGCGGACGCTGAGTGTGATGACTTCAGGGTAAATATCGCCACCCATGAGTTGCAACCCGGCGAGCGTATTCTGCTATGCAGCGACGGATTGAACGAAGCCTTGGATGATGCGCAGATTGCTGCACTCTTTGCCAATGAGTCGGAAACGGATCTTGTGAATGTCTTCAAAGCTGCGCGCCGCGCGGGCGGCAGCGATGATTTTTCGCTGATTGTACTGACTGACGGGCAATTGAATGACAAGTCAGTCACCTTGAATCAATGACGTGCCGCCTTTTATGCGGGATCAGACTTTATGCAATCACTCGCCCGGTTGCAGTGTAACCGGCACTTCAATTTTCTCACCTCGGCGCAGTACCGTAAGCATGATGGTGTCGCCGACCTTGTAATTATCGATACGGTTCAGCAATTTTTCCACTGAGTCCATCGGTTTTCCGTCAACGGCAACAATGATGTCGTTGGCGATGATGTTGCCTTCCGGCGTCAATACGGCGCCTATCAGTCCGGCGGTATCGGCTGCGGAGCCGGGGCCGATGCTTAGGATGACGACGCCGGTTACTTTCAGATGTTGTGTCAGGCGGTTATTGAGTTTGCTGTCGACGGTGATGCCCATGGCCGGACGGATATATTTGCCGCGGCTGATGATTTGCGGAACGACGCGGTTGACGGTGTCGACCGGTACGGCAAAGCCAATCCCGGCGCTGGCGCCGCTGGGGCTGTAAATGGCGGTGTTGATACCGATCAGGCGGCCGGCGGAATCGAGCAGCGGGCCGCCGGAGTTGCCGGGGTTGATGGCGGCATCGGTTTGAATCAGATTGTCGATGGTGCGGCCATCGCCGCCTGGTAAGGAACGATCCAACGCAGAGACGATTCCGGTGGTCAACGTCCAGTCCAGACCGAACGGATTGCCGATGGCGAATACTTTTTGCCCCACTTTAAGGTCGTTGCTTGTGCCGATCGGCACCGGGGCTGGCCTCTGGAAGCCGATGCCGATTTTCAGCACGGCGATGTCGTGCGCCGGGCTTGCGCCGACCAGGGAAGCTTTGTAATCGCGTCCGTCAGCCAGACGCACGGTGGCTTCGCTGGCGCCTTTAACCACGTGAAGATTGGTAATGATATGCCCGCTATCATCCCAAATAAACCCTGAGCCGGTGCCGCTGGGAACGGAAAAAATATTGCGCGACCAGGCATCCATGACGCGCTGCCGGGTGGTGATAAACACTACGGAATCGCGCGAATTTTCAAACAATTCAATCGTGCTTTTCTCATCCTCGGCCAGATTGCCGCGTGCCTGAACGACGCGCGGTTCCGCGCTCTCTTGCTGGTTTTGACCGGAAAAGAGATTGAAATGAAAAATATTCGGAAAATAGTGGTAAAGGAAGCTGTGAAAAAATAACACCAGCAATACACCGGCCAGCGTGTACCAGATTAAACGGGAAAAGAATCCGTTAGGCATGAATATTCGCTCCTTTGTTGATTATTTTTCATTATTTGTTATAGGCTTGTGCCCATCGTATTAGATCGTGTCCGCTCATCGCGCCTGATTGCCGGGCGATTTCCCGGCCGCCTTTAAATAGTACCAAGGTTGGAATACTGCGAATGTTATAACGCGCGGCTAATCCTTGCTCTTCTTCGGTATTGACTTTGACCAGGCGCATGCCGGGTTCCAGCATAGCGGCTGCTTCGGCAAAAGCTGGAGCCATCATGCGGCATGGACCGCACCACGGCGCCCAGAAATCCACCAGCAGCGGGATGTCGTTATTGGCAATGTACCGGTTGAAATGACTCTCCGTTAACTCAACCGGTTGCGCGGCAAACAACGGCTGGTGGCAAGCACCACACTTAGGCGATGCGCCGAGGCGGTCTGCCGGTACGCGGTTGGTGGCATGGCAATGCGGGCACACGATATGTAAAGACATGACGGGATTTCCTGTGTAGTTTATCTATCGGACGGAGATTACTTAATCTGCATCCAATCCGGATGCTTTCAGCCGGGCGCGCAGCGAATCGATTTCTTCGATCAGATCGGCGACCAGACCGGCCAATTCGGGATTGCCTTCGAAGTCGCGCTCAATCATGATGATTCTATTGACGCGCACAAAACTACGGCTATCGAATAGCCAGACATCCGGATCGGTGCCGCTGGCACCATCATTCAGCAATAAACCCCACTGCACGCGTTCGATGACCCATTCCCGGCTAACGTGGCAGCTGCGAGCCAGTTCATCCAAACTGAACAGGGTATCTTCAAGTAAAACGGCATCGATTTCATGCGGCATGGCTTAAACTCCGAGATTCTGGCGCGGATTGAATGCGAGTTCCTGCGCCATCGTTTGGTAAAATTCACGCGCTTTTTCCGTCGCGGCGGGCGGCAGTACCACTTCCAGCACCAAATATAAGTCGCCGGGCGTGGCCGCCGGAATGCCGCGACCTTTTAAGCGCAATTTACGGCCGGATTGGGAATTTTCCGGCACGCGCACTTCGACTACGCCATCCGGCACCGGTATTTTGACCATTGCGCCGAGTGCCGCTTCCCACGGTGCGATGGGCAATGTGGCATAGACATCCTTGTTTTCGATCCGGTAACGATTGTGCGGATTGAAGTGCACTTCCAGAAACAGATCACCGGCGGCTGCTCCGGCATGACCCGGGCCGCCTTGTCCGGCCAGCCGGATTACTTGCCCAGCGTGCACGCCTTTGGGAATGCGCACATTCAAGGTATGTTCGGCGAGCACGGTGCGCCCCTGATTGTCGAGCTTCGGTATACGCAACGTCAGGCTGCGTGTGGCGCCATGATAACTGTCTTCCAATTCGAGCATGATTTTAGCGTGATGATCTTCGCCGCGCATGCGATGATGCGGGTGGCGGGCGCCAGCGCCCATTTTTCCGCCGAATAATTGCGCAAAGAAGTCGCTGAAATCCGCTGCCTGCGCACCATCAAATCCGCGCCCGCTGAATTCAAAACCGCTGTCCCATCCGGGTGGTGGCTGAAAATCGCTGCCTGGCTGAAATCCGCCTTGCCCGAGCTGATCGTAAGCGGCGCGTTTTTCCGGGTCGGAAAGCACGGCATAGGCTTCGTTGACTTCTTTCATTTTCGATTCGGCGTCCGTTTCCTTGGAAACATCCGGGTGGTACTTGCGCGCCAAGCGGCGGAACGACTTCTTGATTTCTTCCGCCGTCGCATCGCGCGAGACATCCAATGTTTTGTAGTAATCCTTGAATTCCAAGTTAATCCCCCTCGTTGATCGCGCTGTTACCGCGCATCTGTATTATTGCCGCTTCCATCCTGAAAATGAAGTTTCATGCATGGCCATAAAACCAGCCGGTGTTTCAGGCTACATGGGTTCATGGTATCGATTTATCAAGTATCGATGCGTATTCAGAATGGCCCGGAAATTTCAAACGTCATGCCATCCTCAGCGCGCCCGGTCTTACCGCGCTGCGAGCTGAAATACAGCCGCGAACCGCCGAGACTGAACGCCGGGCCGGTGATTTCCGAACGGTCATGACCAACCAGCTGTAATAGCGGTAAAACCTTTCCGGCGGTTAGAACAACGATCTGCATATCGCCGCCATCCTCAGCCACGAGCAATTCACCCGCGGCATTGCCGGTGATATTGTCCACGCCGGTCAATACCGGCAAGAGGTACGAAGCCGCATTGTAGAGAATGCTCAGATGTTGCCGATGCGCATCGTACGCCCACACGCGGTTGTCGCCTTTGGTTGAGAAGTAAACGATGCCGTGGTGATACCAGATGCCTTCGCCGCCGTTAAAACGGGTGCTGCTGGCGACCTGTTTGCGCGTTGGCGTGGTGCTGGCGAGCGGATCGGGCAGGGCATGCCAGCGTACTGCGCCAATGCGGCCATCGATGACCTCGGCCACTTCCAGCACGCCGTCATCGAGATTGGGATTTCCGGCGGCATCGAATGTCCGTGCGGTGTAGCGATACAAACAGCCATCCGGCTGATCCTCGGTGAGATAAAGCTGCTTGTTCTGCATATCTACCGCGACCGCCTCGTGCCGGAATACCCCGAGCGCGCTGCGGACTTGCGCCTCCTGGCGGCCAAATGGATCGCATTCCCACACCCGGCCGGTATCGGTTTCCTCGCATGACAACCAGGTCTGCCACGGCGTATGCCCACCCGCGCAATTGCGGTTAGTGTGACTCAGAACCGGATACGCATCGGCAATGTCACCTTGAGAATTAAAGCGCAATGCGCCTGCACCGCCCGCCTGTTTATCCAGCTCGCTATTGGAAACATAAATCCAGCCGCCATCCGGTGCGGCAAAAGTAGCACCGCCATCCGGCGCCGCATGCCAGCGGTAATCGAAAAGTTTCTGACCCGAATGCGCGACGATGCGCGAAGTAAAGCCCGTGGGTAAACGCACACCGTTCCGGTCCGGCGGCAAGAGTTCACCCAGACCTGCCAGCAAAGCTGCCGACCGGACAGCAGATGGCAGCAAGGCATTGCCAACAAAAGCACCCAATCCCATGAAACCGTACTGCAATAACTTGCGCCGCTGCGGATTAAATGTATTCATACTGACGATAGCCTCATGTGGTAAATCCAAGCGATAGGTGCACGGGAGATAGTTTACAATGCTGCGCTGTTAAATGACCACTCAACGGATATACGCTGCAATGATTCAGATCCTTAAAGCACTCGTCTCTTTTTTGATGTTTTTGATTGTACTGTTTTTTATCAGCACGATTCTAACGATTACAACCGGCTTTCCTGCCTGGCTTTCCGCCACCGTTTCGGTTGTCTGCGCAACCTTCGCCGCGTGGTTTACTTGGAAACTGGTTGCCGGAGAAAGAGTAAACACCTTGGTTGCGGTTACCGGCGGTGCATTAATCCTGGGCGGACTATTTTTTACCCTGGGTTTCCTCGGGCCGATGGCCATTTCCAAAGACACCAACCAAGGGCCGATGATCGGACTCTTTATCGCAGCGCCGCTAGGACTGGTTATGGGGGCGATTGGGGGATATGTTTATGCGGCGAGGCAAAATGCGGCTGCGGGAAATTGATGTTTCTCACCGTGTGAGCATAAATGAAGCTGGAAAAAATAAAGTATTCAGATCTAAATTCGCGCCAGAAAGAAATTTTCAATTTCCAGAAAGTAGCTGGGCTTTTGGCGGATTATGGATTTAATTGCATTAAGCTTGCCGATGATTGGCAGGGTGCAGATTTTCTCGCATACCATAAAACTGGCAATGAAACTCTCAAAGTACAGCTCAAGTCGCGGCTTACAATTGCACGGAAATACATAGGGAAATCGCTATTCATGGCATTTCCAATAAATGATAGTTGGCATTTGATCGAGCACGATGAGTTGGTTTCGATAGTTAAGATGCATACTGCATGGCTAAATTCAGAGTCTTGGCAAAAGCATGGGGCTTACAGCGCAAATAAACCAAATAAGAAGTTAATCGCAGTTTTACAGAGCTCAGAGTTGTAGTTAAAGTAGTTAAAAAGTGGATTTACTTAAACGTGGAAAGCGGGCCAAGCTCATTTATCTACGAAGCTGAACCGCTTTTCTATAACCGCCCTAAAATATTAATGCGCATGCTTCTTCTGTAAAGATTGCTGGTTACCGGAAGATGGCAGAATCCTCACCAGCTCCATCATGCCATTATCTTCATGAAAGACATTATGGCAGTGCATGACCAGCGACCCGGTGTAGTCCAGCGGTTTCTGCAGGAATTGCACGATTTCGCCGATTGCGGAATTGCCTTGATTGTCGGATGAAGTTTCCACCAGCAGAGTATCGCGCCAGATCGGGAACGGGTATTTGATCAGTCCGCGCGAAACCAGTTGAAATGAATTGATATGGATGTGGAACATATGCGTTCCCACGGCGCTTTGCGCCGACCATAAATCGACTTGTTGCAACGCGAGGTTGCGTTGGCTGCGGATGGGATTGAAAACCCGCGCGTTGATGACCGAAGCGCCGTTGTCGATCGGTGCGAATTCATCATTGGTAAAGCCGAAGACTGCGCCTTGGGTCGGTAGTTCGGGGCTTTCCGCCGCCGTGATCGTAGCGGGTGCGATTAATTTGTTTAATGCTTGTTGTGTTGGCACTTCGGTATTGACAGCGATTTCACTGGCGCTGGCTTCGACAGTCACTGTAAGGATCGGGGTTAACTGAGCATAAGTGGCTGCTTGGCATAATTCATTCGCGGGAATGGCGTTGCCGGATTGATCGACACTATCGTACAAAGCATATGTGCCGGGCACGGCAGGCGCTTTCACCATTAAATCCAGCCGCTGGCCGGCGGCCAGTAAGAGCAACTCGTTGTTCAGGATGTCATTGCCGCTGACGGGTTTTGCTACCGGATTGGCTAGGCGTACCGGCAAATCCTGTTTGCTCGCGTTGGGGTTTTGCACAGGAACGCCGTCGGCAGCCAGAACATACGCGACGGGTGTTGCAGTCACTGTGTTATTGTTGTTGCCGACCGGCACCAAACACATCGGCACGACATTGCCGATGCTGCCGTTGATAACCCGCCAAAGCTGCGCTTCGTTGGTTAGCATCGTGATCGTTGGCTGGAACTGGCCGTTGACGGATAACTCACTGTTGGTAATGCCTGGAGCGGGCGGCTTCGGTCCGCCGAATGCGCAGCCATTTTGATTACCGTATACGCTCATGCAGTCGACGCGGTAGGGATCATTGGGGGTGCCCGAGCCGGTGCCATCCGGATATTTGCCGCCGTAGGCGATTTCCTGTAGCAATATGATTTGCTCGCGTGCTTTCCGGACGGCGGGCAAACTTTCCAGACCATGCAGCGGATCTTCAATGATCAGCGCACCGGCAACGCCGTCGGCCAAATGCATCGCAACCGCACCGTGTTTGTGTGCATGATACCAGTAGGTGCCCGAGGGGTGATTGGCGGGGATCTTATACGCATAGGCAAATTTCTCCGTCACGCAATTCGCTTTGCCGAATTCGGCATAACATTCGTTCAGCGGCCCTTGGGGTGTCTGCTTCGGGAAAATATTCAGCAGAACATTGTCGCTTGGGCTTTGCGGAGAGACATGCAGGCCATGCGTGTGCAGATTGATGACATCGAATCCGTGCGGGTTGGTGGTGCTATGACTGCCATCTCCAGCGGATTCTTGGTAAGTGAGATTATTTCTGAAAAGAATATTCAATCTGTCGCCAGGACGGACACGCAAGGTTGGCCCGGCCAGTAAATGATGCGCGGATGGCGAAGTTGCGGCCGGTTTGCTGTGCGTCAGTTTTACGCTTCGTGCCGTTACCGCCGGATTTTCACTTGGGCCGTTCTGCGCGGTCGGCGACGGGCCAAACAACGTATGCGTTGCGGACTCTACATCCAACTGCACGCTTAACGATTTTGTCGAGCCTGAACTGGCCGATACCGGCATTTGCAAGGGCGCGGCGTGTGTTGACATGTTAGTTAGTGCCATCGTTATGGCGAGGAAAGCAAAGGATACCGGTTGCGGAACAAGCACTTCATTATTTCTTCTTTTCATTTGATTTTCCTGTCGCATGTATGATCAACCAGCTATCGTTGGATTAAATTGAAGTCATTAAATGGCACTGGCCAGTTGTTTGGCTTGCTCCGCGACACTGCTGATTTGCTCGGCAATGTTGTCCGCTTTACCAGGGTCGATGCCAAGAGCGATCCATTCCTGTGGAGTAATTTCTTGCGCGGTGGATTCGATTATCGCAAAATCCGGCAGCATTCGCTCGGCCAAGTTGACGAGCCGTACCAGCGGTTGGCCGATTTCAGCGTTCGCGCTATTGGGGATATGGTGATAGCGGATGACGGCAATGATTTCAGCCGGTAATCCCCAATGGATGCCGAGTTGTGCGCCGATTTCGCCATGATGCGTGCCGAGCAGCGCATGTTCTATTTCCAGCGGTGATGCATCCGATGGTGTGCTGAGTTTTTCGTAGAGTGCGTTGCACGTATCCTTGGCAATAAAATTAAGGACGTTGTAACCGATGTCGTGCAGCAGTCCCGCGAGGAAGATTTGCTCGTCCACTGGTCTGGTTTTTGCGGGCATGTGTTTGGCAATAACGCGCATGGCTGAGGCTATGGTCATGCTGTGAGCCCATAAATCGGCGGATTTTAATTTGCCTTCGGGTGGTTTGGTCAATGCCGAAACAGTTGCCATGCCGATGGCGACCGATTTAATTTGCGTCAAGCCGAGATACATGGCGGCATCGATGATCGACGTGATAATGCCAGGTGTGGCGAATAAAGCGGAATTCGATAATCCGATGATCTTGGCCGAGATCTGCGAGTCTTGTGCGACCAGCTTGAGCATCTGCGTTTCGCCATGATCTGTGTTCAACGCCAGCCCGAGCAATTTTTGCGCAATGACCGGCATGGCTGGCAGTGTGTTGATGCGTGCGAGGATTTGTTCCAAATCGATAGGGCCGGATATGGCGGATTCTTCCGGCCGGTATTTCATTTCATTGCATGCAATCTGATTCATGTTGTTTACCTATTATTAATGCGTAACATTGATGCCGTTCCAGAATCATTAAGTTATCAATGGCCGGAATGCATGCCAGGATGTGTCATTATAAAAAGCTGGCGTGGTTTCTATAGGATAAACAGCGATGTGAAAGGTAATCTTTTCCGCGATTTTCCCGATACTGACGATGAAAATTAGTTTTCTCAGTGGCTTACTGTGATGAGCGGGATCGAATAGCGGGTGTTATGAGAGACTGTGGGTGGTCATGATGATAAATACCGAAGCGCCTGATGCTGTTGACCGGAAATGCGTGTGCGGTTTGATCCGATTGGGCGGATAATCATCGGCCAATTAACCTTTTACTTCGTTGCTCAGCCATGCTGTCTCATGCAACTTATTCGTGACCTATGATGCATAACGCCGCCGCTCGTTTCCTGTCTTGCCTGCACAACAGGCAATTCATTTTTTTACCGGTATTCGTGGTTGGAATTTGCCTTTTGCCGGTCGGATTTTATGTCGATCATTTGCACTCGCGAAACCAGGAGCGCGATCTGCGTGATGCGGTATTTACCCGGCTTAGCCTGTTGCGTGCCACCTTGGAAGGTAACATCACCAGTAATGCGCAACTGGTGCAAGGTCTGGTCGCGTCGGTTTCGGTTGAGCCGGATCTGCCGGCGGATAAATTTGCCCAATTGGCTCAATATCTGTTCAAAGGCCGGTCGCAATTGCGCAATATCGGTGCCGCGCCCGATTTGATCATAAAATATATGTATCCGCTCGAAGGCAACGAAGCGGCCATCGGTTTGAATTTCCGCCATCATCCCAAGCAACTCCAAGCCGTGTTACAAGCGCGCGACAATAAAAGTCTTCTGTTTGACGGGCCGGTTGATCTGGTTCAAGGTGGACAAGGTTTTATCGCGCGCATTCCGGTATTTCTCGATCGTCAACAATCTGGCGAGGATAACGTATTCTGGGGCGTGATCTCCGCCGTGATCGATGTGGAGCAGTTATACCAGGCAAGCGGTTTACTGGCCCTTGCTGAAGAATTTGATATTGCGCTGCGGCGGAACGGCGGGCCGGAAAACGGCAAGGTGTTTTTCGGAACCGGTCTGATCTTCGATCAGCGTCCTGTACTACTCGATATCTCCTTGCCGGATAATGGTTCCTGGCAGATGGCGGCGGTCCCCAAAGGCGGCTGGGCCGCTGCGGGCGGCAATTCTATTCTTTTCCGGTTGGGCCTGATTCTGAGCGGTATTTTGATTCTGCTGCCGCTGGTTGCGATTGCCAGATTTCATCAGAAAAACCGGGATAGTGAGACACGCCTGAGAGCGCTGTTTGTGATGTCACCGGTTGGTATCGCCTTAAACGATTATGCTACTGGTCGATTCATCGAATTCAATGATGCTTTGTTAGCGCCTACCGGCTATTCACGCGAAGAATTTCTTAATCTGACGTACTGGGCTATTACACCGCCGGAGTATGCCGCCGATGAGGCGCGCCAGCTTGAGAGTTTGCGAGCGATGGGCAGTTTCGGTCCTTACCGGAAGGAATATATCCGCAAGGACGGTAGCCGGTATCAGGTTCAACTCAATGGTGTCGTGATCCGCGATGCATCCGGCCGGGAGTTGATCTGGTCGATTATCGAAGATATTACCGCGCGTTTGCAGGCGGAACAGGCGCTGCGGGAAAGTCAAGAACGATATCAACGCTTGGTGGAAGACATCGGCGGTAAATTTGTCATTTATAGCCATAAAGCGCTGACAGGGGAGCTCACCTACATCAGCAGCGGTGTCGATAAAGTTTTTGGTATTACGAAGGAAGAAGCCATCGGAAAATTCTGGGATGGCATCGTTAATTGGTATCCGGACTCGCTGGATCATGCTTATTCTGTCGTTACTCAGATTGCGCAAGGAAAGATTGATTTTGTGCAATTCGAAATGAATTTTGTTCATCCTGATGGCAGCGAACGCACGATCCTGGCCTCGGCGCATCCGGCCAGCGATGCTAACGGCGATTTGTGCATCGAGGGTATCGCCGAAGATATTACTGAGCGCAAGGCTGCCGAGGAGGCGCTTATTCATGCGCGGCAAGAGGCGGAGCGGGCCAACCAGGCCAAATCCCAATTTCTTTCCAGTATGAGCCATGAGTTACGCACACCTCTGAATGCAATTCTGGGGTTTAGTCAGTTAATTGAGCTGGAAGACCCTGACAACCAACATTTGAAGTACATCAGAGAAATCAGGAATGCGGGTACGCATTTGCTGGCGTTGATTAATGAAGTACTGGATTTGGCCAGAATCGAATCAGGGCGGATTGATCTGAAATTGGAGCCGGTTGAGATTGGCCCGATTATCGAAGCGTGTATCAGTCTGGTTCAGACCCAAGCGGATAAGCTGGATGTTCAGTTGGTGCAAACTGGCGTGGCCGGCAAGGTTCTGCATACCGATCGAGTCCGGTTTAAGCAAGTCATTCTCAACCTGATATCCAATGCCGTTAAATACAACCGCAAAGGCGGCACAGTGCATATCGACGCGAGAGCATCATCGGACAATCCGGGCTATTTGCGGATCTTCATTACCGATACCGGGAACGGTATCGCGACGCATAAAATGGCGGAACTCTTTCAGCCGTTTAATCGATTGGATGCTACGAATAGCGGCATTGAAGGGACCGGTATCGGATTATCCATTACACGCCAGATTGTCGAGTTAATGGGCGGTACGGTCGGGGCCGACAGTGAATTGGGTGTGGGCAGTACTTTTTGGATTGAATTGCCAGTGGAATAGGCGCGATCAGTCCATCAAGCCGATTTGCGATCAATCAAATCAGCTGACAAAGAAATTGCGCATCATGCCCATGTCTTCGTGCTCCAAGTTGTGGCAGTGATAAAGAAATAAGCCAGTATAGTCCTTGAAAGGTTTAATGATTTCCACTTCTTCCCCCGGCATGACCAAGACAGTGTCTTTCCAGCCGCTGGTAATGAATCCGTCCTTGACCGTATCGTAAGCGCCGCCCGGGTTGTTTTGCTTGCGCGACAGAATCTGAAACTGCTGACCATGGAGGTGGATGGGATGCGGCAATGCCATCATCATGCCCATGCCGCCGCCCCGGCCGCCGCGCATTCCTCCTCCCATTCCTTGGCTATCATGGGATATTTTGATTTTCTGAATGGAATTCAGCGGAATTTTTTCCGATTCGGAATAGTTTTGCATCTCAAACGCCTTACCGTTGAGATTGAATGCCATATGCCGCATGCCGATGGTAATCGGCACCGTGGTGTCGGGATGGGTAACATCCGTGGTAGTCAAGCGGCGCAATGGAACCAGTGTGGCCGGTAATGCGGGTGAATCGCCGACTTGCTCGGTGATGCGGAATTTAACGACGGGAAACACGTCGTTCTGGCCTGAAGCTCCGTCCATCATACCCATCCGGCCCATACCATGGCGCCCACCTCCCATGCCTCCTCCCATATGCGCGGCAGATCCCTGATAGGCCAGATTTTGCAGTGTTAGACCGGAACCAGGTTTGCGGCCGCTGAAATCGACCCATAGTTCGACCCGCTCGGCGGGTGCGAGCATGATGTAGGGGAAGGTTTGCGGTTTTTCCAGTAACCCGCCATCGGTGCCGATCGCAATGACCGGTGTGCCATCATCCCAACCCAGCTTGTAAATTCTGGAGTTTGATCCATTCAGTATGCGCAGGCGGTACGCCCGTGTTTTAACGGCGATAGCGCTGTCACTTTGGCCATTCACCAGGATCGTGTCGCCCAGAAAGCCGCGCATGCGCTGATGCATGTTCAGCATGTAGCGTAATTGATTGCCCTGCGAGAAACTGCGATCCTGGATGACCAGCGGAATGTCATATTCACCGCTGGGTAATTCCAGTCTACGCTCAGCTTCGTCCGTAATGGTGATCAATCCGGCCAAGCCTTGATATACCTGAGAAGCCGTTAATTCATGAGTATGTGAATGATACCAGTTGGTACCGGCTGGGTTTTTTACCTCAAATTCGTAAACATACTGCTCGCCATGATGGATCGCATACATCGGATGGCCATCCATCACTTGCGGTACATGCATGCCATGCCAATGGGTAACGCACGGTTCCGGTAATTGGTTATAAAAGAATATCCGGACTTTCTGACCCTGTTCAAAATTGAGGATCGGCCCTAGATAACCGGGCAATTCTTTGAGTGCGGTCTGAGGCCCTTTGAGTAATTTTCCAGTGTATTTGAAAACATGCGTATGAGCACCCGGCAAGATAGGAACATCCGCAGTCTGGGCGGTTAATGCAATTTCAACATCGGCTTTGAATGAATGATCGGGCGTTTTGTTAATAACGCGGTTGTCGGCAAATGCGAAACCGGGCACGGCGGCAGCCAAGGTACCTAAAGCGGTATATTGCAGGAACTGACGTCTTTTATAATCAATGTCTGTCATGATTAACCTCTCGTGTGATTAACGATGAATTTCGAGCGGCTCACATCAAATTGCGGATGATTCCGCTGTCACTATTTCCTGGAATTCAGTGTATCAGCTCAAACGTAATAAGCAACCGGATTTCAGGCGAATGAAGTGATTTGTGCGCAGAAACAGCAGGATAAAAATGGAATGAGAAATCTGGAACGTGACTGGCTTACTTGAGCAGCGCCATCAACATTTGCGGCGATGTATTGGCTTGTGCCAATACCGCAGTGGCGGCCTGTTGCATAATCTGAGTTTTGGTCAGCGTAGTCGTTTCTTGCGCGTAGTCGGCATCCTGGATACGTGACCGGCTGGCTACGGTAGACTCGACACTGGTATTGTTGTTGGTAATGACCGATTCCAGCCGGTTCAACTGTGCACCGATCTTCGATCTTTCCTCATTGACATGATTTAAGGCAAGATCCATCATGTAGGTGGCAAATCCCGCATTATTCACCAGATCCACACTCTGGATGCTCATCGCGGCAGTATTGACCGCTCCGAAAGTGACATTCATGGTGTCGGTTTTGTTTGCCCCGACCTGCAACTGCTTGTTATTACCGACCGCAGCGGCGTTTATATTTTCCCAGATTTCGTTAAAGCCGCCGAGCGGATTGGTACCGCCTCTTGAAGCGGTATCGGAAATAACGCTTGTAGCGGTTTGGATTGCGCCTCCATCGGCATTTGAACCGCCAATCGCTCCGGTATCGGTATCGGTCAGATTCATACCCGCAATGTATGCGGCTCCGTGCGCGACAAAATCGGCATTAAAGGCATCGGCGGTGGCATATAAGCCACCGGTCGCGGCGCTGATAGCATCGCTGAGTGTGGCGCTTTGATTCTGGTTTAAGTAAACCATGACATCTTTGATGCCCGAGCCGCCGTTATCCTTGATCACTTGATGTAAGTAGCGCACGGCGGAGTAGGCTGCAGAGTAATCATCCGAAGTTCCTCCCCAGGCTGCGCCGGCTGAGCCGAAAGTGGCTGCTTTAGCCATGACACCGCCGATGCCGACACTGCTGATCGAGGACTGCAAACGTTCGTCGGCGCCATGAATGAATTCCGCAGAGCCTTCCATAAACCATGTTTGATCTCCGGAGGGATCAAACATCGAACCGATATTCATGCTCCGGTACATCACCGCGTGCACCATTTCATGCGCAATAATCCGGTCGTTATAAAATGGCGCATTGCCGCCGTCGGGTAAATTGGGTGGCGTGAAGTCGCTCATATCGATCTGTAATTTGACATTAGTCGCCTTACCCGTATAGCTTCCGGGTACCGA
>SSFX01000084.1:0-16522 GCA_008015635.1 Nitrosomonas oligotropha
TCTTGGGGTAATGCGGTTCAATCTGCGACAGCAACACTTGCCAGGGTATTACCCCTTCCATCTCGCTTAAGAAAACCTCCCGCCGTGTCCGGCGTTTCTTGTGATTGTAATCAAGATCGGCAAAGCTCGTTTGGTGTGACATGGCGTATTTTGAAGGTCGTCAATAAAATCTATTATCTCAACAAACCTCGGGATTTGTTCAGCGGTTCCTTAGCTTGGCTAGCTTCGAGATTTGCGCACAAACGCTATGCATGGCAATTGTTTTACCGGCCCGCTTGTTTGGGTCTCGCCATCCATATTGCAGGAGACTTGATCACATCGTATGGGCTGATGCTGTTCGCACCTTTCTCCACGGAGCGTTTTTCCTTGCCGCTGGTTTTTGTCATCGATCCGTGGTTCAGCTTCATCATCATCGCCGGTCTGATCGCTTCATGGCGTTATCCGCAGCAAAGAATCCCGGCTATCGCGGCATTGATCGTACTGTGCAGCTACACGATCCTGTTAGCGGTATTACGCCAGCAAGCAATCACCGCCGCCAATCAATACATCTATACGCACACCATGCCACAGGCGCACATCAGCGTATTGCCGCAGCCGCTATCGCCGTTCCACTGGAAAATCATCATCCGGCATGATGACAACTACCACCTTGCCAATGTCAATCTGCTGCCACCCGATCATCAACAGCAACAAACTACTTGGCTATTCACCACAATGGCTGCTGCTTATCGCCCGGTGGTAGAAAATAACTGGCAAATCCAACAGCAATTCGGCGGCGATCCGGCAGAAATGATGCTTGCCCGCGAAGCCTGGCTGCATCCCGTTTTCGCGCCCTTCCGGGCATTTGCCCAGTTCCCGGTATTGGAGCGCATCGATATATCGGAACAAGGCCAGTGTGCTTGGTTCTATGATCTGCGCTTCAAATTCCCGGAATTGCCGCCCTCTTTCCGCTACGGCGTGTGCCGCCAGCACGGCCACACCGGTTGGGAAATGTCCCGGCGGCGGGGATTGTTTTACATTGACTGACAACACAGTTACGAAACACGCATTGCAAGATAAAATGCACTGGAAACAAGCCCCCCATTCAGCTTATGATGTAATCGTCATCACACAAGGAGAATCATCATGGCAAAAGGACAGCAACGAAAAACCAAAGAAGCAAAAAAACCTAAGAAAGAAACACCAAAATAACAAGGATAGTCAGCTAGAAAATCTGGGATCGCGAAGTAATGATTCAACACATAAAGTTTTAGCTGCGAGTTTAATTGCCTCCGGCTTTGCCGGAGGTTTATCTATTATTAAGGCTCTAGGCTACCAAAAGCGGTAAGTCTGACCTCACTTGGTCAGATCAATAAATCTAGTTAATTCTCATGAAAAGCATTAATGCAAGCGACTTCTGGCAGTGGGCATATTCGGATTTCATGTCCAATGCACTACGTGGAGTTCTTGCTGAATACATAGTAGCTCACGCAGCGAATTGCACGCATTGTCCGCGTACGGAATGGGATGCATACGATCTACAGACCCAATCAGGACTGAAGATCGAGGTTAAGTCTGCTGCTTACCTTCAATCTTGGGAACAGAAGAGACACAGCCCAATTCGCTTTGATGTTGCGCCGAAGAAAGGATGGGATGCCAGAACAAATCAAAGTGCCAAGGAAGCCTCTCGGTCTGCAGATCTTTATGTTTTCTGCGTCTTTTCAGCTAAAGAAAAAGAATCTGCAGATCCACTTAACCCGAGCCAATGGTTCTTTCTGATGTGCCCAACCTCATTACTCAACGAACGTTTAGAAACCCAAAAATCTGTTTCTCTTTCGTCACTTGAAGCCATTGGTCTTAAACGGTTAAGTTTTGAAGCTCTTAGGACGACAGTCGCGTATATAGAAGCCGCTCAGGCACGATGAATCTGGCAAACCATAATCTGTGACTAGTCATACGCACATTACTTCAACAGCGGATGATCTTTTGGCAGTTGTTTGGCATACCACATCACCAGTTTATGCCGCATGGATTTCTCGGCGACTTGATCTTCCGGCAAAGGTTGCATGACTTTGTCGTGTACCAGCAAGCGATAAATGTAGAGCAGTTTCTCACTCGCAGAATCAGTTGCTTCGAATTGCACCACGCCCCGCCCTTCCGCATATTTTACGCCGGCCAGCATGGCTTCCTTGAATAAGGCAGCTTCATTTTTAAGTTTTTTCATGGCGACCTCGTTAACGTTAGGTTTTTCGGTTCTGCTTTATTCCCTTAAACACCTGAAGCCACAGCCTTACCCCACGAATCGCGCAACGTCACCGCGCGATTGAACACCGGCTTACCGGGTTTCATATCGAGCCGGTCGGCGACAAAATAGCCGTTACGCTCGAACTGAAAGCTTTGTTCCGGCCGCGCATCGCACAGCGATGATTCCACATACGCGGTGATAATTTGTTTCGATTCGGGGTTTAATGCGGTTTTGTAGTCCTTGTCGCCGCTATCCGGATGGGAATCGGTAAACAAGCGGTCATACAAGCGCACTTCCGCCACTTGCGCATGCTTGACCGAGAGCCAATGGATATTGCCTTTGACTTTGCGGCTATCCGCGCCGGGCGTTCCGCTTTTGGTATCGGGATCGTAAGTACAATGAATCGCTTCGATGTCGCCCTGCGCATTTTTATCGACTTGCACGCATTTGACGATAAAAGCATAGCGCAATCGCACTTCCGCTCCCGGCGATAGACGAAAATAGCCCTTGGCGGGCACTTCCATGAAATCGTCGCGTTCGATGTACAGCACTTTGGAAAACGGGATCGTGCGTTTACCCCATTCCGGTTTTTGCGGGTGATTCGGCGCAAAACAGTCTTCTTGCTGATCTTCCGGATAATTGTCGATAATCAGTTTGAGCGGCTTCAGAACGGCAACACGGCGCGGCGCATGTTCGTTTAAGTCCTCGCGCAAACAATCTTCCAATATGCTCATGTCGATCCAGGAATCCGCCTTGCTGATGCCAATACGCTCGGCAAACAGGCGGATCGCGCGCGGCGTAAAACCGCGGCGGCGCACACCGGCGAGGGTGCTCAGACGCGGATCGTCCCAGCCGTCGACCAGTTGCTTTTCCACCAACTCAATTAGTTTGCGCTTGCTCATGACCGTGTAGGTCAGATTGAGGCGGGCGAATTCGATCTGTTGCGGGTGGCACGGCACTTTATCCGCCAGTTGATCCAGTACCCAATCGTACAACGGGCGGTGATCTTCAAATTCCAACGTACACAGGGAGTGCGTGATGCGCTCCAGTGCGTCGGAAATGCAGTGCGTGTAATCGTACATCGGGTAAATGCACCATTGATCGCCGGTGCGCTGGTGATGCACGTGACGGATGCGGTAAATCACCGGGTCGCGCATGTTGATGTTGGGCGACGCCATGTCGATCTTGGCGCGCAGCACGTATTGACCATCAGCAAACTCACCGGCCTTCATGCGGCGGAATAAATCCAGGCTTTCAGCAGCCGGGCGGTCACGGTAGGGGCTGTTCTTTCCGGGATGAATGAGTGTGCCTCGGTATTCGCGGATTTCCTCAGCAGAGAGGCTCTCGACGTAGGCTTTGTCCTGAGTGATCAGATACTCGGCAAATTCGTACAGCTGATTGAAGTAATCGGACGAATAATACAGGTGCTTGCCCCAATCAAATCCCAGCCATGACACGCTGTCGCAAATCGAATCGACATATTCTTGCGCCTCCTTTTCCGGATTGGTATCGTCAAAACGTAAATGACACACTCCGCTGTAATCATGCGCGATACCGAAATTCAAGCAAATGCTCTTGGCGTGCCCGATGTGCAAATAACCATTGGGCTCGGGCGGGAAACGCGTTTCCACACGCCCGTTCCATTTACCGGTGCGGTTATCCTCGTCGATGATATTGCGGATGAAATTGGCTGGCGTTGCATCAACGGATGGATTGGTTTCTGGTTTTTCTTTCACAGCTGGTCTCTCGGTATGTGATTGATACGTTAAGGTGGAATGCTTGTCATCCCTTACAGGATGAGATTATAGCGGCGATTGGTTTAAAATCCATCATTCTTCGGTAAGCCGTGCTGGCTTGCGGTTTACTGCAAAAATACGCCAACCCGGTATCAAATAACGCATTCTATATTTGACTTTTGTTGATCCCTGACTTAAAATTCGCGGCTCTTTTTGAATACGCAGGACAGGTTTTTGTGAAAACATTTTCAGCCAAACCACACGAAGTAAATCATGACTGGTTTGTCATTGACGCGACCGGTAAAGTTTTGGGCCGCCTTGCTTCGCAGATTGCTTACCGTTTACGCGGCAAACACAAACCCATTTATACACCGCACGTTGATACCGGCGATTATATCGTTGTAGTCAACGCTGACAAATTGCGTGTCACGGGCAATAAAGCGGAAGGTAAAATTTATTATCGCCATAGCGGCTATCCAGGTGGAATCTACGCAACCACTTTCAAAAAAATGCACGCGCGTTTTCCAACCCGTCCGCTTGAAAAAGCTGTCAAAGGCATGCTGCCCAAGGGGCCACTGGGATATGCGATGCTCAAGAAATTGAAAATATATGCTGGCGATACGCACCCACACGCCGCTCAACAACCAAAACCACTTGAAATTCGAGCATAATATCTATGGCTACTCAATATAATTATGGTACTGGCCGGCGTAAAAGCGCTGTCGCTCGTGTTTTTATCAAACCGGGAAAAGGTGCGATTATCATCAACGATAAACCGATTGATGTTTACTTCTCTCGCGAAACGGGCCGCATGATTGCGAAACAACCGCTGGAACTTACAAATAATGCCAATACTTTTGATATTATGGTAAACATTCATGGCGGCGGTGAATCCGGTCAGGCTGGCGCAGTGCGTCATGGCATTACGCGTGCACTGATTGATTATGATTCAGCTTTAAAATCTGTCCTCAGTAAAGCAGGACTGGTTACCCGCGATGCACGTGAAGTGGAAAGGAAAAAAGTAGGCTTGCGGAAAGCCCGGCGACGCAAACAATTCTCTAAACGATAATTTTTTATCGCAGGGATTATCAAAAAGCCGCCTCTTTCCGGGCGGCTTTTTTATTGGATAACAAATAAGTAAAACCTATACCGAAGAAATATCTCTGGAGTTACGATGATCAATGTCGGCATTGTCGGTGGAACCGGTTACACAGGCGTAGAACTATTGCGCTTACTGGCGCAACATCCCAAAGTGAAAATCAAGGCGATAACATCGCGTAGCGAAGCAGGCATGAGTGTCGCCGAATTATTCACCAATCTGCGCGGGCATATCGACCTCAAATTCAGCGATCCTGCTGACGCAAAACTCACCAAGTGCGACGTGGTTTTTTTTGCCACACCGAATGGCATTGCGATGCAGCAAGCGGAATCGCTGTTGAAAGCGGATGTAAAAGTCATCGATCTGGCGGCTGATTTCCGCATCAAGGATGTCGCAGAATGGGAAAAATGGTATGGCATGCAGCATGCTTGCCCTAATATGGTTGCCGAGGCTGTATACGGTTTACCGGAAATTAACCGCGAGCAAGTCAAGAACGCCCGTCTGATCGCCAATCCGGGTTGTTATCCAACAGCCGTGCAATTGGGCTTCCTGCCGCTGATCGAAGCCGGTGTGGTCGATATCAAACATCTGATCGCCGATGTCAAATCCGGTGTTTCCGGTGCCGGACGAAAAGCCGAGGTACATACCCTGCATGCCGAAGCGTCGGATAATTTCAAAGCTTACGGTGTTCCGGGACACCGTCATCTACCGGAGATTAGACAAGGACTTTCCAATGTGGCCAAAAAACCGGTCGGTTTGACATTCGTTCCGCATCTGGTACCGATGATTCGCGGCATTCATGCGACACTCTATGCCAAGCTGACCAAACAAGTGGATTTACAAGCGCTATACGAGAAACGTTACCAAGACGAAGCGTTTGTCGATGTACTGCCCGCTGGCAAACACCCGGAAACCCGCTCCGTGCGCGGTTCCAACCTTTGCCGCATCGCCGTGCATCAACCGCAAAACAGCGATACCGCCGTAATCTTGTCAGTAACCGATAATCTGGTCAAAGGTGCGGCAGGGCAAGCAATACAAAACATGAACATCATGTTCGGCTTGCCTGAAACACTCGGCATCAATCAGGTTCCGCTCCTGCCTTGAACATGCTGAATACTCCGGTCTTCGCGGATAAATCGAATTTGTATTGGCAGGGCGCTTAACGGTGTTCAAGCTTTTCCAGAAAAAACCGCAGATTCTCTCCCAGCGCGTTGTCGTACGCCCGCACCGTTCATGGCAATTCTACTTAGCAGTCACTGCAATAGTCTGTTCCTTACTGGCTGCACTCTCCTGGGGCATGTACGAAGCAGGCAGGCACTCAGTGGATGAACTGGACGATAGGATCGAGGAAAAAACATCGTATCTATTTGATCCCGGCGGTTGCCGGCAAACCAAGAAACAAAAATTGTGCACGCAAATTGGTGATTTGATTCAACAAGTACAAATCAGCAATACCGCCAACCAGAATCTCGCCGAAGAAGTAAAGTCACTCGCTGCCGAAAATGACCATCTCAAGGAAAAACTGGAGTTTTTCCACAATCTTGTCGCCAACAATACAAAAAGCGGTATTTCCATTTATCAATTCAGCCTGAAAGAAACGCAAACACCGGGCCAGTACCGCTACGCGCTAACACTCATCCAGGGCGGAGAAAGACCAAATGATTTCAAGGGGAACTTAAGGTTCAAAGTAAAATTGCTGCAGAAGGATCAAAGTAAAGTAATACCGCTGGTCAACAAGAATTCCAAGCAGGATTTTCCGATCAACTTCAAATTCATTCATCGGCTGGAAGAGCATTTTCAAGTATCACCGGATACCAGCGTAGAAAGCATTCAAGTGCAAATTTACAAAAATGGCGACAAAAAACCTATCGTCACCGAGACTGTCCAACCGGCATCGTGAAGGAGAAAGAATATGTTCGGTAGAAAAAAGAAAAACCAGCTCCATCATCATATCGATACCTTGATTGGCGCAAACACAAATATCACAGGCGATATCCATTTCACCGGCGGCCTGCGGATTGACGGACATATTACCGGCAATGTCATGGCAACCGATGATGAGCACAGCACCTTGGTTCTCAGTACCGAAGGCCGCATCGAAGGGAAAATAAAGGCCGCTAATGTTGTCATCAACGGTACGGTAACCGGCCCTATCGATGCGGCCGGATATTTGGAATTACAGGAAAAAGCGAAAGTATATGGCGATGTGCAATACGGTTCGATAGAGATCCAACTCGGTGCTTCCGTTGACGGAAAAATGCTCCATCACAACAAACCGGAATCCGGGAATGCGCAACAGCTCGAGAAAATGATAACATTATTGCCACCCTCGGCTGATCAGCCGCACATAGCGGCAGAAAAGGAAGCATCATAGCCAGCAAGCTGCCGGATGTTTGCTATACTGAAAACATTATGAGGATAAAACAAATATGAGCACTGAAAATCACACCCCGCTTTTATTTACTGAAAATGCGGCTTTTAAAGTCAAACAATTGATTGACGAAGAAGGCAACAATAATCTCAAACTCAGGGTCTTTGTCAGCGGCGGCGGCTGCTCGGGCTTTCAGTATGGTTTTACCTTTGATGAAACCATCAACGAAGATGACACCATCATGGAGAAAAACGGCGTCAAGCTCCTGGTCGATCCAATGAGTTTTCAGTATCTGATCGGCGCTGAAATTGATTACCAGGAAAATATAAAAGGCGCTCAGTTCGTTATCAAAAACCCAGGCGCTAGCAGTACATGCGGCTGCGGTTCGTCGTTCTCGGTATAAATTTCACGCGGCGGTATTAATCGAGCCGCCGTTCAAGCGGGATAAATCGCGCCTAAAATCCTGTTTCCTTTAGCGCCGGTCACTTCCGCCAAACTGCCCGCTTTCCGCACAATAGCCTGGTGCGCCAGCCAGGCAAATGCAAATGCTTCCACCCAATCGGCCGCGACGCCCAGTTGATCGGTCAAAGCCACAATCTTTCCCGGCATGCTAATGGTCAGGCGATCAACCAGCGCCGTATTATGCGCCCCGCCGCCGCATAGATAAATTTCCTCAGCTGCCGGGCAATGTTCCTGTATCGACCGCGCAATCGTCGTTGCCGTCAATTGCAGCAATGTGGCCTGTACATCGCGCGGCGCTTCGTCACCACATAGCTTTTGTTCCAGCCAATGCAGATTAAACAGATCCCTGCCCGTGCTTTTGGGCGGTTTGCGGACAAAGAAATCCTCGGACAAGAAGCGCTCCAGCAACGCGGGAATGATGCGGCCACTAGCTGCCCATTGCCCATCTTTGTCATACGTATTTCCGGTATGACGCGAGCACCAAGCATCCATTAATAAATTGCCGGGGCCGCAATCGAAACCACTGACTGGCTGATGATGATCAAGGCGAGTGATGTTCGCGATGCCGCCAATATTGACGATGACACGATGATGACCGGCATGTTTAAAAACAGCATGATGAAACGCCGGAACCAATGGCGCACCCTGCCCGCCCGCCGCAATATCCCGGCTTCTGAAATCCGCAACAACGGTAATCTGCGTCAGTTCCGCCAACAAAGCGGCGTTGATGAGCTGGATGGTGTAATTTTTACCGGCTTCGGGACAATGCCGGATCGTTTGGCCATGACACCCGATAGCAGTAATTTGCCGCGCTGCGATACCGGTATTTTCCAGCACTCCCGCAGTGGCTTGCGCATACAGGGAAGACAGTTGGTTACTGAGAATAGCCGCGCGATTCAGTTCATCGTGACCGGGTTGATGCAGCGCCAATAGCTGCTCGCGCAATTCGTCATCGTACGGACAAAAAAATGTTCGCAGCAGCACCGGTGCGGCGGCACTGAAGTCAACCAGAGCGGCATCCACACCGTCCAGACTGGTGCCGGACATGATGCCGATATAATAAGCGGATTCCAACGATTTTCGATGCTTAAAGCAGAGTTGATAACGGCGGTGTTACGTCAAAACCGCCGTCCGTGATGACAAGCCAGAATTATTCCAATACAGCGAGATGAATATTACGCACGATGTTCAAACGTGCAACCAGCGCATGGGTTTCCTTCTGGAAAGTATTCAAATCACGTTTTGCTATCGGCGGTGCCGATGGCAGCACTACGTTGGTCGGATCGCGCTGCACACCGTCGATGCGCAATTCGTAGTGCAAGTGCGGGCCGGTCGCCATGCCGGTCGAGCCGACATAACCGATCACGTCACCCTGGCTGATACGCTTACCCTTACTCATTCCGCCCGCAAATCGCGACAAATGGCCATACGCGGTTTCGTATTTACCGTTATGCTTCAGCACAACCAAATTGCCGTATCCTTTTTGTGAACCTGAAAACGCCACGATACCACTGGCTGTCGCTTTAACCGGTGTGCCGGTCGGGGCAGCATAATCTATGCCTTTATGGGCGCGCCATTCTTTCAGAATGGGATGAAAACGCGCATTGGTAAAACCGGAACTGACGCGCGAAAAAGTAAGCGGCGAAAGCAGGAATGCTTTACGTAAACTTTCCCCTTTCGGAGTGTAATATCCGTCTGCACCGTTGGATGCTTTAAAGTATATCGCTTGATGCGATTTGCCTTTATTGACAAATTCAGCCGCTAAAACACGGCCGGTTTTGGTGCGCTTGCCATTGTCATTGGCAAATGTTTCATAGACGACAGTAAAGCGGTCGCCTTGGCGTAAATCACGGTAAAAATCGATTTCCGATGCAAAAATTTCAGTCAATTGCATCGCGATGTTATTGGGTATACCTGCATTATCGGTTGCTGCAAACAGTGAGCTGTTAATTTCGCCGGACTTCATATGAACCCGCGTATCCAGCTCGACCGGCTGTTCGGTCATTTTGAATGCATCATCTGTTTTTTCCATCAAAAACAGCTCTTCGTTACCGAAGAAATAGCGCAACGTTAACAGCTCACCGTCCGCTGTCGTTTGCGCATAAACGGTTTGTCCCGGTTTCAATTGGCGCATTGCGCGGCTTCCACGCGCAGCCTGCAGAAAATCCGTTGAATCCTGATCACTCACGTCCAGACGGTTTAAGATCGCTGCAATCGTATCCCCCCGGCGGATATTTTCCTGGCGCCAAAATGTTTGATTCGCTTGAGTCTCAGCAATAGCCTCTGGAATAGATATATCCAGAACGACTTCTTCGACTTGGATTTCTTCAAATGAGGGGGAATTAGGTGCAATACCGAATGCAGTGACTATACCGAACAGTGGTATGCTGGATAAAGCTACCAGCCAGCGAATTGATTTTTTTGTTAGTTTTGATGATTTTTGAGCTAGAATCCCTTGTTTATTGCTAATAGGCGTATATAGCATCTATGAAGTACCTCCAGTCTTTGTATCATTTTTGCAAACAGGCGCGAGTCTAACACGAAAATAGTTAATTTGTACTAGGAAACAACTAATATTGTACTAATAAACTCTCTTTAATTACACAAATTTTAATAAAAATCATAAATTTAGCAATATCGTGAAAAAATCAATATTATCTGATCTTGAAATTATAAAACGCGGCAGTCACGAACTATTAGTGGAAACAGAGCTGGAAAGTAAGCTTATTTCTGGAAATCCGCTGCGAGTTAAAGCAGGATTCGACCCGACAGCCCCGGATTTGCACCTCGGACACACGGTTTTACTGAATAAATTGCGTCAGTTACAGGATATGGGACATCATATTCTGTTCCTGATCGGCGATTTCACCGGCATGATCGGCGACCCCAGTGGAAAGAACAGTACCCGCCCGCCCCTGACACGGGAACAGGTCGCGGAAAATGCCCAATCCTATACCACCCAGGTTTTCAAAATATTGAAACAGGAACAAACCGAGGTCGTTTTCAACTCCACCTGGATGGATAAGTTGAACGCCGCCGATCTGATCAAACTCGCCGCAACGCATACCGTCGCACGCATGCTGGAACGGGATGATTTCGATAAACGCTACCGCAACAACCAACCCATCGCCATTCATGAATTTCTCTATCCTTTGATACAGGGATACGATTCCGTCGCACTGAAAGCGGATCTGGAGTTAGGCGGCACCGATCAAAAATTCAACCTGCTGATGGGGCGGGAGTTACAAAGGCACTCCGGCCAACCGCAGCAATGCATTCTCATGATGCCGCTGTTGGAAGGACTCGATGGCGTCAATAAAATGTCCAAGTCGCTGAATAATTATGTCGGCATCACGGAGAGTCCGAAAGAAATCTTCGGCAAGCTGATGTCGGTATCGGATCAACTGATGTGGCGTTATCTCGAATTACTGTCCTTCGAATCGCTGCAAACCATCCGCATATGGCGCGAAGAAGTCGAAAATGGCCGTAATCCGCGTGACATCAAGGTCAAGCTCGCACAGGAAATCGTCGCGCGCTTTCATAGCCAGCAAGCTGCCGAAGAAGCGCTGGCCGATTTTGAAGCACGCTTTCGACACGGCGCGCTGCCCGACGAAATACCGGAAAAAATCATCGCAACCACGGATGGAGAAATTCCGCTGGTGCAATTATTAAAACAAGCCGGATTGACTGCCAGCACCAGCGAAGCGCTCCGCATGATCGAACAAGGCGCAGTCAAATTGGATGGCGAAAAAGTGGAAGATAAATCCACCAAAATTAAACGGGGAGAATCCGTCGTTATTCAGGTCGGCAAGCGAAAGTTCGCCAAAGCCATCATTCAGTAACCACCGGTTGCGAATAATTTGCATGCTCGGGAAGAACCCGCTATACTGCGCGGCCTAAGTTGATCGGAATCTCTGATTCGATCAACTTTCCTGGTCTCATCGTTCCTGGCCTCTCCTAAATTTTTCAAGTTTTTCCGGAAAATGTGCAACAACTTTGGTTAGCGGCGATGCTTTATTAATGCGCTTGCAAGGTTATGCACCATCACCATTTTGGCAATGTTTTCTTGCCCGCGCGTTCTATTTCACTTTTTTAGGAAATCAACGTGTCTTTTGAAGATTTAAATCTAAACTCTGCTATTATCAAAGCCATTAGCGAAGCGGGATATACCGCTCCGACCCCGATTCAAAAACAAGCGATTCCCGAATTAATCGCCGGTCACGATGTGATGGCCAGCGCACAAACCGGAACCGGTAAAACCGCCGCCTTCATGCTGCCGGCGTTACATCTGCTGGCAACACCATCGCAAGAGCGCAGCCGCGGACCGCGCATTTTGGTATTGACGCCAACCCGCGAACTGGCATTGCAAGTTTCCGAAGCAGCCAAAAAATATGGCAAATATCTGCCGCGCATCAACGTGGTCAGCATCCTGGGCGGCATGCCGTATCCTTTGCAAAACAAACTGTTGTCGCAACCGGTTGACATTCTGGTCGCCACCCCAGGCCGGTTGATCGATCACATCCAACGTGGCCGCATCGATTTCAAACGCTTGCAAATGCTCGTGCTCGACGAAGCCGACCGCATGCTGGACATGGGCTTCATCGACGATGTCGAAACCATTGCAGCCGCAACGCCGGACACACGCCAGACCTTGCTGTTCTCCGCCACACTCGACAATGCCATCGACAAAGTTGCGACTAAACTGTTGAAAACGCCAAAACGCATTCAAGTAGCCTCGCAAAAAGCCAAGCTCGATAACATCGAGCAACGCTTACATTATGCTGATGATATGTCGCACAAGAACCGTCTGCTGGATCATGTGCTGCGCGACGAGAAAGTGAAACAAGCGATCGTTTTCACCGCCACCAAACGCGACGCGGACACCTTGGCCGATAATTTATACGCGCAAGGCTTTTCAGCAGCGGCATTACACGGCGATATGAATCAACGTGAACGCACCCGCACATTGACCCGGTTGCGTAACGGCGGTTTGCAAGTGCTCGTGGCAACCGATGTCGCAGCCCGCGGTATCGACGTGGCTGACATCACGCACGTGATCAATTTTGATTTACCCAAATTTGCCGAAGATTATGTGCACCGCATTGGCCGTACAGGCCGCGCAGGTGCAGCCGGTATTGCCGTTTCGTTTGCATCCAATAAGGATAGCGCGCACTTATCGAAAATCGAACGCTACACCGGCCAACGTATCGCGTCGCACATCATTCCCGGCCTGGAACCGCGCATCAAACCGCGTTTCCAAAGTAACGGACCGAAAAGCAGTGCGCCCAGCGTGACACAAAAACGCAAGCGTTCACCCTTTGCAGGCAACGACAACCGTCCCGGCTTCGGCGCGGCCAACGAACCCAGCAGAGCCCGCAGCGGTCAACGCGGCCGCTCGTTCGATCAGGAAAATCGCGGCAATTCTTTCCGCAGTAATAGCGGCAACAAAGCCGGTTTTCAGTTCGCACGCACGAAGTAACCGCATTTAAAATCCTTTGCTCCGCAATAGCGGGGCAAAGGATTCATCACATTACATTTTCTCAACATTAGCACGCGCTTATTAACATCACTTCACCGCCTCTCTTTTTCGCAATATCCTCACAATCCCATAAGCCGCAAACGCTGCAATCAGATGCTTGAGCGTATGGCCGCTGATCCAGCCGTTTGTCCAAGCAAAAATTTGCGCATCCAGCATTTCAAATACTTTTGCGACTGCGTATAGCGCAATGATCTGATAGATACCGTTGCCATGCGTGTAACGCGATGGAAAGCGTAGACTGATCCATACAATCAGCAGGATCGAATAAAATTGCATGACGATATAAAAGTTCAGGTTGCCCGTACCTTGCTGTTCAGTCCAATACCAATACAGCACGCTCAGCACAGCCAGCACAACGAGCGGCGGTAAAGCCCAAAGCCCTGCGGTTCGGCTTAGGCGCTCAACCAGCGTGGCCGATAACAGCGCGGCGATGGCGATGACAATGGGTAACCGGTCCCACAATAAATGATCGATATCCGGTGTCCAGTGATAGTGGATGGAGCCGAAGGCGACGGAGGTGATGCTCAGAAACAACACCCAGTACGGCCAGCTTTCCTTGCGATCCTGGAATACGGTTTGCGTGGGATCGCCATGAATTCGCCACAAAAACACCAAACCGGCGCCGCCGCTGAGCAGAAAAGCCAGGTTGGAAATGACGTCGTTGAAATTCGGAATGCCGAAGAAACTGCGCTGATCGGCGAAGCGATGGTATTCGGCGGGTTGCGCAGTTGGTGGCAGAATCATCGCGGCGATAATCACCAGAACCGATATTCCTGCGAGTAGCCAAAGATGGCGATTGGATTTCATCCCTCTGTACCGGGGTTTTTCGGCTCTATCAATGCATTTGCGCCACTGCATCCCGGATCCTAGCAACCGGAATGATGTTCATGCCGGCAATTGCTTGCTTGGGTTTGTTGGCCAGCGGAATAATGGCTTGTTTGAAACCCAGTTTCGCCGCTTCCTTGAGCCGTTCCTGCCCGCGTTGCACCGGACGGATTTCACCAGCCAGACCGACTTCGCCGATGACGATCATTTTTTCCGCCAGCGGTTTATTTTTCAGCGACGACACCACTGCCAGCAAAACCGCCAAGTCGGCGCCGGGTTCGGTGATTTTGACACCGCCCACGGCGTTGACGAATACATCCTGGTCGTAACACGGAATGCCGGCATGACGATGCAACACCGCCAGCAGCATGGCCAGACGGTTTTGCTCCAAGCCTACGCACAAGCGGCGCGGGTTGGGCGAGCGCGCCTCGTCGACCAGCGCCTGAATTTCCACCAGCAGCGGGCGCGTGCCTTCTTGCGTAACCATGATGCACGAGCCGGGCACTTGCGTGTCGTGATGCGACAGGAATAACGCGGAAGGATTTTTCACTTCACGCAAGCCTTTCTCGCTCATCGAAAACACACCCAATTCATTGACAGCCCCGAAACGATTCTTAAATGCTCGGACCATGCGGAAACTGGAATGCATATCGCCCTCGAAATACAGCACGGTGTCGACCATGTGTTCCAGCACGCGCGGACCGGCCAGCGCTCCTTCCTTGGTAACATGGCCGACCAGAATGATGCAGGTGCCGCTCGATTTCGCCAGGCGCGTCAATTGCGCGGCGCATTCACGCACCTGCGCGACCGAACCCGGCGCGGATTGCAGCGCTTCCGAATAAACCGTTTGGATTGAATCGATTACCGCCACCGATGGTTTGCGCTCAGCCAGCACCGCTTGGATTTTTTCCAACTGAATTTCGGCGTACAGATCGACCGACTGCACATCAAGCGCTAAGCGTTTGGCGCGCAACGCCACTTGCTGCGCCGATTCTTCGCCGCTGACATACAACACGGAATGCTGCGCCGACATGAAAGACAGCGCTTGCAATAGCAACGTCGATTTACCGATGCCCGGATCACCGCCCAGCAGCACCACACCGCCCTGCACCATGCCGCCGCCGAGCACCCGGTCCAATTCCTCGATACCGGTGGGATAACGGGGTTCTTCGCGCGCTTCGATGGTACTTAAATTTTGTACTTGACCAGTTTCGGACACCGGACTGAAGCGCGACACGGATTTCTCCGCGATGGTTTCAACCAGTGTATTCCACGCCTGGCAATGCGGACATTGGCCTTGCCACTTCAGAGTTTGGCCGCCGCACTCAGTACAGGAATACACCGTTTTTTGTTTGGCCATTTAAAAGCCTGTTAATCGTAGACTTCAGCGGCGGTAAACTGCATGCCGCGCGCGTCTTTTTCAGATAGAACCGGTTCTCCGGTAATTGGCCAGGCGATGCCAAGCGTAGGATCGTTCCACAAGATGCAACGCCCAAATTCGGGCGCCCAGTAATCGGTGGTGTTATACAGAAATTCAGCGGAATCGGATAACACCACGAAGCCGTGCGCGAAACCGGCGGGAATCCACAGTTGCTTTTTATTTTCCGCGCTCAGGATCTCTCCCACCCATTGCCCGAAAGTTGGCGAAGAGCGGCGGAGATCGACCGCAACGTCGTACACCTCCCCTGCCACCACGCGCACCAATTTCCCCTGTGCGTGCTGGATCTGATAGTGCAAGCCGCGTAACACGTTATGCGCAGAACGCGAATGATTGCTTTGCACAAAACAGACAGATTTGCCAATGGCGGACTCGAATGCGCGCTGATTAAAGCTTTCATAGAAGAAGCCGCGGTCGTCGCCGAAAACACGCGGCTCCAGCAGAAAAACATCGGGGATGCGCAAGGGTGTCGCCTTCATAAAAACTCCCGTTTCAGAACTTGCTGCAGGTATTGCCCGTAACCGTTTTTGGCCAATGGTAGCGCCAGCGCTTCGAGTTGCGCAGCATCGATCCAGCCTTGCCGGAAAGCAATTTCTTCCGGGCAGGCGATTTTCAGGCCTTGGCGGTGTTCGATGGTAGCAACGAACTGACTCGCATCGAGCAACGATTCATGCGTGCCGGTATCCAGCCAGGCATAGCCGCGCCCCATGATTTCGACGCTGAGCGCGTCATGTTCCAAATAAATGCGATTCAGATCGGTGATTTCCAATTCGTTGCGCGCCGATGGTTTCAAGCTTTTGGCGTAATCCACCACATGGGCATCGTAAA
>SSFX01000002.1:0-9214 GCA_008015635.1 Nitrosomonas oligotropha
AAAGTCATTTTGATCGAACGTTATCCAACACTCGGCGGCGTGTGCCTGAATGTCGGCTGCATTCCGTCGAAAGCGTTGCTACACGCGGCGAAAGTCATCACCGATGCCGACGAAGCGACAGCGCACGGCATTGTGTTCAGCAAACCGCAGATCGATCTCGATAAGCTGCGCAGTTGGAAAGAATCGGTCATCGCCAAGCTGACTAAAGGACTGAAAGCGCTCGCCAAGCAGCGCAAAGTCGAGGTTGTGCACGGCAACGGAAAGTTTGTCACAGACCACAGCATTCAGGTGGAAACGGCGGAAGGATCGAAAACAATTTCTTTCGAGCACTGCATCATCGCCGCCGGTTCCAGCGTCACACGTATTCCCGGTTTTCCGTACGACGATCCGCGCTTGATCGATTCCACCGGCGCGCTAGCGCTGAGCGATGTGCCGCAGCGCATGCTCATTATCGGCGGCGGCATCATCGGCCTGGAAATGGCCACGGTTTATGCCGCGCTGGGCAGCAAAATCAGCGTAGTGGAATGGATGGATCAATTGATTCCGGGCGCCGATCCGGATCTGGTCAAGCCGCTGCACCGCCGTATCGGCAAACGCTACGAAGCGATTTATCTGAAAACCAAAGTGTCCAAAATAGAAGCTGCCGAAGCCGGGCTGACCGTTATTTTCGAGGGTGACAAAGCACCGCAGCCGCAAACGTATGATCGCATTCTGCTGGCGGTTGGGCGCCGTCCCAATGGGCGCGAAATTGGCGCCGATGCAATCGGTATTCAGGTCAACGAACACGGATTTATCCCGGTGGATCAGCAGATGCGCACCAATCTGCCGCATATCTTCGCCATCGGCGATATCGCCGGTGAACCGATGCTGGCGCATAAAGCCACTTATGAAGGCAAGCTGGCTGCCGAAGTGATCGCCGGACATAAAGTAGCCTTCGACGCACGCACCATCCCGTCAGTCGCGTACACCGATCCGGAAATCGCCTGGATGGGATTGACCGAAAAAGAGGCGATCAAACAGGGTATTGATTACGAAAAAGCCGTCTTCCCTTGGGCTGCCAGCGGGCGCGCCATTTCGATGGCACGGGAAGAAGGATTGACGCAACTGCTGCTGGATAAAACCACACGCCGGATACTCGGCGCTGGCATGACCGGCATCAACGCCGGTGAATTGATCGCCGAGACGGTACTGGCGCTGGAGATGGGCGCGGACATGCAAGATCTCAGCCTGACTATCCATCCGCATCCAACACTATCGGAAACCGTGCTGTTTGCTGCGGAAATGGCGGAAGGAACTATTACCGATCTTTTCCTACCCAAGAAATAGCCTTCTGCACCGGCACTGACTTCCCGTTCCGATCCCATAATGAATTCTTACTTGTTACCGCATTAATCATGATCTCAAAAAAAACCTTTCTGCTTTTATCCGCATGGCTGATGGTCTTAACCGGATTCATCGGCCAAGCATGGGCAACGCATATATCCCAGCCCATCCTGATAGATCCCAAGACGCAGTATGCCGCCGGTGAAACCGTCATTCTGCACGGCAGGGTGGACTACAACGAACAACCGGCACCCGATGTTTTGCTCAACTTTAAATTAACCCGCGCTGACGGATCGGTAGCTGCCGATCAATCCTATCCGAGCGATCAAAACGGGCTGTTTGAATTCAAATTCGATACCCGCAACGAAAAAGCGGGCAGTTATCAATTCACGGTAACGTCACACTGTCTGGAAATTCACCGCTACGCCTGCACGTACAAAAACCAGACCTTATCCATCCATCTACAATAACAGAGCACACAATTATCTTGCTGGACGAACCGCTGTATCGCGTTATTGGCGGACATTGCAATGAGGCATCCGGCACAACCGGCCCGCTTTACGGGTACCATTTATTCAGCAGTAATGCCATACTCTCGAAGAATTAGAAAAACACGGTCATGAGAATCGCTCATTTATACAACTTCACTAAAATTTCCGGCCATTGCTTAATCATACTGCTCGCGTGCTTCATGCTATCCGCTTGCAATCCGAAAACCGATCAATTATCGGAACGCGAAGCCCGCGTCAATGCGCGCGAATCCGAACTGGTCACATTGTTCGCTGAATTGGTCGAGCTGAAAAAATCGCTGGAAAAAGATCAACCGGATAAACATTCCGTTGGCGAAAACAATCCTCGCGCCCCCAATGCGGATGGCTGCGTTTGCGAGAATACGGAAGCATCCTCCGTTCTGAAAGACGCTGGGAAAATCGACGCAAAAACCGTGCTGGGCGGCATAGAGATGGTTCATCTTGACCCGCCGGGCCTTGAATTCAGCGCACGTATCGATACCGGCGCGCAAACGTCGTCGTTAAATGCGCTGGATATTGTCGAATTCGAACGGGATGGAAAACCCTTTGTGAAATTCAATTTAATTCACCCCCAAACCGGGGAAAAAATAGAACTCACCCGGCGTCTGCGCCGTTACGCGCGCGTCAAGGAACTGGGAAACCGGGAATCGCAGCGGCGTCCGGTGGTCAGAATGCGCGTGATACTGGCCGATATCGATGAGCAGATCAATTTCACCTTGGAAAATCGCAGCCGGTTTAAACACCAGGTGCTGATTGGACGAAACTTGCTGCAAGACTTGGCCATTGTGGATGTGAGCAAAAAACCCACTCCGGTTACAGCCGATAATCCCGCAGCCGCTCCGACAAAATAATGTATGCCAAATTAAGACTCTATATTGTAGTCATCCTGCTCCTGGGATTGGGGATCGGCTTGACCTTGTACAAGCATTTCGCTTTGGGGTTTCCGTTATCGCCGGATGACAAAAAATCGGTTTGGACCATCGAAGCCAGAATCGATTTTGTTGCGCGCGGCGATCCCGTGATCGTTTCCTTCGCACTGCCGCCGCAAACACCAGACGTTGTCTTCATGGAAGAAGATTTCGCTTCGTCCGATTACGGCTTCAGCGAATTGACTTCGCCGTCCGGGCGGCGTGCACAGTGGAGCAAGCGGGTGGCATCCGGCTTGCAGACGGCTTATTATCGCCTGAGCATGTACGAAACCGGACAGATCGCTCATCCGGCTATGGCGGCGGACCTTCCGCCCGAGCCGGAGAAGCCCGAGTTTGACGAGGTGCTGAAAACTGCGGCCACTACATTGCTGGATCAGGTACGCAGCAAATCCGCCAACACCGAAATTTTTACCCGGGAACTGATCACCACATTAAATTCCAAAGCGCCCAGCCAGAACCTGAGTCTGCTGATAAACGACCAATCCAGCGAAGATTACAAAACGCACTTGATCATCAACTTACTGGCGCTGGAAGGTATCAGTGCACGCATTGTGCGCGGCTTGTACTTGGAAGATGGCCGCCGCAGACAGTCGCTGACCAATTTTGTGGAAGTGTATATTGGCAACGAATGGCTGTTGTTCAACCAAAACTCGGGAAAAAGCGGAAAACCGAAAAAATTTCTGGTTTGGCAACGCGGCGACCAATCTCTGTTGGATGTGGTCGGCGGTAAAAACTCGCAGATATCCTTTTCCATTATCCGCAATGTTCACTCCACCCGGGATCTGGTGGTGCGCGACAGCATGAACAAGCAGGCCGGTATCATCGACTTTTCCATTTACAGCCTACCGATTGAGCAGCAGAACGCGTTCAAAATGATTCTATTACTCCCGATCGGCGCGTTGATCGTGGTCATCATGCGCTTGCTGATCGGCCTCCGCACGTCCGGCACGTTCATGCCGATCCTGATTGCATTGGCGCTGATACAAACCACGCTGCTCACCGGTATCATCATTTTTCTCACCGTGGTCGGCACGGGATTGCTGATCCGGTCTTACCTGTCACGCTTGAATTTATTGTTTGTTGCACGAATCTCAGCGGTGATCATCGTCGTCATTGCCATTATGGCAAGTATCAGCATCCTCAGTAACAAACTCGGGCTCGATCAGGCCATGACCGTGACGTTCTTCCCGATGATCATTTTGGCATGGACCATTGAGCGCATGTCGGTGCTGTGGGAGGAGGACGGCCCCCGGGAGGTTTTCATCCAGGGCGGCGGCAGTTTGTTGACCGCGGTTATTGCTTATCTATTTATGACCAACCGGACGATTGAATACTTAACCTTTAATTTTCCCGAGCTAATGCTGGTCAATCTGTCGCTGATCCTGATTCTCGGACAATATACCGGTTACCGGTTATCCGAGTTGTACCGTTTCCATGCCCTGGAACGACGCAATGTTGCTGGCAAGCGCTAAGAAACTCAGAAGTTTCGGCATCATCGGCATGAACCAAAGAAATTTTGGTTTGATCTCGCGCTATAACCCGCGTCACTTATATCCGCTGGTCGATGACAAGTTAAAAACCAAACTGCTGGCGCAAGAAGCCGGGATCACCGTGCCCAAATTGCTCGGTACCGTGCAGTATCAGCATGATGTGAAATCGCTGAAGGAAATACTGCATCCGTACAGCCAGTTTGTCATCAAACCGGTCAAGGGCAGCGGCGGCAAAGGGATTCTGGTGATTACCGAACATGATCATAATCTCTACTTCAAACCCAGTGGCGATGCGATGCAACTGGCCGATATCGAACGGCATGTATCGAATATTCTGAGCGGTTTGCATAGCTTGGGCGGCAAACCCGATACCGTGATGATCGAATCGCTGATCCAGCTTGATCCGGTTTTCTCCGACTACAGCTATGAAGGCATTCCCGATATCCGCATCATCGTGTTGCGCGGTTACCCCATCATGTCGATGTTACGCCTGACCACTCACGCTTCCGATGGCAAAGCGAATCTGCATCAGGGCGCGGTCGGCGTTGGCATCGATATTGGAACAGGCCGCGCATTACACGCGGTGCAGTACGGCGAATCGGTCACGCACCACCCGGATACGCGCAAGACTTTTTCCGAATTGACCGTGCCGCATTGGGATAAGCTATTGCAATTGGCTGCCGCTTGTTATGAGATGACCGGCTTGGGTTATTTGGGTGCGGACTTGGTGCTGGATAGGGACCAAGGGCCGATGATCATCGAGCTCAACGCCCGCCCCGGGCTTGCCATTCAGGTGGCTAATCGCACCGGTCTGGCGCCGCGTGTTGCAGTCATCGAGGCGATCAAAACCATCGATCCCGATCCACAATCCCGCGCCGCCTTCAGTAAGCGGCAATTCGCCTTCGATACGGATATCCATCCCCCCCGCTTGCTGCGTACCCGCAGCGATGACCGGTAACTACGCGGACTCAATCCCCGGCATTCACAATCACCTTGTTGCGCCCTCTTTGTTTCGCCTGATAAAGCGCTTTATCAGCTGCTTCGCTCAGGCTCACGGCATCAGAAAAATGCGCGAGATCAGCAATCCCGCAGCTGAAATTGACCGAAAACTCTTCATCGTGGCTCAGATGCAGCAAGCGCGAGAAAACCGTGCGTATCTCATCGATCACTTTGGCCGCCGATGCCGCATCGGTATCGTTCATGATCACGGCGAATTCCTCGCCGCCATAGCGCCCGACTATATCCGTTTCGCGCAAGCGCTGTTTCAGCAGCCGCGCCAGGCTCTTGAGCACACGATCGCCTGCGGCATGTCCGTAAGTATCGTTCACTTTCTTGAAGAAGTCGATATCCACCATCGCCAGTGAGAGCGGCGAATTCAGGCGGCTGGATCGTATCACTTCGCGCGCCAATTCTTCCTTGATCGCGGTGTGATTGAGCAAGCCGGTTAAACCGTCATGAATCATCAGCGAACGCAAAAAGCGCGCGCGCGTCGCCCGTGTCGTCACGGCCGAAACCAAATGCCCGGCTCCGATCGGTTTGACCAGAAAATCATCACCGCACAGACTCATGGCTTCCGCTTGCGTATTGAAATCATTTTCCGAAGAAAGATAGACGATCGGCGTGCTCAGAAAACCATCGATTTGCCGGATGACCCGCGCCAGTTCAACACCGTTACACCCCGGCATATACAAATCCATCAGAATCAGATCGGGATTGAAATCATTCAATGCGCCCAGCAACTTCAGCGGCTCGACCACGGTTTTCACCAGCATTCCGGCTTGTTCCAGTATTGCGGCATGGTACGCCAATATGGTTTGGCTATCGTCCACAATCAAAACCCGGAACGGCTCCTGAATTTGCGATGCAGTAATCAAATCGAGTTGATCGATCAATTCAGTGGAGTTGATCGGTTTGGGGAAATACGCCACGCCGCCGGCACGCACGGCACCGAGCCGGTACGCCATAGCGTCGTGCGTTGAGATAAAGATCACCCGAGCCGGTTGCGCCAGCTCTTTCTGAATCTGTTCCATGATCAGAATCCCGCCCATTTCATCTTCCGGAAACTCAACATCCATCAGAATGATGGCATCGGGCCTAAGCTGCACGGCGGTGCGGAATTTATCCAGATGGTTGAATACTTCCACTTCGTAACCGTAATAACGCAGTTGCAATGCAAGCTCCTGAGCGGCTTCGGTATCCGCCTCCACGACATATATCAGGCTGGATGCTTGCCCATGCGGCAACAATGCGCTTTCGTCATGGACTGATGAATCGGCGTCCTGTGTTTGCTTGGATTCCTGCTCGATAGAAATCCGCTTCAAGGCATCGATCTGCTGCAAAATCCGGCTCGATTGCGAATCGTCTAGCGGGGTCGTAACCTGCAATAGGCTTTTCAGGATTTTTTCCAGCGCACGCGCTTCAGTACTCAGTTCCGGGTAACCGAAGGTTTTACCATTGCTGACCAAATGGTGCACAGAACGATGCATTTCCTGCAAAGCTTTGCTATCCCATTCCGATCGCAGCTTTTGCCATAGAGATTCAATTTCACTGATCCGGTGCGGCAGCTCTTGCGCAAATGCAGCCAACACCAAACGCATCCTCTCCTGAAATTCTTTGTGCTCTTTAGTAATCATGATAAGGTATCCAATCCTGCCTACTCGTTGCAGTTTAATGCATAGGATTTATGTCTCTGTGATAAAACCTGCCGTGCCGCGGCAGTCAGAGCAAAAGCATCCATTGCGGGTTAACGTTTCTTACAATCTGTATATCTTTTGCAGCCAGTGTATTCAAAAAAAGGAAATTCAATCTCACAATCTAACCCCTAAAAGTCGATCACTAAATTAATTTACTTTTAAATTTCATTAGCATCATATAGAGAACTGAAAGTGAAATGTCAAAATCATCTCTATCCGGGCTTTTTATCATCGGTTAATGCGCTCGTCACCGTTTTTACCCAATTTCCTGCGCGCTATGTATTACGCCCTATTCAGCAGTATTAGCCGGATTAGAAGATAAATAAACATTTCCCCAACAACGCTTATCACTCATTTGCAATTATGCAACACACAACACGCCTCCGGATCCTACTCGTCACCATCGTCATCGCCACCACACTCATAGTGTTTGCCCTTGGCCCGCTTCTGACCGCTCCGGCACCCACAGCGGTGAGTACGCTGTCAGCGGATTTTCCGGTCGAATCTGTGGAAATTCCTTCACAACAAGGAGTCACCGTGCATGGCTGGCTAGCTCGCGGAATACCCCGCGGTGGTGTTTTACTGCTGGTGCATTCGATGCGTAGCAACCGGATGGAAATGCTGAGCCGGGCACGATTCCTGAAGGATCAGGGATACAGTGTGCTGTTTATCGATCTGCAAGCGCATGGGGAAACTGCCGGAGATCACATTACGTTCGGTTTGCGCGAAGCGGAAAATGTCGAAGCATCAGTCGCTTTTCTGCGTGAGACCTTTCCGGCCGAGCGAATGGGCGCGATCGGCGCTTCTCTGGGTGCGGCCGCAATTGTGCTCGCACAGCAGAATCTGAAACTGGATGCCGTCATTCTGGAATCACTTCACCCCACCCTCGAAGAAGCGGTTGATAACCGGCTAAAGCTGCATTTTGGCGATCATGGTTCAATCCTGTTACCGCTGATGCTGTGGCAACTATCGTTTTACCTGGACGTTTCCCTGGATGCGCTGAGTCCGATCACGCGGATCAATAACCTCAACGCGCCCGTATTGTTCATTTCCGGTACGCATGATGTGCACACAACGCAACCGGAAACCGAGCGCCTGTACGCTGCGGCAAGATTTCCCAAGGAATTATGGATTGTCCCCGGCGCGCAGCATTTCAATATGCACAGCTATGCCGGCAGAGAATACGAGCAGCGCGTCAGTGATTTTTTGTCCTATTATCTGCGCCCGCATGATGACGGGTAACACAGCATCATTGCGGCTCTCACGAGCACAGCTATGATAAAGTGCTTGCCTGTTTTAGAATGCGTATTTCTGCTTTTGCATCCACTCAACAAAAAGAACTCAACATGAATCATTATCAGAATATTTTGCTCGCTGTCGATTTCTCCGATCATGGCCAGGCTGTCGCACAAAAAGCGCAATCGCTGGCGAAGCAGTTTAATGCGCAGCTTCACATCATTCATGTACTGGATAATATTCCCATGCCTGATACACCTTATGGCACGGTGATTTCACTCGACGAAGACTCCTCGGATGATTTGCTGGAAGCGGAAAAAAACAAATTCATACGGATGAGCGATCAACTCGGTATTGCAGCGGAACGGCGCTGGCTGATCTGGGGCGAACCGCAACAGGAAATTATCCGGCTGGCCGCGCAAGAACGGATCGACTTGATTATCGCCGGTTCTCATGGACGGCACGGATTGGCGGTACTGATGGGTTCGACGGCGTCAGGCATTCTCTATCACGCGCAATGCGATGTGCTTGCCGTTCACCTGTAAGCGCGACAGGAAATAACACCGGTGTGATCGGGTAGCGTCAGCTTCTCCAGAATTGCCACCACTTCTTTCCGCCCACTTCGGGCAACTCGGTCAAAAAGTAACTTTGCGGAAAATTGATTCGCATCACGCGTTCCGCATCCTCGCGCAAATCGTGCATTCCCAGCGCTTCGTAGGCTTTGATCATAATATACAAGGCTTCTTCGGTAGCCGGTGTGCGGGGATATTCCTTCACCACGTTTTGCGCCCGGTTGGCCGCGGCGACATAGGCTTTGCGCTTCATATAATAACGCGCGACGTGAATATCGCTCATGGCGATGGAATTCAGCAAATAAGCCATCCGCTGTCTGGAATCGGCCGCATATTTGCTTTCCGGGTAACGCGTCACCAGTTCCTTGAAATTCTCAAACGACTCGTACGAAGCTTTTGAGTCGCGCTCGCTCATGTCCTGCTTCAGCGGGCCTCTCAGCA
>SSFX01000088.1:0-9743 GCA_008015635.1 Nitrosomonas oligotropha
GTCCACATCCGGCACCACACGCACGGCATGCGGATTGCCCATCGAAACAGCACTGATTGTAACCGGCTGGCCTGGTAATTCAAGCGGGTAAGTTAAAGCACGCTTCTCAGCGATGAAAGGAATTGCTTCCGGTTCAAAAATGGGTTTTCCCATGTTGACGGTCACGTTGCCGTTGACTTCCAAGTGTGGCGATATTACGCCACTGAGGGTTTCGATGCGAATTTCATTTTTCTGCGTCAGACCATGATCATGCACGTAGCGTACGAAGCAGCGCGCACCGTTGCCGCATTGCTCGACTTCTCCGCCGTCGGCATTGAAGATACGATAGCGAAAATCAGCCTGCCCCTCGGCTTTTTCAACCAGTAATAACTGATCGCAACCGATGCCGAAATGGCGATCTGCCAATTTGCGGATTTGCTCCCGGTCGAGCGTAATAGCTTGGTTGATACCATCCAGAACGACAAAGTCGTTACCCAAGCCCTGCATTTTGGTGAATTTCAGTTTCATAGATCAATCCGCCAAGCGGTTTAATTTTTCCAGGTCATTAAATAATCATTCATGACAAAACCATTGCCGATATCGACAATACTATCACCCGTAATTTCAAATCCATAATGCTGATAAGCCGAAATCGCGGTGCGGTTATCTTTGTTGACAGTCAGAATCAACGATTGCAGATTATTCTCCCGCATGATTTGAATCGCATTTTTAACCAGCATAGCACCATAACCCTTACGGTGATGGCCATGATGGATATAGAGTTTGTCTATTTTAAGCTCACCTGGCTTATTTGTAAGCATGCAACATGAGAAACCGATAATCGCCTCATTCAAAATCAGCTTCCGCCACCAAATGGCCGGATTCAACAATTGCTTCTTGATCAATTCCGGCTGGTAACGCTGTTGCAGCATATATTCGATTTGTTCTGATGAAATAATATGAACATAGTGATGCCACCAGATCGTCTCAGCCAATGCTGAAATGGCATCCGCATCTCCTGCCGTCAATGGCAATATTTCCGGCAGCTCGATATTTTTGTCTATTCTCATCTCAAACGGTTAATACATTGCTTACAACGTAATGAACAGGCTATCAGAATGGCCTGAGTATCCAAAATTATTTTACTTTTTGGGAGATAAGGCTAGCGTGAGTGGCGGTTTATTGAATTTATGACGCATGGCATTGATGGCATTAAATACTGCGGGTTGCCCGACAATCCGGACTTCAAGTTCGCGCTTGTAAGGAATATCCATAAAAGAAATACCGATCAGCATTGTCAGTATCCCTTGCCCGGGCAAAAATAGCATTAAGATACCCGCGATTAGAAAAACTGCGCCGGCAATATTTTTGATGATTAATCCAATCACCCTCAACACAGGATGATGTTCTCTCATCCAGTGACGAGGAACGCGCAAATCGAAATAGTCACTCGGCAACCGGATCAGAATCCATGGAATGGCGATGAGAGAACCAATGAAGCCAATGATTGAAGCTATCGAAAGCGCGATCAATGCTTCAGTCGATATCCACTGTTGAACTACAGTTATCAAATCTTCCATGATGTAAAAATACAGATATTCTGAATGAAATTATTTAAACCCAGCGGAAGATTGATCAGCTGCAAATGAGTAAAGAAAGCGATAGACAGAACTAAGCCCGCTGCCTGAATTCAGGCAGCGGGCTTAGTTTACAATAACAGAGAATGGATCAAGGAACGATCCGGTTGTTCAGAATTTCTTTACTTTGACCATTCCAGATTACATCGGTCAGGTTTGAGTAACGGGTAATGATTTGTGCTGCAATACCACCCGAGAATAAACCTGCCCAACCCAGAATCACAAAGCCCCAGTGCAGTGGCGCACTGAACAGTTCTTCCATGAACCAGAATGCATGACCCCATTCGTTCAAACCTACGTTTGGCAGAATCATCAATGGGCCAGCAATTGCCATAACCAGCGGGAACGATGTGCCGCGGCTATACAGTGGCAGACGGGTCATCGCGTACAGGTATGATGCTACGCCACATACGATGTACATCGGGAATGAACCGTAGAACACCACTACGTGACTTGGTGTGAAGCTGGTGTCACGAATAATCACTTGGTGCCATGATGCGTCTTGTTCGGTGAAGAAGCTGCCGCCCCAGTAAACACCAAACAGATACACGCCCAGCCACATCATCCAGTAGAAGTAGCGTTTCACTTCCAGTTTCGGATCCAGGTTGTCCAGTTGTTCTTTGGTGTCACGGGTTTTCAGTATCCAACCCCAGGTTACTAACGCAAACAAAGGCATCAGGGTCATGTGTACGCGCCACAGGCCCATCCATACTTTGTCAAATTCCGGTTCCATCGAGTCCATACCATGTGAGTATGCAAACGTTCTTTGGTACCAGATCCAGAATATCGCAACCAGCAGCATGGTTAACATGCCCAGTTTGTAGTATTTTGAGTCATACCACAGCGACATATCATAGTCAGCACTTGATGCACTGCTACTCGTGCCATAAGTTGTTGCCATTTTATTTTCCTCCTATTAAATAATAATAAGTCAGTTAGTTAATAGAATTAGTTACTTAGCACGAGAAATCATATTCCCATGTTAAGTACCTGGTTAGAAGGGTACTATCGTCATGAAAGTTCCCGTCAATCCAAGAAAATCAAATTATGCATTGCGCAACGTCATTGTTACTTTTGCGCTGAATGCATCCGGTATTTTAAGAATTAATAATTTCCATTTCAAGTAGTTAACCTGCCAGCACTACGATTCCGGATAACAGGTTATGTCATAAAATCGTAAAAAAAATGTAACTGTCATAAAACTGTAACATTGATTCTATATAACGGTTGCCACCGTAAATGACTCACTTTTTCAACCCTGGATCAACGACAGATGATGAAATTATTCAGACTTACCTTGGCAACCACCGCGTTAATCAATTTAGGTGTTCTATCCAGCGCCTATGCACTCGATTTATATGTCGATACAAAAACCAAACAAATTTTTGCAGAACCCGGTCCTGGCCGCGTTCATATGGGCACCTATGAAAAATCAGAGAAATCGGCCAAAACAAAAGCCCCCCAAAGCGTATTGGTGGCGCCTGCACAAACTCCAGCCCATGAGGACCGGACAGCGGAAACGGAGCATAAACCTGCAGGAGACCGTTTGGTAAGATTGCGTGAAAAGGCTGAGAAAGAACAACTTAAGAATCAAGTCTCGGTACTCGAGGAACGCGTCAAGGAAGTTGAAAAAATACACGGGAATTTTGATGACCGCGGCTTACATTGGTCAACCAAGGATGGCAATTTCTCGGTATCGATGAATGGACGGATTCAACCAGCCTCGCAATACAATTTTATCAATGACCCTGACCCCGCCTTCGGAGCGAGTACCGCAAACGAATTGAATAGCGGCATGAATATCCGCCGTGCGCGTTTGGGCATCGAGGGTACTTTTTACAAAATCTGGGATTACAAGTTCGAATACGACTTCAGCCGAGGCAACGGTACTGTCGGATCGGGAATTACCGATGCGTTCGTGCGTTTGAACCATACCGATGCACTCTCTTACAAATTGGGTTCGTTCAAGGAGCCGTTCAGCTTGGAAGAAGCTGCCAGCAACCGCTATCTGACTTTTATCGAACGGCACATGTCAGTCAATTCGTTCGTCGATAATCCCAATACCTATAAAACAGGTATCGGCGTCAATTATGCGGTTAAGAGATTTCAAACCGGTGTTGCATTCCAAACCGAGCCCATCGGCGGATGGTCTTCCGCATCGACTTCCGTCAATGCCAACGGTAACCAGAACCGCAACAATGGCTCCGGCGACACCGGCTGGCAAGGTATTGGCCGTGTCAGCGGCAGGCCTTGGATGATTGATGACACCAAGTTTTTCCATGTCGGTGTTTCTGCGGGACACACCGATGTCAACACACAATATCGCGCCGATGGCACCATGGTCGGTGAAGGCCAGATCGGTGGCGGCGGCGGTATGTCATTCTTCGCTTTTCCGGGAACCAACGTGGACCGCACCAATATCCTGAATACCGGCAATCTGAGTACCGGTGCGTTGAGTGATCCGAATCGCCGTCAAGTCACCAGCTACGATCGTTATGGAGCGGAAAGCTGGTTTGTCTACGGGCCATTCTCGGCGCAAGGCGAATATTTGCGCACCAATATCAACGGTGTCGGTTATGACAGCGAACACCTAACCGGTTATTATGGCTTTGTAAGCTACTTCCTGACCGGTGAGTCGAAGGCCTATCACGTCAGAAACGGCGCGGCAAACCGCATCAAGCCTAACCGTCCCTTTCATTGGAACGGCACCGGCTGGGGCGCATGGGAAGTCGCATTCGGCTATGATTACATTGACATGAATTCCGGTGTCATCAAAGGAGGCCGCGCCGACATGGTCAGATTCGGCTTGAACTGGTACCCGCATTCCAATGTTAAGTTTCAGGCCAATGTCATCCATATGCTGGATATCAACACGGCAGGAACACCAACCGCGAATGCCAATGGTTACTCAGGCGGTGCCGGAGCGCGTACGCATGGATGGAATAATGGTGATCTGAGCGCATTCCTGACTCAGTGGACGATTGATTTCTAAAAACCCGTTGCTGAAAAGTCATGTAAAAATCGAGCATTCAGTGTGATTTCCTGAATGCTCGATTTTAAAAAGCCTGCAATCTATCAGTGCTCAAGTTTTATCAGCATGACATTACTGGAAAACATGCGTTAACATTTTCGTGCGCGGCATTTTGAATGCCGTCATTTACGCCGCATCATCTCACACAGGAGAATGAAATGTCGCAACCTCATCACTTCAATCAACTTGCTGTAGCAATTTCATTGGCAATACTGACTGGCGCCGCCAGTGTCGCCAATGCACAAACAGTCATTAAAATAGACGGCTCCAGCACCGTCTACCCAATCACCAAAGCCGTAGCGGACAATTTCCAAGCCGCAAAAAAGAACGCCATTAACGTTACGGTCGGCATATCCGGCAGCGGCGGCGGTTTCAAGAAATTTTGCCGCGGCGAAATTGATATCGTGAATGCTTCCCGTCCGATTCTGAATAGTGAAATGAAGGATTGTAAAAGCGCCCGTGTGCAATATGTTGAAATACCCGTAGCGTTTGACGCTCTGACGGTGGCAATAAACCCGGAAAATTCCTGGAGCACGTCAATGACCATCGCCCAGTTGAAGAAAATCTGGGAACCCGCTGCGCAGGGTAAAATCACTCAATGGAATCAAATCAACCCGGCATGGCCGGATGAAGCCATGAAGCTATCCGGCGCTGATGAAGATTCCGGCACTTACGATTACTTCACCGAAGCCATTGTCGGCAAAGCCAAATCCAGCCGTCATGATTTCACTGAATCCGATAATGACAATGTACTGGTGAATCATGTGGCGAGTAACAAAAACAGCTTAGCGTTTTTTGGCTTCGCCTATTACATCGAAAATCAGGACAAAGTAACCGCCGTCGCGATCGACAGCGGCAAAGGCGCGATTCTCCCTTCTGTCGAAACCGTGGAAAATGGCAGCTATCAACCGCTATCCCGTCCGGTTTTTATTTATGTCAATATCAAGGCGGCTGAAAAACCCGAAGTCAAGGCATTTGTAGAGTTTTATATGAAGAATGCACTTCTCCTGGTCAAAGAAGTTAAATTCTTCCCTCTCCCGCCCAGAGCCTATGCCACCATGTTGGAACACTTCAACAATAAACGGGTGGGTTCGGTATTTAGCGGTAAACCAGCGGTTGGTCTTACGATTGACGAGCTGATCAGGCGTGAAGACCGGCTGCAATATGAAAATTTTTAACCGATAACCTTTCTAAAAAATATTTACCACATCAACAATACACACTTTACACAGCAGTTCCGGGCAGAGACCTTACGGAAAAGTTCTCCCGGACTGCTGCTTCCTTTTTCATCCGCGGATTTTCTATTAACACGCGACCTTAAGCGTTATCAATGCTAGACTGTATCCTGCCTTAATGCATTGATCGGTTTACCGGTATTGATAAATTTTCAAAAAATCCCAGCATTCATTTATGATATGAATGATTATGTGTAATTAAACCGGCCTCATCGCCGCAGAGTCATCCATCCCGACCATGTCTTTTAGCCCAATTATTCTGTGGACCGATGCGCTGATCTATTTGTTTGTCGCCATTGTATTTTTCATCGTTTGGTATGTCCGCCGCCATGAGCATCTGCTGGCGCAATGGAAACGCGTGGGACATAGCGCCAGCGGCATGTCCGCGCTCACCGTGCTGATCTTTTTCCTGGTGATCGGCTTGCTGGACACGGTACACTTCCGCCCCGCACTGGATCACAAAAACAATCAGGGCGAGACGATTTATAGCGTGGAAGTGCTGAGTTTGCTGGATTTACTGGTGACACCGTTACGCACGCAAGTCGAGAAAACTTACTCCGCACCGCTTGCAGCACATTTGTATGCCAAAGAAACCATCGAACAGCCGGATGGCAAGCAAGTCCGGACTTTCGCCCGACTCCAGTTTGGCGGCGCGCATTTGCAAGATCCTGACACGGAACACAGCGCCGATATCACGCAGCTTGCGCTAAAAGGCTTGGCCTGCGGTTTGCTGATCTGGAGCGTACTGTCCATTGGCTTAATTGCCCGGCTTTCTCATCGCAATCAGCAGAATTTTGCACCATGCCTAATGGCCGTTTGGCGCCGCAACACCGAAATTCCCTGGCGCGCCATCTTAATCACGCTGCTCATTCTGCTGCTGATCATCGGTTGTATCACTGCATTGGCGGGACATTATCATGTGCTGGGCACCGACAAGGTCGGACAGGATATTTTGTATCAATCGCTGAAAAGCATACGCGTCGCGCTGGTGATCGGCACGCTAACCACGCTCATCATGCTGCCATTCGCATTATTACTGGGCATTATGGCGGGTTATTTCCGCGGCTGGGTCGATGACGTCATTCAGTATATCTACACGACACTGAATTCCATTCCCAGCGTATTACTGATCGCCGCTGCGGTACTGATGATGCAGGTGTATATCGAAACCCATCCGGAATTATTCGACACCATTGCATCGCGCGCCGATCTGCGGCTGCTGTTTCTCTGCATGATCCTGGGCATTACCAGCTGGACCGGATTATGCCGGTTGTTGCGCGGTGAAACGCTGAAACTGCGCGAACTGGAATATATCCAGGCGGCGCATGCCTTCGGCGTTTCGCATTGGCGCGTCATCAGCCGCCACATACTGCCTAACGTGATGCACATCGTATTAATCGCCACGGTGATGGATTTCAGCGGTTTAGTTCTGGCCGAAGCGGTGTTGTCGTATGTCGGTGTCGGTGTCGATCCGTCGATGATCAGTTTCGGTACCATGATCAATGCAGCGCGGCTGGAAATGGCGCGTGAACCGATGGTGTGGTGGGCCTTGCTGGCGGCATTTAGTTTCATGTTTACCCTGGTACTGAGCGCCAACTTGTTTGCCGATGCGGTTCAGAATGCACTGGATCCGCGCATCCGGACACTACGGCAACGCACGGTACTCCCGCGTTTTGGCAAAAATGAAAAGCAATTGAAAGATAACGCATCCGAAGCAACCGCACCGGCAAAATCTTCTTCTCATCCATGAATACTCTGCTGGAAATAGAAAATCTCGAAACCGTGCTGCACACCGGCGATATGCCGGTACGTGCCGTCGATGGCTTGACGCTGACCATTTCACCTGGGGAAACATTTGCGCTGTTGGGTGAATCCGGTTGCGGCAAGTCGATGACAGCGTTGTCGATCATGCGCTTGCTACCGAGCGCCGGTGAAATTGTTGCCGGCAAAATCAGCATCGGCGGCACGGATTTGCTGCAATTGCCTGAAATCGGCATGCGTAAAATTCGCGGTAAGCGCATCAGCATGATTTTTCAGGAACCGATGCTCAGTCTCAACCCGGTTATGACCATCGCCGAGCAAATCGAAGAAGTGCTTCAGCAGCATTTGAATTTATCGCACGAAACCATGCAAGCGCGCATCCGGGAATTGCTGGAACAAGTCGGTATACCCGATGCGGCACGCCGCATGCACGAGTATCCTTTTCAGTTTTCCGGCGGCATGAAGCAACGCGTTATGATCGCAATGGCGCTCGCCGGTGAACCGGAACTGCTCATTGCCGATGAGCCGACCACCGCGCTGGATGTGACGATACAAGCGCAAGTGCTGGATCTGCTGCGGCACATCCAGCAGCAAAAGCGCATGGCCATTTTACTGATTACGCACGATCTGGGCGTGGTGGCGGAAATGGCGCAACGTGTCGCGGTGATGTACGCGGGAGAAATTGTCGAACTGGCAACCCGGCACGATTTTTTTCATCACCCGCGCCACCCCTATTCGCAGCAATTGTTTGCCGCTTTGCCTGGGAAACAGAAACGTAATCAGGCATTAACCGTCATTCAAGGCAATGTGCCGTCACTGGCGCAGCAATTTACCGGGTGCAGGTTTGTAGATCGCTGCAATCAGGCACTGGCACAATGCCGCGATACCGTTCCGCAATGGCACACGATTTCCGGTCAACATCAGGTCCGCTGTCATTTATACAGCAGCAACGCCGCTCAAACTGCTGCCAGCGCTAACATAGTAGCGCAGGAAACCGTGCATGTGACGCCACCGGCTCATTCGGTAACAAATGAGACGCTGTTGCAGATCGCTGACTTGAAAGTACATTTCCCGATTCGCAAAGGCTTGTTCAAACGTGTCGTGGGTCATGTCAAAGCGGTCGATGGTGTGTCATTGAAAATTGCCGCAGGTAAGACACTGGCGCTGGTGGGTGAATCCGGTTGCGGCAAGACTACGATCGGCAAAAGTATTTTGCAATTGATTCAGCCCACGGCGGGCAGCGTGCGCTTCAAGGAACAGGAACTGAACGGATTGAAGCGTAGTCAATTGCGGCCGGTACGCTCGCAGCTTCAGATCATTTTTCAGGATCCTTATGCTTCCTTGAATCCGCGCATGCGCATCATTGAAATTCTGCAAGAAGGCATCAATGCCTTAAAAGCCTATCAAACTGGTTACCCCGGCAACGATACGGCTGCATCCGCACAGTCTCCGGAAAATGAAATCGATGCATTATTGCAGCGTGTCGGTCTGCCCGCTGAGGTAAAATGGCGCTTTCCGCACGAATTTTCCGGCGGACAACGGCAACGCATCGCCATTGCCCGTGCCTTGGCGGTCAATCCCAAGCTGTTGATTTGCGATGAACCGACCAGCGCCCTGGATGTATCGGTTCAAGCGCAGATTTTGAATCTGCTCAAATCGCTGCAAAATAATTTAGGACTTGCATTTTTGTTTATTACCCACAATATCGCGGTTGTGGAGTATTTGGCCGATGAAGTGGCGGTGATGTATCTGGGACGTATCGTTGAACACGGGCGTATCGACGAGGTGATGAGTAACCCCAAGCACCCGTACACGCAAGCGTTATTATCATCGGTTCCGCACATCGAAGCGGATCCCGCGCGGCACATCATCCCGCTCACGGGAGATTTACCGTCACCGGCGGCGCCACCGGCAGGCTGTCATTTTAATCCGCGTTGCGCACATGCCATGCCGGTTTGCCGCGCAGCCTACCCGCCAGCTAGCTCGTTCAGCGCCACGCATACTGCACATTGTTATCTTTATTCACAGGAACACAGAACTACCGATTATGAGCATTGATCAAGAAGTATCGCGGCGGCGCACGTTCGCCATTATTTCCCA
>SSFX01000005.1:0-38520 GCA_008015635.1 Nitrosomonas oligotropha
CCCAATACATTACGGGAGGTGTGGCAGGCGGTGCAGTGTCCAAGCCCCTGAACCAGATAACTACCCCGGTTCCACTCATCGCTTTTGGATTTGTCCAGCTGATAAACACCTTCCTTAAAGTATTGAGTTCGCCAAAGAAACAGGAGAAACTGATTATCGTAAGGTGAACTGATCTTGTGGGGTGGATTGGTCTGTGCGACAGGCGGAAGTGAGCGTAAATACGCGAAAATCGCATCGGCATCCGGCCGGGTTACCTTGGTATATTCGGTATATGGAAAAGCCGGATACAAATAGCGTCCATCTTTCGACTTTCCATAATGCAGCGCTTGCCAGAAATCCTCGCCACTCCAGCGGCCGATTCCGGTTTCGTTATCCGGCGTGATATTCGGTGTGACGAATTGACCGAAAGGTGTATTTAGCTTGCGTCCGCCCGCGTAAGGCTCGCCACCGCGCGTGGTATGGCACCCCATGCAATTGCCTGCCCGGGCGAGATACTCTCCGCGCCGGACCTGTTCCGTATCGGAGTCAGTTAGCGGCTGAGCCGATGCCACTTGCGCCAGGGATAGCAAACCGCCTGTAACGCAAACGATGATCCGCCATATGCTCGTTAATCTTGCTTCACTTAAATTTTTCATCGTGTCACTTCCTTTCCAGACAAAATAGTCCGGCAACGCTGTGCCAGTTCGGGAGTAAGTGCATCCGTTCCGGCGGATTGCCCCGATACCGGCAGCCCGGGCAGCCATTGCACCAGCGCATTGACTTCTTCCTGAGTCAGTTTCTTGGCAATTTCCGACATGCAATCCGGTATCTGGCCGCGCATGATTCCGCCATTGCGCCAGCCGCCGAATTGTGCAGCCAGATAGGCATGCGGCAAGCCCAGCAGGCCGGGAATGGCCGGTTGCACACCCATCAGTTTTTCGCCATGACAAGCACCGCATGCCGGAAGATCGCGTTCGGGATCGCCGGAATACATCAGTGTTTCCACGGATTTGATTTTATCCGGCGTCAGTGCGGGTGCTACCGGTTCCAGATAAGCGTAGGGCTGGGCAGCAAAATACTCTGCGATTTCCCGCATGTATTCATCCGACATGTTTTCGAGCAAAATGGCCATCGGCTGATAATAGCGCCGCCCATCACGAAAATTACGCAACTGATTAAAGAGATAACCGGCCGGTTTGCCCGCAATACGCGGGAAATAGGCATCCCGGTCTATCCGGTCAGCATCTCTGTGGCAGATGATGCAGGGTTTTACCCGCTCTTCCAGGGTATCGGATAGTCCGGATGCTGACGGCTCGGTAGCACTTGCCAGGCCGGGAATCATCGCTAACAAGATAAAAGCAAAAAACTTCATTGACGTGGGTCCATGAAAAAAATTAAAACACCGGTAAATCTTCAGAATGTTTTCCTGAAGTTCCGTATTGGCGTCAAACTGTCTTGTGGAACGGGCGGTAAAACTGTCAACCATTCCAGCAGCCGACGTGCAGAATTTTGGTACATTATTGCAGTGTATATCACTACCTGCAATCCAGACAACCGGGTGATATCCCTCCAGAAAACCTGGAGATACGCTGAGAAACTACTATGTCCGCGGATGCTGCTTTGAAATCAAATTCAAAACGTTTATTGATCACTCGCAAACGGCGTGCATTTTCGTCTGATTTTGCCTGGCCTGATCATCGCGCTACCTTTGCGGCTTGAGGTGACCGAGCGACCACCTCTTGCTGCACTTGTCATCCGGCTGAGAGCGCGTTCTTAACGGTATTTGGAGTTCTGTAAGCGGAAGTTAAGGATATATCTTTCATTCCTTGGCTGCAGGAGTTTCCTGAATATCAATCAGTTCAAATTTGTTATCGCCAAGATATTTGAGTTTTGCTTGGTAATATGAGCCCAGTGCTTTGACTCGTTGGATAGTTAACATTCCTGTTTCCGCGACGAAAACGGAGTTGTCTCTCAGGTCTGCTGCTGCCGAGACTGCCAATTCAAATTTATCTTGCGCAAGCCCGCGATTGAAAACGATTGCGATAGGGGATGCGGCAATGGAAACCGAGGTATCGCTGTTGGCTTTGGACTCGAATAATTTGAGTTCGATGCGATATGCGCCGGTACTGCCGCCCAACGTGTTGGATGCATTGAAAATAGACATTTCCAAGTGATCGTGCAATCCGCCGTCGCTGCCAATTTCCCCGATTACACCTGGAATACTGCTTGTGCCATCGGCGCGATACGAAATGATATTGTCAAGCGCGTCGGTGATCTCGATCCGCTCTCCGTTTGGCATTGCCGGACTCCATTCGGTGCCATTCCAGAATAACAATTTGCCGACAGGCTGAAAACGCAGCCAGTTGCCAGGGGTAAATGCGCCTTTTTCTATGTGAACATCAAACCCTGGTTCATCTGTTGCATATAATCCTCCGCCGATATCACCAAAATCGGGCTCGAATAAATTGCTGTTAACGAATATTTCCGCACCGATTTTCCAAGGTTGTATGTCACCTTCGTGATGATGTTCAACCGCACTAGCGGATGAGAAGAGCCAGCTAGTAACTAAAGTTACTAGCCCAATAAGTATTTTTTTAAACATGATCAAGCCCCTTAAATTTTTTAAATTACTGTTCTGATTGATACGCGCTGCAAAATGAATTCTGTCGTTATCCTCCTGGCAAAATCAGCCTTACTTAAGAATTGTGTCAATTTCTTCAAAGTGTTCCAGCCGGAACTTCGAATCCCCTATGTTGCGTAGGATCGCCTTATAATTTTTTTCGTTGATATAAACCGAAGGGACTTCCAGAATTGCCGTCTCAATGTCGTAACGTGCAGGTACGGCATAGCGTGATATATCCAACTGCGCCGAATTCAGTTCGAATAAGTTGTTATCCTTTAACTGCAACTGCGCCCGATAATGCAATTTACCCACTTGAACATCGTTCAAATCCAATAGGCTGTTCTTTTCATCGTAGACCGCTGCCACATTCAGAACTGTGGCGGGAGCCAAGACCGGAATGTTGCACAGCCTCAGCGTGCATAATTGTTTAGCCAGAAATGCGTCGGTGCGATTAATAACACCGTCACGATTGACGTCGAGCATGGCATTGCTGGATCGCACGGGCTCATTGTTTTGTGCGGCTAGTAAAATCAACGCTACATCGAGTCGATCTACATCGCCATCGAAGTCAACATCACCAGGAATGGATACAGGAATGACTGGTTGCGGTGGATCCGGATCAGGCGCTACGATGCCGCCAGTAAGCGCTAACAATGCTGCGGCGAATTCATCTTCACGCAAGCCTGCGTTGAATAAAATGAAAAACGGCGCTGAAGGAAAGTAACGGGCATTGGAGATAAGTTGCATTTCGATGAGATAAGCGCCTACGGGGCCGCCTATTTCACCTTTCTGGTTTTCCAGGAAAAAACTCAGATGCGTGTGCAATACGCCGTTGCTTCCCGTAATATCGACAACCAGCTCCGGATTGCCCAAGATGCCATTGGCAGAAAAAATGGTGCTGCCGTCACTACCGAAGATTCCATCGCTGAAACATATTAACTGACCAGCACATTGGGATAGATCGTTGATTATGTCAGCACTTGCTTCCAGTCCGCCAAACAGTCTGATTTGTGTGCCTTCGGGCGGTTTTCCCCAAGAAGATAAAACCGGATCCCAGTATTTGAGTGCTCCCAGCGCGCGGTAACTCAGCAATTCATTCGGTAGCAATGCATTTTGAATCGACTGGAATCCTGGGTTTTTAGTTTTGAAATCCCCGCCCGGTAGATCTTGAAAATCGGCTGGAAAAATCAGTTTCCCGGTAACAGCTTCTATCGGCAATGTTCCCGCCGGTAAATGCAATACCACGGCTAATCCATCCAAATCGCAACCTACCGCGCCGGGTGTTCGGCAATAGCCGGTAAACAGAGCATTGCCTTGTCCCCAGACTTCAACATCCAGATGCACGGCAAAAGCTTGCCGGCCGGATAGTAAAACAATGAAGAGTAGATAAAAGCAGAGATAAGTTTTACCGGCTGATGTGTTCAATATAACGATTCCATGTCGAGATTCGGGATAGCAGCCAGTTTTAGAATGTGGCGCGTGCGCCCAAGATGAAACTTCGTCCCGGTTCCGGTGCAAAATTTCGCAAAAAAGAAACCGAATTACGTATTTCCTCGTTCAGCAGATTGTGCCCTTTGGCGAATAGCCACAAATTGCCCCATTTGCTCGTTGTGATTTGATAATCTGCGGTTGCGATCAACAAATGGTAGCTATCAGTGGGTGTTTCGTTTTTTCCCGGATATTGCTGCGCTTCAGCTCGGGTATACCGTACGGCGGTATTCCAGGTGGAGTTGCCGTAACCCAGTTCAGCGCCGTAACGAAGCGGCGGCATACGCGGCACATCATCGCGGTCGCCAGTGACAAAACGGCCGCGGACATAATCGGAAAATAAAGTGAGCAGCAAGTCGCCTTGTGGCATTTGATAAAGCGTTGCGTCAATCCTGGATTCGAAGCCGATGAATTCGGCGTGCCGTTGATCATAGGCGAGGATCGATACGCATTCCGCATCACTGACACAGCGCTGACGAATCACCTCGTTGTCAACTTCATACACCAAACCGGTATTTCGCAGGTAGATAAAATCGTCAGTGCGGTTGTAGTAACCGTTAGCTCGCGCGCTGATACTTCCGGACTTCCATTCCATTCCTAAATCGGCCATATTTACAGTCTCATTCTTGAGCTGCACATTGCCAATTTCAAAACTACGAGTCGACAAATGCGGACCGAGTGCCAGTAGTTCCTGGATATCCGGAGGACGCTTGCCGCGATTTAATGTCAGCGTTAATACGGTATCTGTTCGCGGGCTCCATTGCAGTGCTGAGGAAGCAGATAGTGACTGGTAGTCAAGTGAGCCGGGTAATGGCACTGGCGGCAGGGCGCTGCCGCGTAGTCTCAATTCGTTTACACTGGGGTCGATGTGCGTGTGTTCAAAGCGGAGTCCGCCGCGCAAGATCCAATTATTCCAGGCGTAATCTTGCGTCGTGTATAAGCCCAAAGACTGTTGCTTGGTACGAGGTGCAAACGTTTCTACACCCAGCGCGGAAAAATTGCGATGTATCCAGTGTGCGCCAAAGGTGCCGGTTAGATTCGGAAACGCATGATGACGTACTTCAACACGCCCTTCACCGGTATCGTTTTTGAACTTTGTGAAAGGGGACCCGCCTTCCATCTCAGTATGTCCGTAGTCGACCAAGCAATAGCGGAAACTAACGCTTTCAATGCCGCGTGCTGGCTCGTACCATTCAGACTTAAAGTCATAGCGGGTTTGCCGCATGTTAAGGCGAATATTGGGAAACAACGCTTGGGGACCGAAGATATCTTCAAATCCTCTCAAGTCATTGAGTTTAGGCAGGATTGTTTCCAATCCATTCAGGTGATTGGGGTCCAGATGATGACTGCCTTTAGGTACTCCGTAGCGATTATCCGTGTGGCTGACCGCCATACCCGCCATGATGTTATGGCCAAGCCATGATATGCCGGCAAAACCGCCGATTCCTTTGCTATCGGTATTGGGGATTGTGCCACTAACATTTTGTATCTCTGACAGACCGAATTGTTGTTCTACCAAAGCTGCGTCAATTGCTTTTCCTGGAATTTGAGTATCACCCCGTTTGCGAAAGAATCCCCCTAAATTGAATGCCAGCCGGTCTTTTCCCAGATTCAATTTGAAGGCCGAATTTGTGCCGTCTCCGTTAGTGTCATAACGGCTCTCGACAGAACCGCTGATGGGTTTCGTAGTTCGCTTTCCGGGTATGCGATGATCGTTGACGTCCACGATACCGCCGATTGCGTTGCCGCCATAACGAACGATTTCCGGGCCTCGCATGATTCTGATTTCTTCGGCAAATAAGGGATCAATCGCTACTGCATGATCCGGGCTCAAGCTGGTGGCATCATGAGTGCCAATACCGTTTTGTAAAATGCGCACCCGCGATCCGGTTAAGCCACGGATCACCGGAATACCCACTCCTGGGCCAAAAGAGGCATTGCTAACACCGAGTTCCTCGTTTAAGGTCTGCCCCAGTGTATTACCTTGCTGCAAGCGTAGAGAACGGCCTTTCAGTGTACTGGTATTGGGCTGAGAGGGTTGATCCGGTGTAACACCGATAATATTTATCGGTGTCATTTGAACAGCGGAATTCTGCTCGTTGGCTCCGGGCCTAACTTTGATTGCTGTCGAATCCCCGGCTACTTGTTCCGCTATTACTTCGTCCATTGCACTCATCGTCATTGCCAAAATTATGCTGGCCGCTATTTGCCGCGCGGAATGGAACATACTGGGCTGTCTGTTGGCATTTGAAGCATTTTTACGATTAACCACTCGTTATTCAACCCGCTTAATTTTTGCGAATGCATGCTGGTCACTGTAATTTTTAATGGATTCATCGATTATTAATTTCAGTAATCTGTTTAATTTTGTAAAAGCGCACTTCAAACCAAACCTTAAAAAAAAGGCCGTTGCAAGTTACTGCTATGGCACCAATTCCTGATTGAGCCGTGCCGGAAATTGACGGATCCTTAATGGCTAGAAAAAGATTATATTGTGTTACCTTTTTGATATGTTATATCATAACAAATATCAATTCTACTAATTTAAATCAAACTGATGCCAACTGATCGATTACCGGTGACTGTGCTTTCCGGGTTTCTGGGTGCGGGTAAAACGACCGTATTGAGTCATATTCTGAATAACAGGCAGAAATTGCGTGTTGCGGTTATTGTGAATGATATGAGTGAAATCAATATTGATGCCTCCATCATCGAGAAAGAAATTTCATTTAACCGCGCAGAAGAAAAACTCATTGAGATGAGCAATGGCTGCATTTGCTGTACGTTGCGCGAAGATTTGCTCATCGAAGTACGGCGGTTAGCCATCGAGAAAAAGTTCGATTATCTGGTCATTGAATCTACAGGTATATCCGAACCGTTACCGATTGCGGAAACATTTACATTCGCTGACGAAAAGGGAATCAGCCTATCTGATATCGCTCGGCTCGATACGATGGTAACGGTTGTGGATGCGGTTAATTTCATGAAGGATTTTGAAGAAGCGAGAATGCTGCAGGAAACAGGGGAAAGCTTGGGAGAAGATGATGAGCGCAGTGTCGCTGATCTCCTGATTGATCAAGTGGAATTCTGTGATGTCATTTTGATCAATAAAATTGACTTGATCAGTCCGGGTGAGTTAATTCAACTCCAGGGTATCTTGCGCAGTTTGAATACTGAAGCTGAAATTATTGCCATCCAAGATGGCCGAGTTGAGTTGCGCAAGCTTTTAAATACCGGAAAGTTCAGTTTTGAGAATGCCCAACAAGCGCCCGGATGGTTAAAGGAGATGCGCGGCGAACATATACCTGAAACGGAAGAGTACGGCATCAGCAGTTTTGTTTACACAGCCAGGAAACCATTCCATCCACAACGATTCTACGATTTTATCCATCAACCTTGGTCAGAAGGAAAATTACTCCGGTCGAAGGGATATTTCTGGCTGGCAACCCGGCCTGACTATGCGGGGCAGTGGAATCAAGCCGGTGGCATCGCGCACTATGGCTATGCCGGTATGTTTTGGAAAGCTGTACCTAGAAATGAATGGCCGCACGATGAAGATTATTTGAAATCGATACTGGAGAAATGGGAAGAGCCGAATGGAGACCGGCGGCAAGAATTGGTTTTTATCGGTCAGAATATTGATCAACAAGGAATATGCCAATGGCTGGATGAATGTTTAGTGACCGATGAAGAATCACAAGCAGGAGAGAAATATTGGTTAACCTTGGAAGATCCATTTACCGCGTGGGATGATCAATAAGAATAGCTATGATTTTCAACTGAATTTATGGATCTGCACATAGAATTTCTCTAGCGTGATATGCTTTTACCGGTTAATCACTAGTAGTATTTCTGAACATTCCGAATACTGAAATTTTTAAAAATGTCAGTCGATATCGAACAAATCATTAAGAAATCACGGGAAGTTTGTGCGTCGGCAGGAACAAAATTAACGCACAAACGAAAGAATGTGCTCATGGTGTTGTTGGCTTCTGCTACGCCGCTTTCGGCTTATGAAATCGTGGATCGATACAAAGCGCAATTCCAGGAATCGTTACCGGTGATGTCAGTTTATCGCATGCTGGATTTCCTGATTCAGGAAAAACTGGTTCATAAACTGGAAACCGCCGGCCAGTATATGTCGTGTGCGCACATTGCATGCGATCATCAGCATGAGACACCGCAATTTCTGATCTGTGATCGTTGCGGCAGTGTCAAGGAAGTCGGCATCAAGAAGCGCATCATCGAGGAGCTTGAGCGTAGCATTCAAAGCACTGGTTTTATGTTGGCACAAAAACAACTGGAACTGCATGGAGTTTGTGAGCATTGCCAAAGCAATCCAGCGTGAACGGTGCCTCGTGGCTTGCTACTCAGCTTGTTGAAAGACTGTGGATACTGTAAAAAAATCATCGCCGATTCCGGTTTCGCTGCTGACGGGTTTTTTAGGCAGCGGCAAAACTACCGTGTTAAATCATTTGGTTCAACAACCACTCTTCAGAGGAACCCTGGTTGTGATTAACGAATTTGGTGCAATCAGCCTGGACCATTTACTGGTTGCACATAGCAATGAAACGTTGGTCATGGAAGTGGGAGATGGTTGTATCTGCTGCGCGATGCGCGGCGATTTGGCCAAAGTGCTTAAAGATATCACCTGGCGTTTTTCCCGCAATGGGGTACGCAACTACGACCGGGTGATCATCGAAGCCACTGGATTGGCTGATCCGGCTCCGATTTTACATACCTTAATGACGGACAAAAACATTACCGCGCATTATCGCTTGGATGCGGTTGTTACTACCATCGATTGTATCCATGCGATGGATACACTGGATCACCATGCCGAAGCCGTAAAGCAAGCTGCGGTAGCAGACCGGATTATTCTGACCAAAAGTGATTTAATCGATGAACAGCAACGCCGTATGCTGCAGCAGCGCTTGGCGATTCTGAATCCCGCCGCTACACAATTACTGGCTGTAAACGGTCAGGTGGATGGGCCATCGGTATTCAGTGCTAACTTATTTTCGATAGATCAAAAAACGCCGGATGTCGTCAGGTGGCTGAATGCGGAAGCGTTTGCCGGAAATCCTTCAGACCGATACAAATATGTGCGACATGGTGCAGCGCAAACTTTGTATTCTTCCAAGAGATCCATCGGTAAACAACCGGATATTAATCGCCATGATGATCATATTTTGTCTTATTGTTTTACTTTTGACGAGCCGATCGATCCCGAATTGTTCGAGAATTGGCTGGACTTGCTGATGACGGTCAAAGGCGCGGATATTTTGCGCATCAAAGGGATAGTTAATATGAGGAATCGTACGGGTCCGGTAGTTATTCATGGGGTTCAGCATATTTTTCATCCTCCGCTGGAATTGACCGGATGGCCATCGGATGACCGGCGCACCCGCGTTGTATTCATCACCCGGAATGTCCCTCGTTCAGTGATCGAGGATACATTTTTCGCGTTGAACGGATGCGCGGCATTACCGGCAACACCCATTAGCGGTTTGCGCTAACGGACGGGATATTTTTTGCTTGTAGTGCCTGAATATGCGCGACCGCGCAACGTGCTAGTGCCTTTAGATCGTACCCGCCTTCCAACGCCGAAACAATGCGACCGTGTGTATATTGATCAGCGATGACTTTGATCTGCCGCGTGATCCAGACATAGTCTTCGTCTTCAAGTTGCAGCTGCGCCATATCGTCGTCGCGATGCGCATCGAATCCGGCGGAGACGAAAATCATCTCCGGTTTGAAGCGGTCGAGTGCCGGTAACCAGTGATCGGTGACGGCTTGACGGAATGCCGCGCCGTTGCAGCCGCGCGGCAGCGGAACGTTGATCATGCGCTCGGTGGCGCTGTTTGCGCCGCTGTAGGGATAAAAGGGGTGTTGAAACGTCGAGCACAGCATGACGTGCGGGTTGTCACGGAAAATCTCCTCGCTGCCGTTGCCGTGGTGCACGTCAAAATCCAGAATCGCAACGCGCTGCAGGTGATGCTGTTCAATGGCATGCGCCACCCCGACCGCGACATTGTTGAACAGGCAGAATCCCATGGCACGGTCCGATTCCGCATGATGACCGGGCGGGCGGACGGCGCAGAATGCATTGTTGACGGTACCGGCCAGAACCAGATCGGTGGCCAGTACAACCGCCCCCGCTGCGTGTAACGCGGCACTGAGAGAAAAAGGATTCATCGCGGTATCCGCATCCAAGGCAATCAAACCGGCTGCCGGAGCAGCCTGACGGATGCTTTCAATATATTCCTGAGTATGCACGCGCGCCAATTGTTCCGTCGTGGCCAGCGGAGCCTCGTAGCGCTGCAATTGCGCCAGCAACCCGGTGGTTTTCAGCTCATTTTCAATGACGATTAAACGCTGCGGACACTCCGGATGGGCCATGCCCATGTCATGCTTGAGACAATCCGGATGTGTAATATATGCTGTTTGCACGCTATTCCCTGTTACGTTGAAATTCGATGTCGAGCGGAATCCTGGGTCATGCCGGCAGGTGCTGAAAGCCAAAGTTTATACAATCGAACGGCTATACCATGATAAATTATCACTATCCTGAATAATAGCTGTTATCTGTTACGTTTAATTGCATTTTTTCGTCATATGGGGAGTCGTTGATGAATGAGTTTATTGCCAAAATATTGAAGTTTGTTTCGTTTGAATCGCTGGTGGAAAGAGGCTGGCTGGAAATTGCGCAAATTTTAATGCCGATTTTCCTTTTGGTTTTGGTATTTCTCGGATTGAGTTTCTATATCCAGCACAAACGCTGGAAAACGGCGGCGTCTATTGTGTGCGCTCTTCTGGCACTGGTTTATTTGCCGTACGAGTTTTATCGTCAGTCGATGGTATCCGCAAGAGCGAATGCCAATGTCAGCGAGATTCAGGGCAATTTGCAGAGTTATCTGGATTCGGCCAGCTTATCGCACGCCAAGGGGATAGCGGATAAGGGAGCGGCTGCGAGTATTCTGGATGAGATGATTCATGGCCTGAATCAGGAGAAGAAAAAAGAGCTGGTGCTGATTTCCTGGTTGGTTGCGGAAAATGAAAAGTATGCGCTGAATCAGATTGACAGCAAGCAGAAATCGCTCGGCGATGACATAAAATCCAATTTGGCTGCGGCAAAAGTGGAAATTATCGACTCACGTCCGCCGGTCGATAAAATTTCTGACTCTATCGTTAAAAAACTGGATGATGACGTCAAAGTTTTAATTGAAAGAAAAATGCTGGGATTCAAGCAGGAAATCGATAGCTCACTGGATGGCTTTAAGGAAAGTATCAATACCTTTGTGCAGGGAGAGCTCAATAATTACCAAACAAGGTTAGCAGGCATTACGCAACAGAATGTCGATGAATTAAAAAATTATTCCAGCAGAGCGAATCATGCATTTGCCGAGCAAGTCAATAAAATCAATCAAGTGTCATTGAAAAAACTGGATGCCACCAAAGAAAGCATTGAAGGCGTTGGCGCAGCCTCGGATACGAATCTGAAGAACATTACCCAGCAAGTTAAGCAACTCTCGGCTGCATTAGAAACCGCTCAGAAAAGAAACGATATTTTGTTTGAGTATAACGAATGCATGCGAACTGCCGGTATGCTCGATCTGGGCGGCAAGGTGGAGCAGTGCAAGGTTAAATATCAGCAGGAGTTGAGTGCGCTGAGAAAAGCGGAATAAGGTGAATCTACCCGATGGTTTCCGCAGCTTAAAGCCGGAACCATCGGGTCACGGTTTAATCTTTTGCGTTACGCTCCGCTTGTGACAACAGATGCGGCCATAAACGCTGCATCGCCAAAAAAGTAAACGATGCCGACCATGTGATCATCGCCAGCCCCGCCAAACCTTCGGTGGCGCTGAGCACGCGGATGGCGCCGGTGGGTATCAAATCTCCAAATCCCACCGTGGTAAAAACAACCGATGAAAAATAAATAAATTCAAAAAAACTATTATCATTCAGACCGGCGATGTGACCCAATCCGGTATCCAGCTGCATGACCCGATAGCCCAGCGCAAAAATAATAATTTCCACCACATGGGCTACCAGCAACCCCAGCATGACCACCAGCACGCCGATGCGCTTATGGACATGCACGCCCACCGTGCGGCTTAAGAAACGCAGCGCTTCGTAATGCAATACCACGCAAACTGTCACGATGACGCCGGAAACCGCCAGTGCGATTAAGTGAGCAACATGTTCATTCATTATTTGTAAGGAAATTACCGGTCACAAAACAGAGCTTAGATACTTATAATGGAAGCTAATTTATGTGATTATTATCCCATGTATCCCGGTATCACCGTTACATAACGGCTGACATACCGGCAGGCAGTCAATACTGTGATGGGCTATATCGATTAAAGGAAAGGATTTATGGGGCAGGTAGCTGAAATTGTAGGCCGCGGGCTGGCGCACTTCTTAACCAAACCGGTGCGGCAGAATGTTCAGGTGGCAACGATCAGTCAGGAAAAACTGGCAGCCACTTTGCAACCCGGCGACGTGCTTTTAGTGGAGGGGGATACTCGCGTCAGTGTTGCCATCAAATACCTTACGCAATCCACTTGGTCGCATGCCGCCATCTACATTGGTAACGTGCTGCCGCACAGTGCACCCTGGCAGTTGCCCCAGGTATTGATAGAAGCCGATCTGAAGGAAGGTGTGCGCGCGATAACACTCGCTCACTATGCGCAGATGCATACCCGGATTTGCCGTCCTGTCGGTTTGAACGATGAGGATCGCAAGCGCGTGGTGGATTTTGTTATTGCGCGCATCGGCCAGCACTATGATCTCAAGCACATTTTCGATCTTTTGCGCTATTTGCTGCCGACTATGCCGGTTCCGACACGGTTCCGCAGACGTATGTTAGCGCTCGGCAGTGGAGATCCGACACGGGCGATCTGTTCGACGCTGATCGCGCAAGCATTTGAGTCGGTGCGCTATCCGATATTGCCGGAGATTCAACGTACCTGGTCGGATGATCCGAGGCATACCGATTGCTATGCGGATATCTACCACATTCGTCATTATAGTTTGTACACCCCACGCGATTTCGACATTTCGCCCTACTTCGACATTATTAAGCCGGTGATTGAAAATGGTTTTGACTACCGCTCGTTGGCTTGGAGCGATAAGGATCGCGAATCTGGTTGTGAATAGGCGCAATGACAGTATTTCATCAAGAGCGAGGGATTGATAGCATGAAAAAATTGCTTGTTTTAGGTTTGCTCAGTAGCTTTTTTGTTCCATGCGCTGCGGTGGCTGCTGAATTGCCAAGCTTTTCCTCATCGGAGCGGATAGTGCGTATTCCACAGATCACTGTGGATAATAATAATCTGCTGTACGATGTTGAATTACAGCTGGATTTTGACAGTGGAAAATTTTCCCTATTGAAGTACAGCGATACCGCACCCAATGACATAGCGGAACTCAATCTGCCGTTTAAACTGGCGATGGATCACACCGCACAGATCGGCAGCACCGGTCTGCAGATCCGTTTTTCCGATGTTACCGAGGATTCGCGTTGTCTGTCTGATACTGCGTGCATCTGGTCAGGGCAGGTTGTTATCGTGATCGATGCCATCCGTGCTGGGAAGGATCCGGAAAAGATCACGCTGACTTCTCCAAATGTCTATCCTATCGTTCACGAACTTTCTGATTACAAATTGGAGTTGCTGGCTGTACAACCTTATCCTGCAACCGGCGCGGCCATTAAAAAGCAGGATTACAGAGTAATCCTGCGCGTTACCCCGTTACTTTGAAAAACCAAGACAAAGCTTGATCCGCCGGGCGATTAAGTAAACACCACTCCGGTTTGCTGCAATCCGATTAAATCGATGTTCGTGGCATTCACCTCGGAATTAGCCGCGATTTCGAGGAGTTGCGCCTGTGTTAACGTGCCGCCGCTGCCTGTGAGCAATCCGGTATATAGATTGTGATCTTCGGCTGACGGTGCGCTACCGGTAACGTTCTGGTACACCGTATCCACAAACGTGTCATTATCTGGATTGCCCAGCACACCGATCACCAGTTGCGAAACTTGCAGCATGCTTTGACCGGAATCGAACAAACCAAGGCCTATGCCGACATAGTCCGGGTGCGCCTGAATGGTTAGTGCATCGAATGCCGCGCCGATCAGTCTGACCGAGTTGCCGGCCGCTTGGCCATCATTGAGGTCGATCGCAATTTTTTGATCAGCAAATTGAAAACGTTCGATGCCGGTGAGCGTATCGTTACCTTCCGTCCCGGAAACAGTCATTCCCAAGCTTGTTCCGAGAACGGTGTAATTCGCGCGGTTGCTGCTATAGACCGCAGTGTCGGCTCCCAAACCGCCATTCAGCGTGTCATTGCCTTCCAAGCCATTCAACGTATCGTTTCCACCGGCTGCAAGAATAAAATCATCCCCGGATGTACCCGTCAAATTGTCAGGGTCATCAGTGCCGAACAACACATTGGGAGGTACAGTGCCGGTCTCGCCGGAAAAATTGGCGGGGGAATTAGTCCCCGTCGAACCATCCCGGTTGAGTGACTGTATGCCATCGACCGGTAATCCGGCATAAGTTATCGTACCGCCAAACATTCCGGGAAAAGTGACGGTGCCGCTGCCGGTAAACAAAAAGCCATTCGGCATGATGTAATCAGGTGTGATTAAACCCAGCGCTGAAAATCCTTGCGTTGCAACCAATACGGATTTGTTCAGGGTTGTCTCGCTGGGAAGATTCGTCGGGAAAGTATACGTGTGGGTGGTGGCGCCACTGGTCGAGGTGATCGTATGTCCGGCCCACTCGTCCTGATCGTTGGCATCTCCTGTAAATTCGATGAATTGAACGGTTCCGTCAGCATTGGAATACACTTCATTCATGTGAAATATGTGGAATGTCATTTTCTTCTCCCTCGCTTAAGCTGGAATATGGCAGCCAATCCATTGAAACTGCTGACATGATATAACGATGAGCGGAAATGAAAAACAGTATCTGCAGGATATTGAATCACTCCAGGGTAAGCGGATGATCGTGACATGGCATCAAATAATCCGATTAAAAATACTTTTTCCGGTTGCTGCGTGCAATGGAATTTCGTTTTAATCTTCAATGTGATAATCTTGTCATGCGATATGAAAACCAGCGCACGTTCACCGGCCTCAAGTTCCTGAATTCATATATTATGTTTTCATATTCCAGGATAGTGCTTTAGCTTATTAAATCAGCCAACCTCCCTTGGATATGGAACAACAACGCGTAGAAAAATCATTATTTTTACTAGCCACGCAAATATTGCTGCTGGCATCGCTGTATTTCGCTGGTGGAAAAGCAGGATTAAACGCGCCTTATGTCGGTTCAAGTATCACCTTGTTTTGGCCGCCTTCCGGCATTGCTTTGGCGGCACTGTTGCTATGGGGATTGCCCTGCTGGCCGGGTATATTCCTGGGTGCGCTTGTCACAAATCTGTCTACCGGTGATCTTACCTCGCCCGTTGCATTGGCAATCGCTTTAGGCAATACCGCAGGTCCGGTATTGGGGGCATTGTTGCTCAAAAAAGTGATGGGCTTTCAAAACAGCTTTATACGCGGGCGCGATGTAACGACTTTCCTATTGATCGGGCCAGGCAGTATGCTGCTGACCGCCAGTATCGGTGTTTTTGCGTTGTATGCCGGTGGAATGCTGTCATTTGATGTACTCTCCCGCGCCTGGGTCGGCTGGTGGCTTGGAGATACGGTGGGCGTTCTGGTGTTCACGCCATTCCTGTTGTTCCTGATGAATCTCCGGCGAACCCTGGTGTCGCCGTCACAGATCAAGCTGGAATTTATGGTAGTGCTGGGCAGTTGTGTTTGCCTGACGTGGCTAATATTCGGCGGTATTACGGCCATCAGTCAGCTCATGCTGCCGCTGGCTTTCCTGGTTTTCCCCCCTTTGATATGGGCGGGTTTACGTTTAAATGCATTAGAGACTTTTATTGTGGTTCTGGCGATTGCCTCGATTGCTGTCATGGGCACGGCGAAAGGGTTCGGTCCTTTCTCCGGAGGGGATTTCCAGCTTGATCAATTAGTGTTATGTGTTTTTGTTGCAACGATTACGCTCATCGCTTTTATGATGATCGGTATCCAGGCGAATCAGCGCCAGGCGAAGCAGCAATTGCAGGATAGCGAATCACGCTTGCGTCTGGCGCTGGCGGCGGCAAATCAAGGGTTGTACGATTTGAATGTGCAAACGGGGGAAGCGGTAGTCAGTCCCGAATATGCCCGCATGCTGGGTTATGATCCGCGAACTTTTCTGGAAACGAATACGCGCTGGTTAGAACGCATGTATCCGGCAGACCGGGATGCCGCTTCCCAAGTTTACAGCGACTACATCGGCGGTTTACGCGAAGATTACCGGGTGGAATTCCGGCAACTTACGCAGCAAGGTGAGTGGAAATGGATACTCTCGCTGGGAAAAATCGTTGAATGGAATCAGCAGGGCCAGCCGCTGCGTATGCTCGGCACGCATACCGATATCAGTGAACAAAAGCGCGCGGAAGAAGAAATCAACCAAGCTAGGAACCTGTTGCGCACGGTCATCGATGCCACGCCCGATTGGATATTTGTAAAAGACAAACAGCATCGCTTTTTATTGGTGAACCAGGCTTTTGCCGATGGTGTGGGGCTTAAACCGGAAGACTTGCTAGGCAGGCCGGATACCGATTTTTGGCCGGACTATATCTGTTATGGCGATCCGGCTCGAAATATCCGCGGATTTCACGCCGATGACGACGAAGCATTTTCCGGCAAGCGCATCCGTAATCCGGCTGATCAAGCTACCCTCGGCAATGGGCAATCCCGCTGGTTTGATACCATCAAATTACCGCTGCGCGGCAGTCACGATGAAGTCATCGGCATTGTGGGGTTTGCGCACGATATCACCGAGCAGCGCAGTATTGAATCGAAATACCGCACACTGATCGAACAAATCCCGGCTGTTACTTATACCGCCGCCATGGATCCCGATATCCGCACCGTTTTCGTGAGTCCGCAACTCGAATCTCAGCTTGGCTTTAGCGTGCAAGAGTGGCTCGATAATCCGCAACTGTGGATGCGGCAAATTCATGCGGATGACCGGGAGCGGATTGTGTCCGCTCTGTCGATCAGTCTGAAGGATGGCGCGGCGTATCATGCGGAATACCGGATTCATAAGCAGGATGGCGGTATTGCCTGGGTACGGGATGACGCGGTCTGGTTGAAAGACGAGAATGGAAAGCCTGTATTGTTGCAAGGCGTAATGCTGGATATTACGCACCAACGAAAAGCGGAAGAAGAATTAAGCACGGCTTTGGAAGAATTGAAAGTGTCCGAGCGCTATCAACGGGAATTGCGTGTGCTGGCAGAACGGGAACAAAGCCGCATGGGGGCATTACTGTCCGCCATGAACATGGGCATTTTGTTTGAAGACAATGAACACCGGGTGGAGTATGTCAATCCGGCATTCTTGCGAATGTGGGGTATCGATGAGCACGAGAACTTATTGAATAAGCCGGCCAGGACTATCCTCGAGTGCTCCAGCGAGCGTTTTGCGCAACCCAGTCACGCTTCCAAACACGTGCTGAATGCGTTGGATACGCATGAAATCAGCGAGCGTTGCGAGCTCGAGTTGAATAACGGACGGACGCTCACTCAATTATCGTATCCCGTGAATGACATCGAAGGGCGGATTATCGGGCGTTTATGGATTTACGAGGATGTTACGCTAGAGCGGCAAACCGCGCAGCAGCTGCTATATCTGGCGGAGCGCGATCCGTTGACCGGTTTGTATAATCGCCATCGCTTCCAGGAAGAATTGAACAATTTGATTGCGACTGCATTACGCAACCGGCAGAAATTTGCGCTGCTGTATTTTGATTTGGATGATTTCAAATATATTAATGATACTTTCGGGCACAAAGCTGGTGATACCGTTCTGGTCCGGACAGCGGGCGAGATTTCCAGCATTGTGCGGCATATCGAAGTGTTTGCCCGCTTGGGGGGCGATGAGTTTGCCATTCTGAGCCATCTGCAACCGGATGACGATTTGAGTATCCTTCCGGCCCGGATTGTAACCTCCATCTCATCGATCCCGCTGCATTTCCGTGACACCAATATCCGTCTGACAACCAGCGTCGGAGTTGCTATTTTCCCTGAGCATGGCGAAACAGGGGAAGATTTGGTGGCGCATGCGGATGCAGCGATGTATCAAGCCAAGAATCAGGGCAAGAATACCTGGGCTGTCTACGATCCTCAGCGTGATTCTTCAGAAGCCATGATGCACCGGCTGACCTGGTACAACCGGATTGCCCAGGCGTTGGAACAGAATCTTTTTGAAGTTCATTTCCAAGGTGTCTACGAAACCGCTCACAATGCACTGACTCATTTAGAGATTCTCGTCCGGATGCGCGATGTGAATGAACCGGCGCATTTGATCATGCCCGGTCAATTTATTCCCATAGCGGAAAAAAATGGCCAGATTGTCACGATCGACCGCTGGGTGATCAAACGCAGCATCGAACTACTCAGTGAAAATCCGGATATGCCGCCCGTCGCGATCAATATTTCCGGCCGGACGTTTGACGATCCGGCGATTCTCCAGTACATCCGTAATCTGTTAAGCGAACTGCACGTGGATCCCGGGCGTCTCATCATCGAACTGACTGAAACGGCGGCGGTGTCAGACATACAAGATGCGCAACGCTTCATCGAAGCGGTTCATCAGGCCGGTTGCTGCGTTTGTCTGGACGATTTTGGCAGCGGTTTTTCGACGTTCGGTTATCTGAAATACCTGGGAGTGGAAATTCTTAAAATCGACGGGTTGTTTATCCGCGATCTTCCCAATAACCGCGACAATCAGATTTTTGTCAAAGCCATGGTGGAAGTCGCGCGCGGGCTTGGCAAGTTAACCGTGGCGGAATTCGTTGAAGACGCCGCTACGCTGAGTATGGTGAAAAATCTGGGAGTCGATCTTGCGCAAGGCTATTATTTTGGCCGCCCGAGCGCGCAAATTCCCGTTAAATCTTGATATCAGAATTGAGTCACGGCTTGGCTTCTTAGGGAAGCGCTGATTAATTGACTGCACGAGCGAATTGCTTCGTTGCGCGGTACTCACTCCCTCGCCTATCAGATTGATATGTCTCGGTTGTTGCGTTCCGTGCGCCTCGCCCTTCATCACGTTCGTTGAATTAATCAGCGCTTCCTTAGCCGAGTTCAGCGCTTATTCTGGCGATACGCGTTTCGCGCACACGTGCATTAATGGCTGCGGGCAATGCCGTGGCATCCGGGATGCGCTGTCGCAATTCGGCGGCAATGGCGCCGGCATCGACGCTTCTGGCCGCGGCATATGCTTGCTGGAACCGTTCGGCTTGAACATAAGGTTTGGTGGCATAGCCGGGGCGGCCGTGAAAATCGCACGCGCAAGCCTGCAAAAATTCTTCGAACCGATCGGGCTTGCGGTAGGCATCGACCGCTTGCAGCATATCCGCCAGCGTGGATGGTTTCAGTTCTGCGGCGCGATGCACGTCGCCATGGTAACGGGCGACCAGTAAAGCCAGATCACGGGCATCCTTGGGTACCCGGATGCGTTCGCATATATTTTGCGTCAATTCGATGCTGCGCGCCTCGTGACCGATATGACGCGGCCACTCCTCGGGTGGCGTTGTGCCTTTGCCCAGATCATGCATCAGCGTGGCAAAGCGCACTGGCAACGAATAATTTTGCGCGGCGGCGTAATCGATCGCCAGCATGATATGCACACCGGTATCGATTTCCGGATGCGCGTGCGCCGGTTGCGGAACGCCGAATAACACATCGACTTCCGGCATGATGCGCGCTAATGCGCCGCATTCGCGCAACATGTGGAACATCCGGGACGGATTATTCTCCATCAAACCGCGCGACAGCTCCTGCCAAACGCGCTCCGGCACCAGCGCGTCCACTTCGCCGTTATGCACCATGTCGCTCATTAAGGCGAGTGTCTCTGGGGCAGCGTGAAAATTGAAACGCGCGGCAAACCGTGCTGCACGCAGAATGCGCACCGGGTCTTCGGAAAACGCGGGGCTGATATGACGCAGGATACCGGCTTCCAAGTCGGCTACACCGTTGAAAGGATCGATGATGTTGCCTTCGTCGTCCTTGGCGATCGAATTGATGGTCAAATCGCGCCGCGCCAGATCTTCCTGCAACGTGACCTGCGGTGAAGTGAATACTTCAAATCCTTTGTAGCCGCGCGAAATTTTCCGTTCCGTGCGCGCCAAGGCATATTGTTCATGTGTTTGCGGATGCAGGAAAACCGGAAAATCCTTGCCGACCGGACGATAACCGAGCTGTTCCATCTCCTCGGGCGAAGCGCCGACGACGACATAATCATGATCTTTGACCGGCAATCCCAGCAGTTCATCGCGAACCGAGCCGCCCACGAGGTAAGTTTTCACGGGTTATTTTGCCCTGACAACGCCCAGGCGCTGCTTGAGTGTCGGCGCGTCTGGACCGTGATCGAGCACCTTGGCGTAATACATCGAATTTTTCAAAACCTTTTTAACGTAATCGCGCGTTTCGTTAAAAGGGATCGTCTCGGCGTAAATCGCGCCTTCCAGCGGCATAGTATTGTCACGCCAGCGTCTGGCGCGTCCGGGTCCGGCGTTATACGCCGCGGAAGCCAGCAGCGGCTGATTGTCCAACGTGCCGAGCACGTGCTTGAGATAATAAGTGCCCAGCTGCAAATTGGTATTCACGTCGACGACCAAGTGCTGGCGGAAATTCGGTATGCCCAATTGCTTGGCCACCCACTCGGCGGTGGCGGGCATCAATTGCATCAAACCGGCTGCTCCGGCGTGCGATTTGATATCCGCAATGAAGCGGCTTTCCTGCCGGATTAAACCGTATACCCAAGCTTCGTCCAGTTCGTGCTGCCGCAGAACTTTTTTGAGGGTTTCACGGTGCGGCGATAAAAAGCGCAAACTGAAATCGTGCTGCGTGACGGTACGGTTGGCGGTGTTGATCGCACGGTCATATAGACCTTGGCGGCGGGCGACTTCCGCCGCGGCCAGCAGCTCGGCATCGCTGAAGTTACGGATGGTCCAGCTCCATTCCCGTAGCGCCTCGGTGCGTAAATTCATGCGCGAGAAAGCCAATGCACGTTGCAGACCGGGGTTACGCTCCATGGCGGACACTTCCGCGTCACTGACGCGGTAAGTTTTGTCCGCGATGGTCAGAATGGTGCCCAGTTCTTCTCTAGCCAGCTGACCATAAAAACTGTGTTCGTTACTGAGCGGAATAAAAATGTCGTTGGCATCCTGCGTTCTGCCTTTGGTTTTTAACGCACGCGCTTTCCAGTAGCGCCAGGTATCGGTTTGCTGTTCGGCGGGCGACATCCGCTCAATGGTTTTCAGCACCTCATCCCACTGGGCGGCGCGCAAAGCCGCGCGTACCTGCCATGCCAGCACGGTATCCGAGGGCGGATAATACGGCGTCATGTTTTGCGCTTCCCGGAACCAATCCAAAGCACGCGAATCATGCCGCATGGCGGCGCGATGTCCGAGTCTTCCGAGGAAATACGAACGATCGGATGCGGTCAGCTGATCCTTAACTTTCAACCATTGCACATACGCCGGGTTGGTATCGTTGCGCAGCAGGCGTAACAGAGCGAACAAGACAATTTCGCGGTCACTGCGTGTTTTGATTTTTCTTTTCAGGGTTTCCAGGTAACGCTGCGGATTCTTCGCGGCATTATTCAACTCGGTGCTGTTCAGCGCTTCAAGGCTGGGTAAATAGCGGTTTGCATGCGTGGCCACGCCGGTTTGATTTTCTTCCAATGCCAAGCGGATTCGCGTCCAAATATCTTCGACTTTGATCTGACCGCTGGATATGAGCGCCTGGAAAACGGGCGTGCAGCTATCCGGCAGACTGGCCGGTGTAAACCATAACGCGCGGGCTTCGGGCAGCACTGTACGGTCGTTGGTGTTCAGGCGGCGCTGATAGTAATAGCACAATAATTCATTATCTTTATTCACCAGCAGCGGATATTCGGCGTCAAAAAGCGCCCATTGCTGATTCTTACCCAGCATTTTGAGCCAGTCGCCGCGCATCCGGTCTGCAACCAGAGCGCCGTCGTAACGCGACAGGAAATAGCGGATATTCGCGTTATCGGTGGTGCGCAACAGCATGCGTTGCTGGTAGTAATCCACATAAGGCCATAGCACATGGCGCTGCAACCGCGCGGCGGATTCATCGAGGCGCTTGGCATTGCCCGACTGGAATGCTTCCCGTGCAGTTAAGAAATCAGCATCCTGGCTGGCTGATAACGTTCCCCAATAAGCTAGAAGGATTAGTCCAACAAGATAATTTCTCATAGCTTTTAACCGGATAAACTCAAGGAAGGGTAGTTAAGAAACGGATGCAAGTATTTTACAACGAATCAAGCTGGAAGAGCATTGCAAAGTAGCGCTGCGGAATGGATGCAAGGGTACGCACGTGGAACGGGGATATGTTCCGGTCTGGCAAATCCTTCCGCCTTACGAATTATTTGTTCATAGTACAGCGGTTCTCGATATCCGCCATGATGGAATCGGCGTAGCTGAGATCTGACTTCACGATGGCGCCAAAGTAGGGGTGCCGGTAGAGATCGGTAAAATCACGCATGAGATCGCACCAGTCTTCCAGCACAATGAACTCGTTGCTCCTGAGATGGTACGAGCTGATGCGCGGTTCAAGGAATGCCAACGCCCATTGATTGACGCGCTCAATGTCCGCGGGACTGAAATTCTGCGTGTCATTGCGCTTTGCCCGGGCTATCAGATCCGCAAGTTCTTGCTCCGATGCAACCGCCAGATGCGCTTGACTGATTAACCCCGCGAGCGACAGCTGATGCGCAATCTGAATCGCCTCGCGGTTCTGTTGCAGCTCAAACACCACCAGCACCATGCCCGCTACCACGGCAAGGTTGGTAATGATGGTGATCAATCGTTCAAATTTCATTGGTATTCTTGATTATTAGTCCGGGTAGCAGCGTCATGGTGGTGTAAATTTTGATCTATCTGTTGCTCCGTTCAATTGCATCATTTTGTTCAATCATTGAGCGGCGAGGACTGAGCGCTGCCCTGCATGACGGGATTGCAATGTACCAGTTTTGAATTGAACGCGCAAAATCGTGTACGCCTTTAAGAGATACTCTTTTTTTACCTGAGAACTGTAGCCAAAAGCCAAAAATAAATGGAATAGAGTCACAAACGACGATGGAACACTCTAACGGGCTTCCGTCTTACGAGTTACGAGCTAACAAAATACTACCTAAATAGGTATCTGGTTTTTGTTGATCACTACATTTGGGAGAAGAGATACATCATGGCTGCTGGAGTGAAAGCATAGAAGATGAAAATAAATAGCATCGTTCGCAGTACGAGGATGCGATCAAGAGAAATATTCGATTCACCCGCCAAGTGAAGTAATCCACGCAAAGAATCGGTATTGGTGACATCTTCAAATGACTGTTTAAGAACCTGATCGACAAGCAGGTTGTATGCCTTGACGACACGAAGCTGTCGAATTCGAAAGGCGAAATCCATTACGCAAGCTAAGGAGCTGAATCCACAAACAAGCAAGATTATTTGGTCGCTTATGTCATATGGATTTATCAGTTTGTCTTTGAAGAACATACCAAGTGCACCATAAAGAATGACGATATAACCTGATCGAACTTGCCACAGAACAGTATCATATCGACCGAGAGCAATGTTCTTTCCGTCTAGCTCAAGACGTATAAGTTCAGCGATACTTAAAGGGTCATTTGAATTCTTCGTCATGTCTATTGTTTCTGTTGCCTAATACTTGACTTCGCCAAAGCGGTGCGGTTTACCTAATAATTCCAGCGGACAAGCAGAATGATATTTCGAGCAAAGTCGTATTTGAGAAGAAAACTCGCTGCAATATTAATAAACCACATAATCCATTTATGCACCGCAAGCAATTGCTTCGGCTGAGTAAATCCGCCTGTGCCATATCCGGCCGGCCGCCGATTTGTTGAGCGACAAAGTTGCCCAGTTCTCCGGTTTTGACTTTTTCGTTTTAGCAACTCCATCACGCGGACATTAACCTTCCTTTAGGTTTCGGGATCGCCCTGCCTAGTTCGCGGGTGGTTTCTATCCACTGTTCGATGACGGTTTTTACATTGGCAACGGCCAGTTCATAGGTTTCCCCATCTGCCATGCAGCCGGGTAATTCCGGAACTTCAGCAATGAAAGCGTAATCAGCTACGCTCCAGTAAATAATTAGTTCGTATTTAATCAATGTTGTACTCCCCCATACGATATTTAACCAGTAGCATTCCAACCTTTGAGCAAGCAGCTTTGATTACTACACGACTTTCGTTTCAACCCACCCTTTCACACCTTGAAGCGCCGCAGGCAACTGCCCCGGTTGGGTTCCGCCTGCTTGCGCCATGTCCGCCCGTCCGCCGCCTTTGCCGCCGACTTGTTGCGCGACAAAATTGACCAGTTCGCCGGCTTTGACTTTGCTGGTGAGGTCGGCGCTAACACCGGCGATCAATGTGACTTTGCCGTCGGCGACGGTGCTGAGCACAATCGCACAGGTTTTGAGTTTGTCTTTCAGTTGATCGAGCGTTTCGCGCAGGGTTTTGGCGTCGGCGTTGTCCAGGTTGGCGGCAAGCACTTTGACGCCGTTGACGTCTTGCGCTTGCGATGCCAAGTCAGCGCCTTGCGAGCTGGCCATTTTGGTTTTCAGGCGCGCCAGTTCTTTTTCGGTTTGCCGCACGTTGTCGATGATTTGTGCGATTTTTTGCGTGACTTCTTGCGGGTTAGCTTTTAATGCGTGCGCGATTTCGAGTAGTTGTGCTTCGCGTTGCTGCACGTAATCGATCGCGCCTTTTCCGGTGACCGCTTCAACGCGGCGGATACCGGCAGCAACGCCGGATTCGGCGACGATTTTGAACAGGCCGATTTGGCCGACTTGCGGCACGTGTGTGCCGCCGCAGAGTTCGGTGGAGAATTCACCCATGCCGATGACGCGTACCACGTCCGTGTATTTTTCGCCGAATAGCGCCATCGCGCCGCGTTTGATCGCGTCGTCGTATGGCATCGTGGCGACTTCCACGACAGTGTTGTTGCGGACTTGTTCGTTGACCAGGCGCTCGGTTTCACGGATTTCGTCGGCGCTCATCGGCGCGTTGTGCGAAAAATCGAAGCGCAACCGGTTGGGGTCGACCAGCGAGCCTTTTTGCGTGACGTGCGTGCCGAGTACTTTACGCAATGCAGCGTGCAGCAGATGCGTGGCGGAGTGGTTGTTGGCGGTGCTGACGCGGGTTTGCGGATTGACTCGGGCTTGCACGCTATCGCGGACCACCAACCGGCCGCTGCGCAGCAAGCCTTTGTGGCCGAACACACCGGCTTGGATTTTTTGTGTATCGGTGACTTCAAAAGTGCCGTTGGCGGCGAGCAACTCACCACTATCACCGGCTTGCCCGCCGGATTCAGCGTAGAACGGCGTTTGGTCGAGCACCACCACGGCTTCGTCACCGGCTTCGACGAAATTGACCGCACTGCCTTGTTTATAGATCGCCAATACCTGCCCTTCGTGCTGCAACGTGTCGTAACCGTAGAACGTGGTTTGGCTGCCGGTGTATTCGATGCCTTCCTGCATGGTGAATTTGTTGGCGGCGCGCGCTTGTTCGCGCTGACGCGCCATGGCTTGTTCAAACCCGTCATGATCAACCGTGATGCCGCGTTCGCGGGCAATGTCGGCGGTCAAATCAATCGGGAAGCCGAACGTGTCGTACAGCCGGAATGCGGTTTCACCGTCGAGTACTTTGATGTTCTGGCTGAGCGCGGTTTCCAGAATTTGCATACCGTTTTCCAGTGTTTCGGCGAAGCGCTCTTCTTCTTGCAGTAACACCGCGGCGACGCGCTTTTGGGCGGCGGTCAGTTCCGGATACGCTTGTCCCATCACTTGACTCAAATCTTCCACGAGTTGATGAAAGAAGGGTTGTTTTTGTCCCAATTTGTAGCCGTGCCGGATGGCGCGGCGGATGATGCGGCGCAGTACGTAACCTCGGCCTTCACTGCCGGGAATGACGCCGTCAGTGATCAAAAACGAACAAGCGCGGATATGATCGGCGATCACTTTGAGCGAATTGTCAGCGAGATTGCCGGTGCCGGTTGCCCGTGCCGCCGCTTTGATCAGGCTTTGAAACAGATCGATGTCGTAATTGCTGTGTACATGCTGCATGACGGCGGAAATGCGCTCCAGTCCCATGCCGGTATCGACTGACGGTTTTGGCAACGGGTGCAGTGTTCCGGCGCTGTCGCGGTTGTACTGCATGAACACCAGATTCCAGATCTCGATGTAGCGGTCGCCATCGGCGTCAGGAGAGCCGGGTGGGCCGCCTGCCACGTCCGGGCCGTGGTCGTAAAAAATCTCGGAACAGGGGCCGCACGGGCCGGTGTCGCCCATTTGCCAGAAGTTGTCCGTGGTGGCGATGCGCACCACGCGGGACGGTTCTACGCCGACTTCGTTCAACCAGATATCGGCAGCTTCGTCGTCTTCGGCGTAAACCGTGACCCATAATTTCTCGCGTGGGATATTGAGCGTTCCTGTTAGAAAATCCCAGGCGAACAAAATGGCGTTGCGCTTGAAGTAATCGCCGAAACTGAAATTACCGAGCATCTCGAAGAAGGTGTGATGCCGCGCGGTGTAGCCGACGTTTTCCAGGTCGTTGTGCTTGCCGCCTGCGCGTACGCAGCGCTGTGAACTGGCGGCGCGCACGTAAGGGCGCTTATCCTGGCCTAAAAATACATCCTTGAATTGCACCATGCCGGCGTTGGTGAACAACAGCGTCGGATCATTGCCGGGTACTAACGGACTGGAGGCGACGACGGTGTGACCGTGGGATTCGAAAAATTCAAGAAACTTGTGTCTAATTTCGCTGCTTTTCATATTTTTTGCTGTTGCTCGTATCGTTCTAGTTCAGTGACCGTTAAACCCAATGCATCGCCTTTGACGATGGCCAGGCTTTTGACTTTAGCCCGGATGGTGATTTCTTCATTCATTTTGGGGAGATCGAGTTCGGTGAGCACGGTAATTTCGCCGCTGCTGTCTTCCAGCACGTAGGACTTTAGGTTGACCAGCGGTAGGCGCGTGGGATTTTTCGGGACGCCTTTTAGTTTGACTTCCTGGCCGTCAAAATTGACCGGTGCCGCATTGATTTCTTTGATCGGTGTGATCTCGCCGGCAAGAGCTGGGTAGCCGGTTGTGAGAATTGCCAGCATTAGCAGCATGTGCGCAAGCCATTTTTTCATGTGCTTTCCTCGCTCGCGTGTGATAAGACTTGTTGTATTATTTCCATGGAAAAACCCCTGTTCATCATGAATCGCGTTTGTTTGCCGCGTTCTTCCCGTGTGGCGGGCGGATGATCGAATTTCTTCCGCCAGATGTTTAATGCAGCCTCCAGCTCGGTTTCCTTGAGTGCTGGCAGGATACCGTCAATCAAATGACCGTCGATACCCTTGGTTTTTAATTCATGAACAATGCGCTGACTGCCGAAGCGCGAGCGGCGCGTCCGGGCGACTTGTTCGACCATGCGCTGCTCGGAAAGAAAACCTTGTTGCTCCAGTTTGTCGAGTACCGCTGTCAGCGTTTCCGTTGCAAGGGAATCCCTGTGCGCGGCAAGTTTTTGCTCCAATTCCCGGCGTGAATATTCGCGTTGCGCCAGATAGCGCAGTGCGCGTATTTCGATGGGAGAGCGTGTATCCATGACAGTTATTTTTCTTTTTCGATTTTTTCTTTCTCGGCTATTTCTTTGACCGGTTTGGCATAATCGGCAATGCCAACGATGGCTCTGATTTTTTGTTCGATTTCATGGGCCATTTCTTTGTGTTCCTTTAGATAATCGCGCACATTATCTTTGCCCTGGCCGATTTTTTCGCCTTGATACGCATACCAGGCACCCGATTTGTCGATCAGTTTATGCAATACACCCAGCTCGATGATTTCGCTTTCACGCGAAATGCCTTCGCCGTAGAGGATATCGAAATCCGCCTGCTTAAATGGCGGCGCTATTTTATTTTTGACGACTTTTACGCGGGTTTCATTACCGATGGTTTCCTCGCCTTTTTTGATCGAGCCGGTACGGCGTATATCCAGACGTACGGAAGCGTAGAATTTCAGCGCATTACCGCCGGTCGTCGTTTCCGGGTTGCCGAACATGACGCCGATTTTCATGCGGATCTGGTTGATGAAGATGACCATGGTGTTGCTGCGTTTGATATTGGCGGTCAGTTTGCGCAATGCTTGCGACATTAGCCGGGCTTGCAATCCCATTTGCGGATCGCCCATATCTCCTTCGATTTCCGCGCGCGGTGTCAGCGCCGCGACGGAATCCACCACGATGATATCGACCGAACCGGAGCGTACCAGCATGTCGGCGATTTCCAGCGCTTGCTCGCCGTTATCCGGCTGCGATATCAACAGTTCTTTAACATTGACGCCGATTTTCTGCGCATATTGCGGATCCAGTGCGTGCTCGGCATCGATAAAAGCGGCTGTCCCGCCCATTTTCTGCATTTCGGCAATGACTTGCAGGGTCAGCGTGGTTTTGCCGGATGATTCAGGACCATAGACTTCTATGATCCGCCCGCGCGGCAATCCGCCGACGCCCAATGCGATATCGAGCCCTAATGAACCGGTAGAAACGACCTGTATGTCATAAGCGACATCGTTGGCGCCCAGCCGCATGATGGAGCCTTTGCCAAATTGTTTTTCGATCTGGGCTAGCGCAGCGTCAAGCGCTTTACTTCTGTTTTCATCCATGATTTTTCCTGTTAAGAGTCGGGCAAATTATCGCATAACCTGTATTACATCAACCTAACTTGTTATGAAGTTGTTGGGCTTTGCAGAAATTGGCATAGTAAAAAACTCGAGTATCCGGCTTGCCTGCGATATAATTACATAATGTCGTTGAAGTGGCAGACATAAATACGTCACTGCTTTCAGTAAATTTTAATTGGTAACAGAGGGAGAATAGCTATCCGAGTCATTTTATTAGGCGGTCCTGGTGCCGGCAAAGGCACTCAGGCCAATTATATTAAGGAACATTTCGGTGTTCCGCAAATTTCTACTGGCGATATGTTGCGCAGCGCTGTGAAAGCAGGAACAGAATTGGGCGTCATGGCAAAAAAAATAATGGACGCCGGTGGATTGGTTTCAGACGACATTATCATCAATCTGGTCAAGGAACGTATTACACAACCCGATTGTTCAAGCGGTTTTCTGTTTGACGGTTTTCCGCGTACGATTCCGCAAGCCGACGCCATGAAAGCAGCCGGCGTGCCGATTGATTTCGTTGTTGAAATTGATGTTGATGATGCGGAAATTGTTAAGCGTATGTCGGGCCGCAGAGTGCATCCCGCATCCGGACGGACTTATCATGTGGATTTTAATCCACCCAAAACCCATGACCAGGATGATGTGACGGGTGAGCCGTTGATACAACGCGATGACGATAAAGAAGAAACGGTCCGGAAACGTTTGCAAGTCTATCATGAGCAAACCGAGCCATTGGTTGAGTATTATTCAAAATGGTCGGCACATGGCGGGAAAGATGCGCCCCGCTATATCAAAGTAGCTGGCATAGGCACGGTTGAAGAGATACGTGATCTGATTTTCGCAGCATTGAAATAAGTTTTAGCCAGCCTCTTTTTTGATTCACGGAATGGATTCAAGACTCGGGACGCGGCAAGCCGCGCCTGAGTTTTTGTGCGTACAGATTCAGTAGAATGAAAATAGCATGCTTACGATTTGATTAATCAGGAGAAAAATATGGCAATTAAAAATGCATTTTATGCCCAATCCGGTGGCGTTACCGCAGTCATTAACGCTTCCGCTGCGGGTGTTCTGGAAACGGCGCGGCAGCATACCGATAAAATCGGGAATGTATACGCAGGCCGCAATGGAATTATCGGTGCGCTGACCGAAGATTTGATCGACACCAATGCCGATTCGGCAGCGGCGATTGCGGCATTACGCCACACGCCGTCGGGTGCTTTTGGTTCCTGCCGCTATAAATTAAAGAGCTTGGAACAAAACCGCCGCGAATATGAGCGCTTGATCGAGGTTTTTAAGGCGCATAATATCGGCTACTTTTTTTACAACGGCGGTGGTGATTCTGCCGATACTTGCCTGAAAGTCTCACAATTATCAGGCACCTTGGGCTATCCCATTCAAGCGATTCATGTGCCTAAAACCGTTGATAACGATCTGCCGATTACGGATTGTTGCCCGGGTTTTGGTTCGGTGGCTAAATATATTGCGGTATCCACCCGTGAAGCCAGCTTTGACGTAGCCAGTATGGCGAAGACTTCCACCAAAGTTTTTGTGCTGGAAGTCATGGGACGTCACGCAGGCTGGATTGCAGCAGCTGGTGGCTTGGCTTCAAGCCCGGATTGCGAGATTCCAATCGTCATTCTGTTTCCGGAAGTTACTTTCGATAAAGAAAAGTTTCTCGCCAAGGTGGACCGGTATGTTAAGGAATATGGCTACTGTTCGGTCGTGGTGTCGGAAGGTGTCAAAGGTGGCGACGGCAATTTCCTGTCCGATCAAGGACTGCGCGATGCGTTTGGTCATGCGCAACTCGGTGGTGTTGCTCCGGTAGTCGCGAATATCATCAAAGACGGTCTGGGTCTGAAATACCATTGGGGCGTTGCCGATTATCTGCAGCGCGCAGCGCGTCACGTCGCTTCCAAAACTGACGTTGAGCAAGCCTATGCAATGGGTAAAGCTGCCGTGGAATATGCACTAGCAGGACATAATTCGGTAATGCCGACGATTGTCCGTGAATCCAGCGCACCGTATAAGTGGTCGGTTGGTATGGCGCAGCTTTCCAGCGTGGCCAATGTTGAAAAAATGATGCCAGCTGATTTTATCACTGAAGATGGTTTCGGCATCAGCCCAGCCTGCCGTGAGTACTTGGCGCCGTTGATCGAAGGGGAAGATTATCCGCCGTACAAAAATGGTTTGCCGGATTATGTGCGGCTGAAGAATGTTGCGGTTGCTAAGAAATTGGGTGAATTCAAATTATAATAATGGGGTATCAGCAATTCGATCAGTGTTGTAATGAAGTCATACACTACTGATTTGGTTGTTAAGTAATCGTATATTCAAAAAAATTTGATGCATTCAAGTAGTAAGAACGGATAAAATACGCCCTGATTTTTTATTCAAGACAAGTGGTTAAGAGTGCGGGATTAATTAGATCAGAATTTCGCATGCAATTTTTATGGTCTGACTTTAATTGGAGTTCTCTATGGCTAGTGGTTTCGTTATCGCAATTTTTAGTGCGATTGTAGCCCTGATATTCAGTGGTATATGGATTAAGGGTATTTTTGAGCAATCTACAGGCAACCAGCGGATGCAGGAAATTGCCAAGGCGATTCAAGAAGGCGCCTCTGCATATCTGAAGCGTCAATATATGACGATCGGTATGGTGGGTGCAGTTTTGTTTTTTGCGCTTTGGATAGCGTTAGGTTGGGATACGGCGATAGGTTTCGCTTTAGGTGCTATTCTCTCCGGTGCCGCGGGCTTCCTCGGAATGACTGTATCAGTTCAATCGAATGTGCGTACTGCTCAAGCTGCAACTATCGGATTGAATGAAGCACTGGCGATTGCTTTCCGCGGCGGCGCGGTCACGGGAATGCTGGTTGTTGGTCTAGGCTTGCTGGGTGTGGCCGGATACTGCGCGATGTTGTTTAACGGCGCTAATCCCGATCAAGCCGTCAGCGACATCATCAAACCATTGGTTGGTTTTGCATTCGGCGGATCACTGATTTCTATATTTGCCCGTTTGGGTGGCGGTATTTTCACCAAAGGCGCGGACGTTGGCGCGGATCTGGTGGGTAAAGTTGAAGCCGGTATTCCGGAGGATGATCCTCGCAATCCAGCCGTTATTGCCGACAATGTGGGCGATAACGTAGGTGATTGCGCCGGGATGGCTGCCGATCTGTTCGAAACCTATGCCGTTACGATCATCGCTACGATGATACTGGGCGCGCTGCTGTTTTCAGCAAACGCCCTCGATGCGGTAATTTATCCGCTGATGCTGGGCGCGGTTTCTATCGTTGCATCGATTATCGGTTGTTACTACGTTAAGATGCGTGAAGGCGGTAAGATTATGAATGCGCTGTACCGCGGATTGGCAGTTGCTGGCGGTATCGCATTACTTGCTTATCTTCCTGTTACCGTTTGGTTCATGAGCGGTATGTCGCTTGATGTCGACGGCACGGAAATAGCAGGTGGTATGCTGGTGATGCGAGTATTCCTGGCGGCAGCGATCGGGTTGGTATTAACCGGCCTCATGGTTGTCATCACCGAATACTACACATCGACTGATTTTCAACCGGTTCAACATGTTGCCGAAGCATCAACGACTGGTCATGCAACCAACATTATTGCCGGTTTGGGTGTTTCAATGCGCGCAACTGCAGCACCGGTTCTCGCTGTTTGTATCAGTATTCTTCTGGCTTATGCACTGGCGGGCTTATACGGTATTGCGATTGCTGCGACATCGATGTTATCGATGACCGGTATCATTGTTGCACTGGATGCATACGGCCCGATCACCGATAACGCGGGTGGTATTGCGGAAATGTCGGAAATGCCGGATTCAGTCCGCGCCATTACCGATCCATTGGATGCTGTTGGTAACACGACCAAAGCAGTGACCAAAGGTTATGCGATTGGCTCAGCAGGTTTGGCAGCGTTGGTGCTGTTTGCCGATTATACGCATGCGCTGGAGCATGCCGGGCACGCGATCACCTTCGATTTATCCAATCACATGGTGATTATTGGTCTGTTTATCGGCGGTATGATTCCTTACTTATTCGGTGCGATGTCGATGGAAGCTGTCGGACGTGCTGCCGGATCGGTAGTGATCGAAGTGCGCCGTCAGTTCAAGGAAATCCCCGGCATCATGGAAGGTACTGCTAAGCCAGATTACTCGCGCGCAGTGGATATGCTGACGAAAGCGGCGATCAAGGAAATGATGATTCCTTCACTGTTACCGGTACTGATTCCGCTGTTAGTCGGTGTGATTCTCGGACCGCAGGCGCTGGGTGGTGTATTGATGGGTTCCATCGTAACCGGCTTGTTCGTGGCTATTTCTATGACCACCGGTGGCGGTGCATGGGATAACGCTAAGAAATATATCGAAGATGGTCATTTCGGTGGCAAGGGTAGCGAAGCTCATAAAGCATCCGTGACAGGGGATACCGTGGGCGATCCTTATAAAGATACTGCGGGTCCTGCAATCAATCCATTGATTAAGATTATTAACATTGTGGCATTGCTGATAATTCCACTGCTGTAATAGCCGTAATCAAGGAGTGGTTTGTGAAAAGCACATCAGATTTCTGATGTGCTTTTTTATTTATTTTCAATAACATAACTTATTAGACGATGAAGGTAAGACTTGCTTTTGTCTATGATGCTGTGCCTTTAGAATAAGATGTGCTAAAAATTTACAAACCCAGTAAAGAAATAAAAGGTTTCTGATTGATGAACAGTCCTCACCATTCGAGAATATTGTAAACATTATTAAGTAATAAGGAGTTAACATGTCAACAAAGCAATTTATCTCAGCAGAAAAACATTTGGCTAAATTAGGGGTAACAGTAGGGCAAGCTTCAGATTTTATTTGGGCTAATATCGATCAACCAGAAATAATTTTTGCAGCAGCACGACAGCACGGTGTAACAAACGCGATGTTACATGAAATAACTGGTGTTTCAAGCAGTGTAATTAATGACTATTTTAAAAATGCTGATCTTGTCCCGGAAAGATTGGACCATACCAGTATCCTTTTTAATACAGATATAGGCTCAATTGAAACCTTGGTTGGGTTTAATGATAATGCTGGAGCTTTATCAAATGCATCACTCAAAGCGAAAGTTCAGCCTTTGATAGATCTTCCTGCAGTATATGATTTTCCATTCACAGCTAGGTATGATTTCCAGTCCGAAGATGGAATCTATGATGAAGATGAATTGGGCATATCGCAATTAAGCGATATAGCTGCAACGAAAGAAAATATAGAATCCATTTTTTATGGCACATTAATAAGGATGTTTTCTCGTTTGGATAGTACAGAATTCAGTCAAGTCAACGGATTCCCGAAAAACGGGAATCCTGTCGATTTTCAGACACTACTTTTAGATGCGCTAAATGACCCTGTTACTGATCCTATATGGACCGAAGAAAGTTTAGTAAACAAGATCGTTGATGAAGCTGTCTATCTTCATAATCACTATATGGAAGATGATTTTGTTGTTGGACTATTTGACCATAGCTATTTAGGATATGCCCCAGTAATACATTAAATGGACATCAGCTTCGGCAATCACACATCATCGGCACTCAACATGCCCATGAAACAACTTAAAAATGATAAGTTAAAAGTCGTTTTTATTTGATGTGGTTACACATAAGGATAGATGAACCATCAACAGTCATCAGCTGGCACTTCGGATTTACTCTGAAAGTCTCTACGATGATTATTGATTTTTTTTCCTCTGTTTTAGTTTTTGATAATATCTCATCTTTCTCCCTTCCAGTTATTATTTTATATCCCTCATCTTCGCGCAGTAAAAGCCTTACATTACCTGTTTTAACATCGTGTAAAGCAACGAAACCAACATCATCCCCTCCTATTTGTTCTAACTGTTTTGCAATCCCGGGGGGTAAAGAATTTTTGCTGGGGGCAGTCATATCGCCAAAACGCGCGTTATGGAATTCTACTGCTTGACAACCGGAAAGTAGCATCGCTACGGACAGAGCGGTTAAAGATAATAACGATTTTCTGGTTTTGTGCATTTTGATTCTCCTATTAAAAATTTAAGGTTAAACGTGTGAAAATTGTTCTTGTCGGTACATACATCGGATTTATAGGTTCTGCAGTTTGAAAGTGAATATTTCGAAATAAAAAAGATTGATCAAGAATATTTTTAGCATCCAAACTAATTATCCCCCTGCGATTTGGGAGTCTGTAGCCAAGCGATGCATCGACAAGAAAAAATTTTTGATTTCTTTCATCTGAGATTTCTTTACGATCTATTTCTTGTCGTACAAAAGTACCGGTCAGGCTAAAAAACAATCCGTGAAAATTAAAATAATTGAGGTTGATAGGTATGCTCAGCGTATCTATTTTGTGAGGCCCTAATGCTGTTTCATCACGAGAAAATTGTTCAAACTGAATTTCACTTTTTACTGACCATCTGTTACTAGGTACGCCATATAAGTATGCACGATAAATTTTTTCTTTTTGATCATCAATGGAGACATTGTCTGTTGAAAACGAAGGAACTCGTAAATCCCGGCTCGAGATTTCAAAACCACTGAAAACTTTTTCTTTGTAATGTCCGTCCAGCCCTATACCGAGTCGGCGCGATTGAGTGCCATTGATATCATCATATAATTGATTAAAACCAGAAACCTGAGTCGGTTCAATGGTTTGGTTGGTTGTTAAAGGAGCTTTAACAGCTTCAATAAAAGCCAAGCGTAACCTTAAACTACTAACAATGTTCCATTGTAGACCTGCTTTTGGATTGAATCGATCAATTTCTAATCCTTTTTCTTTATAAGTATCATAGCTAAAGCCTAAAGTAGCATTCAGATTTGAACCAAAATTTAGATTTGAATATAGGTACCCATTTGTTTTATCTATATCAAAACTTTGTTTTTTAGGATTGGAAATCTGATTAATTATCAGGTTTCTAGTTAACAAACTTCGGTTCACATTAATATCATAGTTTCCGCTACCAGCTATGATACTAAAATTAGAGTTGCGTAGTTGATACTGAATTTCGGTTTGATAGCCTTCATTCTTGGCTGATATTTCAGAATTGCTGAAGGTATTGACAACAGGGTCTATATTCTTACTTTCCCTATCAGCATATAGTCCGGATAATAAAATATTTTGATTAACTGTTAAATCATACTTTGCGCCAATTCGTACGGTATTTTGGTCAATATTTCTACGAAATCTATTCTGAGGAGCTCGAGGATTGTTCGTATCAAGATCAAAATCCAGCAACAGATTACCGTGATGTGTGGAGCGAGTCCGAACCTCGGCCTGCAAATTCAATTTGGATGTCACGGCGTGCTGCACAAATGCATTCAATACATCATGGTTTTGATCATTATTGCTACGAAAGCCCTTGCTTTCATAATGAAACTGCCCCAAGCTGATTGATGTGCGTTCATTGAATCTGGAGAAGACGATTTCGTCACCTATCGTACCGTTACTGCCAACTACACCTGATGTTACCAATTGCGGTTTGCTGCGCTCCATTAATGGCGCAAACTCATTGAATCCCGGTGAAGATGGACCGGTGTTAGTAATGATATTCAAGTCTGCTACGGCCATGTGCGGCTGCACTGGATTGACATTAACTGGTTGTAAAAGCTGTGCCTGCAACAACTCACTGACGCGAGCTGCTTCATGTCGAGGGATGTTGGCGTAAGTATCGGAAAGAAATCGGTGCGCCGAGTGATTGGATGGATCGAAGCTCAGCGACTTTGCCGTTTCCATGAGTGCACGCCGCTCGAATCCTAAATTCTCAAATATACGCGCCAAGCTCGAGCCGCGCGCCGCTTCGTCCCGATCTAGCAGAAACTTGGAACGGTATACTGCGCGGTTATTGTTCAGTTCAATCGATTTTTGGATGTCTATTAATGCCTCTACCGGGCGATTCTGCGTTTGTTTTTGAATCGCATCATAGAACCACGGCGTTGGATCCTTGGGGTCACGCTCTTTGGCGAGATCGAATTGTGTGCTGGCAAGCGGATAGCGTTTTTCCTCAAAATAAGCTTTGCCCAGGTAGCTACGGATCAGCGAGTTTGCTGGATCCAAACTGGCGGCAATCTCCAATTCTATCCGGCCTGCTTCCAGTTCTCCCTCGCGGATCAAGGCAAGTCCTAATCCAAGCCGTGGCGTCGGGTCGGCTTGATCCAGCGCAATGGCGCGATGGAAAATATCTTTCGCGGTTTGGGTGTCGATTTGCAACAGATGCGCAAAACCTAATATCGTTTGCGTTTTCGCCAGACCGGGATTTAGACTCACCGCAAGTTTTGCGGCATCCAAGGCACGTTCCAGATAGCCCATTGACATCTGCAATTCGGCTAGGCGAGCCCAGATCAGTGCATTCTGGGCATCGAATGTGAGTGCTTTTTGTAAGCTTTCTAGTGCTGCTTCAATCTCAAAATGCGCTTGCTGTGTATATGAAAGCGCTAAATAACCAGCAGCAGATTCTTGATCGAGAGTGACCGCCTTGTTTGCAAGCTCCAGTGCCTGGTCTTTTTCATTCTGAACCAAAGCAATGATGGCCAGCAGGGCGTGTGCGTTACTATTGTTAGGTTCGAGTTGCAGGACTTGCTGGATGATTTCCTTGGCTTCATCAGCCTGTCCGACAATCAACAAATGGCTTGCCTGACGGATCAGGGCGCTGGAGCCATTTTCGTCGTCCTGCCAGTAATTCAGGATGACAGGGTAATACAGTGCCCACTGCACGGCATCGGCCGGCCGGATGATGATCTCTTTACGAGGCGCTTGTCCTTTGTATGTGACAGCTGCTTCATGATCATGAAGCAATAAGTTTCCCAGTTCATTACTGACCGATACTTTGCCTTCATACACGACAACTTCTGTATTGTCTTCCCTAAGGCCAACAAAGAATTCTGTGCCTTCCACACTGGCATTGACAAAAGGGGTTCTTATTTTAAAGGGCTGAGGCGTGCGCGTAATGATGTGGATCGCACCTTCGAATAAGTCCAACAGGGAAGTGCCTTTTTCTTCTTGAATTGCTGGAAATGTAATGCTGGTTTTTTGATCAAGCCGCAGCATGCTATTATTGCTTAAACGCAGCGCCGCGCGGCTTTGCGACCGAGCGCGGATCATATCTCCGGCGCAAAGAACTACTTCCATCCCCGCTTGTTGCCAGACATTCTCTTGAGTCCGGCGTATTTCGATTGTGCCCTGCATCGATACCACTCGCGCTACTTCCGGCTTGCACGTCGGCGCTGCATGCGCCTGGGTGATATGCGCCATCCAGCCGGTTACTGTAAAAATAGTGAGTATCAGTGCTGAGAATTTCTTTTGATGTAAGTAAATCGCGACTGCCCAACATATTTTCATTATCAATCTTTCGTTATCAGCTCAATTGTTGAGCATTGATTTGCAATTCTGTATCAGAAATAACAAGATATTGAAGACTTGTTATGCATTTTCTCATTATACTGAATCGATGGCCTTATAACCAATAAGGTAAATGATTCTAATCAAAGAGGCATATTTCTGTCTGTGACTTTTCTCACAGAAGAGCTCTTAAAACACAATGATTTTATTTCTTTGAGCAGCTACTATGAATTACTCGCTGTC
>SSFX01000042.1:0-50622 GCA_008015635.1 Nitrosomonas oligotropha
CAAAACTCTGTTTTGCGGCGCAGAGCATATCCCAGGCATGATTCTTTTCCTTGTCGCCGATCCAGGTGGAGAAGGTGCCATACACCCAGCTTCCGGCCGCCAGCGTTGGCAATATTCTAATCATATTGGTTTTCTCCGTATCGGCGATATAGTTCCGGTACGTCGTGGTGCGGATAAACGGATGGTTCTCGAGCAAACCATAGAGATCATCGAGAAAATAAAAGCCATTGTAGGGATACGACTCCCAAGCATTTTCTCCATCCAGAATCACGCTGACCACCGGATTCTCGCCAGCGGGCGTGCCATGGTAGATCCGTTCCAACGATTGAATAAAATTTTCCGCTGCATCGCGTCCAAACCATTTGGCATATTCGAAGCCGATCAAGTCGGATAACTGGTCGTCGCGGAAAAAGCAGGTGACTTGCCCGGATTCTCCATCGACTTGGTAAGGGCGGTACAAATACTCAGTGCGGTCCGGCAATGGCGCGTCCGGATAAGAAGCCCGCAGGCTATTGGCCAGTACGCCTTCGCCGCTGGCGCTCCATTGGCAATTTTGCTCGGCAAAGATTTTCAGTAACGCTGACGACAAAGCGCCTTCGGCCGGCCATATGCCGGTGGGTTGTTCATTGAAACGCTGGGTGTGGCTGGAGATGGCCGAAGCAAGATGAAACGCAACGCGGCTGCGGCCGCCCGGATACAGCTGATGCTCCGGTAACGCCACGCCGGGTTGACTGTCCCGGGCGGAAGTGAAGTCGATCAGCAGCGGTGCGAGCGGGTGATAGTGCGGCGTGGTGGATAACTCGATCTGGCCGGATTCGGCGAGTTTGCGGTAGCGCGGAATCAGTTCTCGGATCAATTCGCCGATCAGGTTGAACAGTTGCAAACGATTTTCGTAGCTGAATCCCTGGCTTTGCGCCATCAATTTCATCACGAACTCGTTGTTGCGGCGCACGCTTTCGCCCATCCATGCCAAGTGATACCACACCAGTAAATCGGCTAAATATTGCCCGGAGAAATAAGTCAGCTCGCTTTCGCTGCGTTTGTTGAACATCTGGTACAGCTCGTGCAAACGTTTATAAGCCGGATATGGCTGTAGCATGGTGGTGTGATTGCTGAGAAAACAGCTGTCGAACACGTATAAGCGATCCTGGATGGAGATGTGTTCCAGGTCGGGCGTTGCTAACAGACGTAGCAAAGGGCAGCGGATTTCCCCAGTGGAGAATTGCGTGGAGAAATCCTCCAACTGATCCAACAGCACCGGCACAAAATTGATCACCGCTTTGGTGCGCGGGTGCATTTCCAGATGATACGCCATGTCGGTATAGTCCTTGATGGCATGGAGATATACCCACGGCAACACGAATTCGTTGGTGACATAATCCCGGTAGTCCGGCTGGTGCATGTGCCACAGTAAAACTAGATTTAATTGTTTCATTTAAGAATGACGTACCTGCTTAATAATTGTGATTGGAGAGGCGTCACATAGGTAACGTTCAAGATCATTTAATCAGCATGCCTTATGTATTTCCTGTCCCAGCATTTCGGGTGTGATTAAGGTAATGCCTTTTTCGGATACATAGAACCGCTTACGATCCTCATCGGGATCGTACCCCACGACCAATCCTTCGGGAATGGAACATCTTTTTTCCACGACCACACGGCGCAGGCGCGCATGCCGGCCGACCACCACATCGGGCAGTATGACCGAGTCCTCCACGCTGCTGTAACTATTCACTTTGACATTGGAGAACAACAGGGAACGGCGCACTGTCGCGCCACTGATAATGCAACCGCCCGATACCGAAGAATCCAAGGCCTGACCGCGCCGGTCGTCGTCGTCGAAAACAAATTTGGCGGGCGGTAATTGTTCCTGGTGTGTCCAGATTGGCCAATCCGCATCATACAAATTCAATTCCGGCGTGACGCCGACCAGATCGACGTTGGCTTCCCAATACGCGTCGATCGTTCCCACGTCACGCCAATAAGGTATTGTGTCGTAGGCCATATTGACGCAACTGTGCTGAAACCGGTGGGCGAAGACACGATTGCGAGGCACTAGGTAGGGAATGATGTCTTTGCCGAAATCATGCGCTGAGTCATGGGTTTTATGATCGCGTATCAATTGTTCATAAAGAAATGCGGCATTGAATACATAAATTCCCATGCTCACCAGCGCTTTCCCCGGTTGACCCGGTATTGATGCCGGGTGAGCCGGTTTTTCGGTGAAACTGGTAACTTGCCATGCCGTATCGACGCCCATCACGCCGAAAGCACTGGCTTCCTCTACCGGAACTTCAAGGCAGGCCACCGTCATATCGGCTGCTTTTTCGATATGTTCGGCCAGCAATTTTCTGTAATCCATTTTATAAATGTGATCGCCGCCGAGAATCATCACGTATTTGGCTGTGTGGCGCTGCATGATGTCGATATTCTGAAAAACCGCATCGGCCGTGCCCTGATACCAGGTTTCATCGGCTGTGCGCTGCTGCGCGGGTAGCAACTCGATAAATTCCTTGAAGCGCCCATCGAGAAAACTCCAACCGTGCTGGATATGGCGGATCAGACTCTGCGCTTTGTATTGTGTCACCACACCAATACGCCGGAAGCCTGAATTGACGCAGTTGGAGAGCGGAAAGTCGATGATGCGGAATTTGCCGCCGAAGGGAACCGCCGGTTTGGCGCGCCAATCGGTCAGTTGATGCAAGCGGCTGCCACGTCCTCCGGCCAGTATCAGCGCCAGTGTATCGTGCGAGATGTTGCTGTGGAAGTGACTGCCGGTATTGTGCTGCGCCGGGGATTCACTGGCATAGTGTGGTTCATTATGATTGTCCATCGCGATGTCCCTTTCTAATGCATGTCGATATAGTATCGTATTATGGCACTTTCTCACATTAAGCTTTCAGTTCAATTGTCTTAAGTCAAAGAGCAGACACGCTATAATTCCCAAGATATCAGCTAACCGGTCAAACAATGTGATTACAGTCAGAAAAACCAATGTCATGCAAAATGCGCTACTCGATGCGCGCCTGCACGATCCCTATGCCTACCTCGGGCTGCATCGTGAGCAGGGTCAAACGCTGGTGCGGGTGTTTCGTCCCTATGATGTACAGGTGTGGATCAGGACGGCAACCGGTTTTGAGCCGATGCAGCGTATTCATCCGGATGGAATTTTCGAGTGGCGCGGAGACACTTCGCCTGCTATGCCTTACCGTTTGCGTATCGAGAAAAAAGGGGAACGGCATATCGTTTATGAGTTATTCGATCCGTATGCTTTTGCGCCGCAAATTTCCGATCACGATTTGTACTTGTTCAACGAAGGCAAGTTATGGCAAACGTATCGTACGCTCGGCGCACATTCTGTCAGCAATGCCGGGGTGAACGGCATACGTTTCGCGGTGTGGGCGCCGAATGCGGAGCGCGTCAGTGTCGTCGGTGATTTCAACCGTTGGGATGGCCGCATGCATCCCATGCATGTGCATCACGCCAGCGGAGTCTGGGAACTGTTCATTCCGGAATTGCCGCCCGGCTCATTGTACAAATTCGAGATTCGCAACCGCGCCAGCGGTGAAATTCTGATCAAAACAGACCCTTATGCCCAGCGCTTTGAACTGCGCCCCCAAACGGCGGCATTGGCGCCTGCGGAGAGCGGTTTTGACTGGCAAGATGCGGCATGGATGACTCATCGCGAAAACTGGGATTGGCTGCACGCGCCGCTGAATATCTTTGAGATTCACGCCGGTTCGTGGAAGCGCCATCCGGATGGGCGTTTTTATAGCTACCGTGAGTTGGCGCAGCACTTGCTGCCGTATGTGCTGGAAATGGGCTATACGCATATCGAATTGATGCCGGTCTCGGAACATCCGCTGGATGAATCGTGGGGTTACCAAACCACCGGCTATTTTGCCGTCACCAGCCGCTATGGCTCAGCCGATGATTTCCGCTTTTTTGTCGATGCTTGTCATCAGGCGGGTATCGGTGTGATTCTCGATTGGGTGCCCGCGCATTTTCCGCAGGATACTTTCGCGCTGGCGCGCTTTGACGGCACAGCCTTGTATGAACACGAAGATCCGCGCCTAGGATTTCATCAGGACTGGGGCACGTACATTTTCAATTTCGGCCGCAACGAAGTGAAATCGTTTCTGCTATCCAGCGCGCATTACTGGTTATCCGAATTCCATCTGGACGGATTGCGCGTCGATGCGGTCGCGTCGATGCTGTACCTCGATTACTCGCGCAAGGAAGGCGAGTGGCTGCCGAACAAATACGGCGGCCGAGAAAACTTGGAAGCCATCGATTTCCTGCGCGAACTGAACGTCATGGTGCACGGCGAATTTCCCGGCGCGCTGACACTCGCCGAAGAATCCACCGCATGGCCTGCGGTGTCGCGCCCGACCTACGTCGGCGGCCTGGGATTTTCGATGAAATGGAATATGGGCTGGATGCACGACAGCCTCTCGTATATGCAGCAAGATCCGGTCTACCGGCGCTATCACCACGAGCTGCTCACCTTCAGCCAGCTTTATGCGTATAGCGAAAACTTTGTGCTGCCGTTCTCGCACGACGAAGTGGTGCACGGCAAAGGCTCGCTATTCAACAAAATGCCCGGTGACGACTGGCAAAAGTTCGCCAATGTGCGCCTGTTGCTGACATACCAAATGACCTGGCCGGGCAAGAAGCTCAACTTCATGGGCAACGAATTTGCGCAGCAACGCGAATGGCGCGTGAGTGCGGAACTCGACTGGGGTTTGCTGCAACAATCGCCGCACGCCGGGGTGCAAGCATTGCAGCGCGATTTGAATCACTGCTACAAAAATATCCCGGCGCTGCACCAGCTCGACTTCGCCGCTGAAGGCTTTCAATGGATCGGCTGCCAGGACGCCGAGCAATCCATTATCAGCTACCTGCGCCGCGCCAAGGACGGCAGCTTCGTGCTGATCGTCCTCAACTTTACCCCAGTGCCGCGCATCGGCTACCGCATCGGCGTTCCCGCCGGGGGCATGTACCGCGAAATCTTCAACAGCGATTCCGCGTATTACGGTGGCAGTAACATGGGCAACCTAGGCAACATCGCCAGCGTGCAGATGCCCTGGATGGGATTTGCCGACTCGATCGCGATTACGTTACCGCCGCTGGCGGGGGTCATCTTTGCGTTGCAGTGACCATGAGCGATATTTTCATTGCGTATTCGAGAAACGATGCCACCGTAGCGGAACGGTTGATACAGCATCTCCGTCAAGAAGGCTGGGAAGTTTTTATCGATAAGCAAACCCATGTGGGACGGCGCTGGCACAAAGAAATCGAACGGGAATTGCATGCTGCACGAGCAGTGGTAGTGCTGTGGTCGGCTACTTCGCGCGATAGCGATTTTGTCCTGGAGGAAGCGGAGTACGGTAAACGCAAAGATATTCTTTTCCCGGCATTCATCGAGCGAATGGAATGTCCGTATGGATTCGGCCGCATCCAAACCGCGAATTTGGTTGATTGGGATCAGCGAATGGAACATGCCGGATTGGTTCAATTGTTGGAGTCTTTGCGGGTGCATTTAAACGGTTCCGTTACTAAGTCACCCAAATTCGCCGAACCGGCAAAGCGGGTTTCTGTTGCTCAAATTACACTCACATCTGGTCAAACCTTTCGCGATAAATTGCAATCCGGCGGTGAAGGGCCGTTGATGGCGGTGATTCCTGCCGGGCGGTTTTTAATGGGGTTGTCGGAGAATGAACCTGAAAGGTTTGATACCGAGAGGCCGCAACATGAAGTAATTATTGCACAGCCTTTTGCACTTGGTGTTTATGCGGTGACTTTTGCCGAATATGTCTTGTTTTGTCAGAAAACTGGGCGAGATAAGCCCAAAGATGAGAATTGGGGGCGAAAAAATCATCCGGCCATCAACGTTTCTTGGCACGATGCGCAAGCCTACTGTGCCTGGTTGAGCGAACAAAGCGGGCAATCGTATCGACTGCCGAACGAGGCTGAGTGGGAATATGCCTGCCGGGCCGGAACCCAAACACCGTTTTATACCGGGGAAACGATTAATTCCGATCAAGCCAATTTTGATTGGAAACACGAAGGAACATTACCAGTTGGATCGTTTGCATCGAATGCCTTCGGCTTATACGACATGCACGGCAACGTCTGGGAATGGATGCAGGATTGCTGGCATGAAAACTATCGAGGTGCTCCAGTCGATGGTTCGGCTTGGCTGGGAGTCAATTCTGGAAATTGCAGTCGCCGGGTGGTTCGGGGCGGGTCGTGGGACTGCGATCCGCAGAGCCTGTGGTCGGCTAGCCGTAACGGATACTTCTCCGTTGAAGCTAGCGACTTCCTCGGTTTTCGTATCGCCCGGTTTTTTTGACCTTTGATCTTTGTGCTTTTACCCTTTGCCGGGTGCAGCTCCTGCGGGTTTCGTAGGTTGGATAAGCAAAGCGTTATCCACCGTATCCTTCAGTTTTTACGGATAATTTTGGTGGATGACGTTGTACTTATCCACCCTACATTCTAAATTTCATTGCTCCGCCACAACTGCGCAGCCCCTCTAACACCGGAGCTGTCGCCGTGGATGTTTTTCAAGATTGGGGTGATGAATTGATCGTTAAACACATAGCGTGCGACGTTCTCGCGGCCTTCGCTGTACAGCCGGTCGACATTCGATAACCCGCCACCCAAAACGATGGCATCGGGGTCGAGAATGTTGATGACCATCGCCAGCGCGCGGCCGAAGTGGTTGAGGAAGCGTTGCATCGCGGCTTCCGCCAGGGCATTGCCTTGCGCTGCCAGTGCGACAATGTCATTGGCTTGCAAGGCGCGATTGCCGCCGTGGCGGTGGTAATCGGCAGCTAGGCCGGGGCCGGAGATGAAGGTTTCGACGCAGCCTTTCTGGCCGCAATAGCAATCAGGCCCGTTCCGTTCCAGGATGTTGTGACCCCATTCCCCGCCGATGTGTTGACGGCCTTGATGTAATTGTCCGTTGAACACGATGCCGCCGCCCACGCCGGTGCCCATGATGACGCCGAACACCACGCCGTAACCTTTTCCCGCGCCGTCCAGCGCTTCGCTCAACGCGAAACAATTGGCGTCGTTGGCGATGCGTAGCGGCCGATTCAGCAGTCCTTGCAAGTCCTCGAACAGCGGTTGTCCGTTCAGGCACACGGTATTGGAATTCTTCATTTTGCCGCTGACCGCCGAGATCGCGCCCGGCGTGCCGATGCCCACCGGGCATTGCTGGCCGGTTTCCGCTTCCAGTTGCCGGGTGAGTTGCACAATGGTGTGCAAGATCGCCCAATAGCCAGCCGATTGCTGTGTGTCCACGCGCTTTCGCACCCGCTCTTTACCGTCAGCGTCCAGCACCACGCCTTCAATTTTTGTACCGCCGAGATCAATACCGATGCGCATGGGCGAGCCTCGAACGGTTATGCCGCGATGCGCGCGCCGCGCATGAATACCAGCGCACCGCGATCGGAGGAGATCGGGCGGGATGTAGAGCCGGATGGTGCGAGCTGCCAGTCGCCACTGCATAGCAACGTGTCGCCGAAGAACGCGTCGCCTTCGAGCAACAAGCATTCTTCATCGTGTGCGAGCGATGCTTGCTGCGATGACCAATGGGCTCCGGCAGCGATGCGCAATAGCGACGAGCGGGTCTGGCCGTCGTCGTGCAGCGGCTTGCTGGAGACACCGGGCGCCAGTTCTGACCACTCGCCTTCGTTGGCGCGGATGGTGATCAATTCGCGGCCATCGCCGGGTAGGTATGCGGTCAGCAGGTCGCGCGCGACTTCGGCGGCGTGGCCTACCGGTATGCCGCGCAGGTACAGCAACGCGCCGCTTTCCGACGATATTTTGCCGTGGCGGCTGCCTGCGCGCGCCATATGGTAGTCGCCGCTGTTGACCTTGAGGTCGCCGAGGCTGGCGGAGCCGCGCAACACGATGCATTCCTCGTCTTCGTGGTGGCGGTGCATCGGCAGGCTGGCGCCGGGTTCGATATCGAGCAGGAAAGCGCGGTTATGTTGATCGAGTGTTTTGGCGCGCACGCCGGGGAGAATCTTGCGCCATTGGCCCTGATCACTGCGAATCGTGACGCGTGGCGCTTCCGCTGCGGTGCTGGCATGGATACGCTGGAAAAGCTGAGTGCGGATTTTTGCGCGCTGTTGATCGCTCGGCTGTGCTGGTTCCAATCCCTCCAGCAGCGCCGCTTCGACTTTGTCGGCGTGCTGCGGATTGTCCGGGTCTAATGAGTAGCGTTTTTTCATCGTTCAAAACCTTTGACTAAATCGTCCTCGAGCACATCGTGCAACTGCTTGAGCGCGCGGCGGATATGCGATTTGACCGTGCCCAGCGCCATATCGCTGAAAACGGCGATTTCTTCGTGCGTCAAGCCGCGGAAGAAAGCCATCGCAACCAATTGGCGCTGCACCGGTTCGAGCTGTTGCAACGCCTGATTCAATTTGGCGTTATTTTGCGCCGCCGCCAGCAAGTCTTGCGGGTCACCGTCGTGCGAAGGTTCGTTGGTTAATAGCAGCTCCGGTTCTTCGCAAAGTTCGGCATCGTCCGCTTTGCGCAGATAATCCAACGCCCGGCTGCGCGCGATCGTCAGCAGCCAGGCGATGACATTGCCGCGTTGCGCGTCGAAGCGCGGCGCTTCGCGCCACACTTGCCAGTACACATCCTCACTCACTTCTTCCGCTGCCTGGGCATTGCGCGTGATACGCAGCGCGATGCCGTAAACGCGCGCCAGTGTCGCTTCGTATAGCTCCGCCAATGCTTGTTCGTCATGCCTGGCAATAGCGGTGACCCACGCATGCATTTGCGCATCGCCGGTATTGCAGTCACTGCGATGGGTATCGCTGGTTGCCACTGCTGATCAAACCCTAATCATTAAGATTATTCTTGTTCATTGTCTGTCCTGAAATATATCATCAGATACGTTCGCGTATCACTTTTCCTCGCTTCTTCGCTTCCTCGTTATGGCAGCAAAAAACTGTCACGCCAGTAAGCTGTATTTCTGGATGTCTGGCGTTTGGGCCAGCAGGTGCGCTATTTCTGCCAGCGCTTGCTGGATATGCGGCGTAGCGAAGTGTGCGGCGATGGCATTTTCGTCTGTCCATTCTTCGATAACCAGAAACTCAACCGGATGGCTGTTATTGCTGAATAATTGGTAGCTCAGGCATCCTGCTTCCTGGCGTGTTGGTGCGACGATTCCGTGCAGAATCGTTTGCACTTCCGGAATTTTGTCCGTGCGCGCGATGACGTGTGCAACGACTTTGATAGTTTGCTTCGACATGAAATTTTTCCTCCTCCGGTTGATGAGTCATCTCAAGCGATATGCAATGGATCGCTTCTACAAACCTATACGAAGGAATCTGCTGTTTGGATGCAACGAACGATTGTTGCGTGATTGAGTGAACTGGGATTTCTTGCGAATGCAATTTAAGTGTCTGTATATAGATTGAATGTGTGGAAAATTTAAAAATCTTGTGTTTGTTTGCATCCAAATTGCAAGTGGCTGCGTATTGAGCAGTGGAGATACTCAAAAAAGATATGCAGGGGACTCCACTGACTTCCAGTGAAAGCAGACAGCGCTCACTGGGCACAATAACTTGAAATGAATGAACAGGAGAGGAAATCATGATGTTTGCACAATCAAGACCAGTTTCACCGGAATGGGTTAAATATTTCGCGATCGCTCTGATTTGCGCGCTCGTTGCCATTGACGGCATCGGTTCGGTGATGGCGGATCAAGTCAAGACCAACGTTCAGCAAACGGAAGCCAGCGACAGTGCAGATGAGCCGCGTCTCGTGATCAGAAGCGATTCGGTTGCGGCCAGATTGGGCGGGTATTATGGCATTTTGGCGTTTTTGGAGAACCATGCATTGCCTGCTTTATTGTCCGATCGTGAAATTGCATCGTTCTTTGGCAATTTGACGGAAACCCCCGCGGATATTTCGCAGTGCCTGGCCATGATGCTGGATCATGACTTGGGTGGTTCCTCACGGCATGACGGCACTCTGCTCGATACCGGCCATAAATGCCGCGGTTCGATGCCTAAAATTCACAAGGGGCGCAACATTCCGGATAGAACAATTACAAAATTCATTCAAATCATCGGTCAACAAGCCGAGTTAGCCGGTATAAGCGAAGCCGATATCAAAGCCGTTGCCAAGGTGCTTGAGCAAAAGCGCGCCGGAGTACGTAACAAATAATTCAATTCCGTCCGGTTTGATGCCCCGCTGCGTGTGGCGGGGTTTTTTTATTGCGGTTGAGAGAAGTGGGAGTTATTGCATTGAGTGCAAACCGATCATGTTGCCTTCGGTGTCCCGGATCAAAGCGATAAAGCCATAGGGGCCAATGGACATTTTTTCGCGGATCAATTGTCCTCCCGCAGGGGCTGCACGAGCAGCCTCAACAGCACAATCCGCACAGGAAAAATAGACCAGCACGGCATTTCCGCCGGATGGCCCATCCGCCATTTTGACCAACGCGCCGGATGCACCCATTTGACCCTTCATCATGGGAAAACTCCAAAGCTCGACCGGCATGCCCGCGGGACTATTCAGTTGCTCCAGCTTGGTTTGGAACACTGATTCATAAAAACGCTTGGCGCGCTCAATATCCTGCACGTAAATTTCAAACCATCCTACGGGATTATTGTTCATGTGAATCTCTCCTTTGCGGGCTTAAGTTTCGAATGGACTGTTATCTTAATCAAGGTTTGAATACCCTCGATCTTGATTCTTTATTGGGCATCGAAATGTCCAATTAACCGGACTGGCATTGAACAAGATTACCACTTACTTATCTAAACGCAGAACATTTACTTGTTGCGTTATTTTAATGTTTTTCATGCAAATTTTCCCTCCTGAACTATTCCCGAGTAAAAAAGTCAGATATTTTGTTGGCTTTCATTTTTGATTATGATAAACTTTGTTCTCCATTACGAAAAGGTCTTATATTTCATGACCTTGAATGGATTGTGGTTAATGGTAACTACAACGGGAACTGTGGTTTTGATTGGTAAAACGTACTATTTCCTTACCCAAAAACTATAGTTTTTTTCTGATTAACAAATTTAATGGAGGAGAGGAATATGATCACAAGTGTCGTGATTTTTTCAACAAATGCCCGAGCGCGGAGGGTTTCTATGATGTCAAGTGTAATGGCATTGCAGTCATACACAAAAGTTTTCCCAACCTACACTGAACCTTGGAGGAGTTAAAATGACATTATTGATATATGATTCGAAAAAATCGATCGAAAAAGCACTAAAAGTATTTTCACTATTCTTAACAATTTCCGTTTTATCCGCTTGCGCACAAATGAGTTCCGTCGCTGCGCCAGTTGGAATTTCCAATAATGATCATGATGCTCTAGTCAAGTATTATGAGGATATAGGGAGAGAAACCAAAGCAAGGTTGCGGGAGAATAAAAAAGTTCTCAAGGAGTATGAAGCGCATCCTTATTACTTTGGTAGACAAGGTCTAGAAGCTCAATCGCATGCAAAAGCAAACGTTCGTGAATACGAAAAGACTTTGCGGGAAATTCAGGTACAAGCTGATTTCCATAGAAAAATGGCGTTAGAGCAAAAGGGCAAAGTAATAAATAAAGCGAAAGCTAATCAAGATCGTGACCTCACTTCAAAGAGTCCAGAGAGTTCTGTGAACAAAGGCCTTTGAGTAAGTAACGAACAACCACCGAATTTTTCGGTGGTTGGTCTTTAAGACCTGCAACAAAAAACCTGCAACATCGATTTCCAGTCACAACGCTGATTTAAAACTGTTCCTTAGAAGGGAAGCACAAAATCCAGCGAGAACAAAATTTGATCCTTATGGCCAGCAAACGGTTTGTACGCAACAGTACGATAGGCATCGACATTGTCATAGCGGATATTCGGCCGAATGGTGAGCTTCTTCAGATGATCCCAGCGAAGTTTTAACGTCTTAGCCGCTTTCCAGTTCATTCCCACCGTTGCCGCGTAATAATCCGCAGGGGCAACCGTAACGTTGTTAATATTTCCCGCATAGCTGACCGGTACGCCATTGACGATATTGGTTGCCGCCGCGATCCGGAATGGCGAAGGATTGCGAAATCCGTCTCTGTCGCGGAACCATTCGCCACGAAACCCAATCGATAAATTTTCGGTCAGATCATAATATAGGTGCGTAACCAATCCCATCCACTGGGCATCTTTGACTACATTGGCGTATTTCAGATTATTCAAGAGAACGCCGTCCGCGAACCCATGTACATGATGCAAGACCAATAAGGTTTTGGGATTGATTTTGTGTTGCAGCACGAGGTTAAACATTCCCCACGATTCACTGCTGTGTGTTGAAGTTTCGCCGTAAGTACCGGTGGCATTGAACGATGTGGCCTGATTATCACTTTTCCAGGTGAAACCGGCAATTCCGCTCCAGTTGCCAAGCTGTTCGTCCCAGCCGCCATCCCAGCCGCCGGTGGCACTGCCGGTCACAGCGCTGCCCATGATTGACCAGTTTTTATCGACAATATAATTGGCTTGTAAACCGGTATGCGTGAAAGGCTCGCCTGCATTAAAAGAATAAGCGCGCGTGTAAAAGAAATTGTCGGGTGCTGCAACGGTTTCAAAACCGGTAGGAGAGTAAAAGTGACCTGCCCTGATATTAATGCCTTTTGTGCCAATGGGCACATGGGCTTCCAAATAAGCTTGCGGCAGCGCGATGCCGTAGGTTTTGGTAGAGGCGCAACACAAGCCGAGATCCCAGTTGCTGCGCTTGAGCGCTTCACCGGTATTGACGTCAAAAGCCGGTACGCCAAAGGCTTGAGTAAAAACGGCATCGGTTCCGAACAGGAAATCGAACCGCCCGCCAAAATCCCATTTGTTGGTTTCGGAAACCACTTGACGTTGAATAAACGTATTGAATTGATTCAACTGAAAACGATTGGCTTGATCGGCGAAAGCAACCGGTCCATTGAAGCCGTCTGACTGGCTTGGATTAAAGGTTGCACCGCCATTAACCCACCCGCCGACTTCCACCCGGCTATCTTTAATAAAATTCTTTAGATTGCTTAAGTTGCTGGCATGGAGTGGGGCTGGGGAAGCTATAAATTGAAACATACTGCTTGTCGCAGCAAGCAACAGCCATTTTGAATATTTCATCTTGCACTAGCGATAATAGTGATTCATTAATGAGTTACGACGGCCTGAAAATACTGCGCGGATGATAACTGATTTTACCAGTTTCATGGTGAATAGATACCGCGAACGAAGCCACACGCTGCATTACGGGACGCTACTCCGGAGCAACCGGAGTAGCGGTTATCGTATTCACCGGATAATTCCTGAGATCCTCATTTCAGCCGGTTACAACCACACCATCAATCCCATCTCCAGCGGATGCGTCAGCAGCGGGTGATACGGATAAATGCGGATGAAATATTCCTGTTTGCCGCACAATTCCGGGGTCAGTTTGAGCTCAAACAGATGTTCGCCGGAATCTTGGATGCCGGTAAAGGTAAACTTGAAATGATCGAAATTACACAACCGTGTGGTCTTGAACTGGCGGCAAATCAATAATTCAATGACGATATCTTCGGGTGCCAGGTTATTCAGTTTGGCGGCGATCTTGAAATTCAGCGCTTCGTTAAAATGAATGCGTTCGCAAGGCGTATCCAAACGGCGTAACGTGACGCCGTGCCATGCTTGTTTTATTCTGGCCTTCCATGCGGCGATGTTTCTTGCGCCGGCAAAATCATTTTCAGCATAAAGGGCGCCTTTACTGCTGGCCGGACGATAAAATTGGGTGACATATTCATCGACCATGCGGGTTGCGTTATAGCTAGGCAGCAGCGATATCATCGAGTGCTTGGCCATTTTCACCCAGCCGGGCGAGTAGCCGAGCTTGCCATGGTTGTAATACAACGGAACCACCTGGTCTTGCAGGATTTCATACAATGCGCGGCTTTCCTCCTGGTCGCGCACGGTACCTTCCATATCCTCCGGGCCGGGTTTGATCGCCCAGCCGTTTTTGCCGTCGTAGCCTTCTCCCCACCAGCCATCCAGCACGCTGAGATTGATCGCGCCGTTGATGCCCGCTTTCATGCCCGAAGTGCCACTGGCCTCCAGCGGATAAATCGGATTGTTCAGCCAGACATCGACACCGGCGACCAGCCGCCGGGCGAGACGCAAGTCGTAACCTTCGACTAACAGCAACCGTCCTTCAAATTCGGGAAAACTGGCGACTTGACTGATGCGCCGGATTAAATCCTGCCCCGGTACATCCGCCGGATGCGCCTTGCCGGCAAAAATCAGCAATACCGGGCGCTCCTGATCCAGGATAATTTTGCGCAGCCAGTCGAGATTTTCAAATAACAACGTGGCGCGTTTGTAGGTAGCGAAGCGGCGTGCGAAACCCAGTGTCAGAACATTCGGATTGATCGGATCGACAAACTTCAGCAGCCGGTCAAGATGCGCTTCGGAGCCGCGATTCCGGGCATTTTGCTCGGTGATGCGCGAGCGGATGCCGTAAAACAGCTGCGATTTCAACGATTGCCGCACACTCCAGAACAGATGATCCGGTATCGTATCGATCCGTGACCAATATTCGGTGTCGCACATTTTGTTGCGCCATTCGTGACCGAGATAACGGTCGAACAGATCGGACCATTCCTGCGCCAGAAAGGTTGGCACATGAATACCGTTGGTGACGTAGGAAATCGGATTTTCTTCCGGTTCGATCTGCGGCCACAAATCGCGGCAGATACTGGCGGACACGCCGCCATGTATCTTGCTGACGCCATTGTGCGTGCGTGAGCCGTGAATCGCGAGCGCCGTCATATTGAAGTCCGGACTTCCGGATGCATGACCAAGCGCCATGAATTCTTCACGCGTAATGTTCAAGCTGCGGTAGAAGGCGTCAAAATAGGTTTGCATCATCTCCGTGTTGAAGTGGTCATGCCCGGCAGGCACCGCGGTATGCGTGGTAAAAACGGTATTTACCGCGACGCTTTCCAGTGCACTGGCGAAATCAAGTCCTTGCTGCACCAGATCGTGAATGCGTTCAAGAATCATGAAAGCAGCGTGACCTTCATTGATATGCCATATCGTCGGTTTGATGCCGAGCGCATGCAATGCGCGCACGCCGCCCATGCCCAGAATGATTTCCTGTTCAATCCGCATGGTTCTGTCGCCGCCGTATAAATTGTGCGTGATATAGCGGTCTTGCGGTGAATTTTCCGGCAAATCGGTATCGAGCAGATAAAGCGTGACGTGGCCGATTTTCGCTTGCCATATTTTGGCCGTGACCTGGCGGTGCAACAAAGGTACTTCAATTTGCAAGCCAGAGCCATCCGGACGCAGTACCGGTGTGACGGGAAGGTCGTCGAAGTCCGAAATGGTATAGGTGACTTGCTGGTTGCCCTTGCTATCGATGGTTTGAAAGAAATACCCTTGGCGATACAACAAGCCGATGGCGACGAAAGGCAAATGTAAATCGCTGGCGGCTTTGCAGTGATCTCCGGCGAGAATGCCCAAACCGCCGGAATAGATCGGCAGGCTTTCGTGGAAACCGAATTCAAAGCAGAAATAAGCGACTTGGTCTTGCGAACTCAGTCCACCGTTGTTCTGTAGCGCCGATGCTTCATGGTAGGAGTCGTACGTCGACAGAATGCTATTGTAGGTGGCGAGAAAAACCCGGTCTTCGGTCGCTTTCAGTAACGCCGATTCGTCCACGCGTTTCAGGAATGCCTTCGGATTATGGCCTACCGCTTCCCATAAATACGGATCGAGCCGGGAAAACAGCGTACGTGTGGCGCGATCCCAGCTATACCAGAGATTATTGGCTAACTCTTCCAGACGTTTCAGGCGTGGCGGTATTTTAGGATTGACAGTGATGGTGAAGGCGGTTCGCGGAAACATGCAGGCTCTCCTTGCTGAGAATGATCGTTGCTATGATACACCCAGCACCGGCTAATGGATTGGATTTGAAGACGGGAACCCGCTAGCGAGGTACATAGGATGCGGATTTTAGGGAATTTACGGGCCGTTATTGAATAACCGGAAGGCTTCCTGGCGAGCGCCCAGTAAGCCGATTGCGGGGTTGGTGACAATATGCACCGGAATTTCGCGCATGAGTGCGGAAAACCGTCCTTTCGCGTGAAACGCATCTATAAAGCCGCCCGCGCTGAGTGTATCGATAATTTTCGGCGCGATGCCACCCGCAATATAAACACCGCCGCGGCACAATCCGGCCAGCGCCAGATTGCCCGCATAGGCACCGTAAATCGCGGCAAATAATTCCAGTGCTTGGATCGCAACCGGATGCTTTTGCGTTTGCGCCAGCGCCGTGATGATAGCGCCGCTATCTTCTTCAAGTTGGAGTGGCGGTAAGTCTGAAGATGTAGCTGCGTTCTGTTGCAGAAATTTAAAAATATTCGTCAGGCCGGACCCAGACAGCAAGCGTTCCACCGACACATGACCGAAGCGTTGTTGCAACCATTCGAGCAAACCGGTTTGCAGCGCAGTGACCGGCGCGAAATCGATATGCCCTGCCTCGGTTGGCCACGCAACGTAGCGATTGTTTGCCGGAGTGAGCCACGCTACGCCCATTCCGGTACCCGCGCCTAACACGACGCGCATCGCCTGCGCATGCGGTTGTCCGGATTGCAGTGTGATCAAGTCACTGCCCGGTAGATTTTCAATGGCCAGCGCAACGGCTTCAAAGTCGTTGATCAGTTTGACCGATGGAATTGAAAATTCATGGGCTATGCCTGCGCTGCTGATCTGCCAAGGTAAATTGGTTAATCTGGCCTGCTGATCAGCAATGGGCCCCGCTACGGCAAAACAAGCCGCTGCGGGTGGATTGGGTGTGGCGGTCTGCTTGAGGAATGCTTCGAGAATGCCGGAAAAAGTTGTAAAAGCCGCGCTGTCGTAACGTTGTGTGCAGCGCTCATGTATCCGGCCATCCGCTATTTCAGCCAGTTGCAGGATGGTTTTGGTGCCGCCGATATCGCCGTAGATAAGCTGTTTGTTCACGTGCCGGTCAATCCCCGAAAGCGGTTTGCAAGGTCAGCGAGTAACGCTCACTAGACTGGTGGATAGTATACAGCTACGCGCATGTTTTGATTGCCTTTGCGATGGTTTGTCTTACAATCACGGATTCAGTACATTTTTGCACTACGCTAAAACTTCTATGACCGATCCACTGATTATCGCTAAAACAAATAAATCGGATTTGGCGCTTTTGCCCGCGATGGCAACGCGCCACGGTTGCATCACCGGCGCGACCGGAACCGGCAAGACGGTGACGTTGCAAAAACTGGCGGAGAGCTTTTCCACTATCGGCGTGCCGGTATTCATGGCCGATATCAAGGGCGATTTGACCGGGATTTGCAAAGCGGGAACGCCGTCCGGGAAAATGCAAGCGCGCCTGGATGCATTGCAACTGGATGTGCCGCAATGGGAAGGCTTCCCGGTGACGTTATGGGATGTGCTGCAGGAGAACGGTCATCCGCTGCGGGCAACGATTTCCGATATGGGGCCGCTGCTGCTGGCGCGTTTGCTGAATCTGAATGAAACGCAGGAAGGCGTGCTCACGTTGGTGTTTAAAGTCGCCGACGATCACGGTCTATTGTTGCTCGATCTGAAGGATTTGCGCGCGTTGCTGCAATTTGTCGGCGACAATGCGGACCAATTCAAAACGCAGTACGGCAACGTGTCACCGGCTTCGATTGGCGCGATTCAGCGCGGTTTGCTGCAAATCGAAAAGCAGGGCGGCGGTAAGTTTTTCGGCGAGCCGATGCTGAACATCGAAGACTTGATGCAAACCATCGACGGCAAAGGCGTGGTCAATATTCTGGCCGCCGATAAATTGCTAAACTCGCCGCGCCTCTACAGTTCCTTTTTGTTGTGGATGCTGTCCGAGTTGTACGAAAATCTGCCGGAAACCGGTGATCGCGAGAAGCCCAAACTGGTGTTCTTTTTTGACGAAGCGCATTTGTTGTTCAGCATGGCATCGCCCGCGCTGCTGGAGAAAATCGAGCAAGTCGTGCGGCTGATCCGCTCCAAAGGGGTGGGGATTTATTTCGTAACGCAGAATCCTTTCGATATTCCCGAGAAGGTGTTGAGCCAGCTGGGCAACCGTGTGCAGCACGCATTGCGCGCATTCACGCCGCGCGACCAGAAAGCGGTGAATGCGATTGCCGAAACCATGCGGCCCAATCCGAAGTTGAACGTCAAACAAGCGATCCTCGAACTCTCCGTCGGCGAAGCGCTGGTTTCTTTTCTAGATGCCAACGGCTCGCCCGGCGTGACCGAACGCGCATTCATATTGCCGCCAGTCAGCCAGATCGGCCCGATCACGGCGGACGAGCGCAAGGAATTGATGCAGTCGTCGATTGTGGCCGGTGTCTACGAGCAGGAAATCGACCGCGAAAGCGCTTTTGAGTTGCTGCAAGCGCGCAGCGGTGCGGAGAAACCGCACGGCAATTCAGCGCAAACTACGGCGTCTGGAAGCTTGCGCAAACCGGCAGACGAGGGAATCTTGGCCGGTTTGGGCGATTTGCTGCTGGGTTCGTCCGGCAAGCGCGGCGGACGCCGCGAAAGCGTGCTCGACGCCTTTGCAAAAAGCGCCGCGCGCTCGGTCGGCTCGTCGATTGCGCGCGAAATTACTCGCGGCGTGCTCGGGTCGATCCTGGGGCAGAAACGGCGCTAGGGAAGCTCTGAAAAACTACTGCGCTCGTTCAAGCTGCGTTGAAATCAGGCTCAAAATGCTCATTTACTCAATGTAAACTGCGCTTTCTCACCTGATTTCGCCTTGCCTGATCATCGCTCGCTACCTTTTTCAGAACTTCCTTAGCCAGAGCGCGGCTTTGTCTTTATATTGAGGAGATAAAACAATGAAAAAAATCATCGGCGCGTTGCTTTTGTGCCTGCCTGCCGGACTGGTTCACGCTGCCGGTACTTACGACGGTATCTGGACGATAGACGATTTGCCGGAAGCCGGTTATTTAATGATCTCGGAGAATAACGGCCGGTTGATCTTTGCCGGTCTCAATCCGCCCGATTTTGATGGCAATCGGCGATGGGGCGCATCGTGGGGTGATATCAAGGATGGCACGGTGCGGTTGACGCGCTTAATCAACGACAATATCGATGCCGTCACCGATGTCGTCTTTACTTCACCAACGACATTAACGTTGACCCAGAAATCATGCCGCCCGATCAATCCCAATTATGTCTGCTCTCTGCCAAACGGCGTGGCTTTTGCGGCCACCAAGATTTGGTAAAAACGGATTACTACACATTCCTATGCACACCATCATGAAATCACTACTCATCGTACCCATCCTGCTATTGGCCGGTTGCGCTTCATACTCGATCTACGGCGGCGACCCTGCGCAGCGGCAATTGCGCAACCAATGGTCGGCCAATTACGAACTATGCGAACGGTTAACCGTCGCGACATTAGCACCCGAGAAAATCCGCGAAGAATGGACCAGTGAAATTACCAGTAGAAGCGTGGATTGCAATCGGTATGCGGCAACCACGCATACCGCGGTGAACCGGGATATGCCGGTTATGCGCTGGAGCACGCAATGGACTGCGCCGAAAATGACTTCAACGATACCCGCGCCGAGTCAATTGATTCATGCGCGGTGAGTTTTTGTCTTGATGAGGTCAACAATGACGAATCGTTGCGATAAACCAGGATGCATACGGCATCAGTTGTGGTTTCGATGTCTGCTATGGAGCTCACACCAGCGCTACACGGTTTTGTCGCGCGGCGTCCCCTGCACGGTAGAGTTAGGAGCCATTTGGCTGTGAATATGAACACTGCCATTCTTGACAAATACTTTGCAACGTTCCATCAAGTGGTAATCGAATAGCCCCGCCTTTCCTGAGCTTGCTTTAAGAAGCACTATGAACTCAGAAAGATCAAGCAAATGAAAGAAAGCCTTCGTCGATCGCATTGCCTCTATTAGCTGCGTCTCGATCTCTTGCCAGTCGCCCCAGTGCATGAGTTCAGTTATGAGGATAATGCAATGAGCAGGCTTGTTTCGTACAACATCCAGTTCTTCTCCCGTTTTCGCAAATACGCGATCACCACGTGTAAGAGCGCTGCAAGCACCTTTGAGTTGAATGATCGCTTTCTTGATCTGCTTCTGTACCCCTTTCGTTCGTCGTTCCTGATCTCTGTCGTACCCAGCTCGGATTATTGAAAGGTCTTTTGCTTCGATTAGAAAACTGCCATATTCGTGGTAAGCAAGAACATCGGTGAATTCACGGAGTTTCTTTCCAATTCTAACCTGAGCTCCTTTATGGAGGGTTAGGGGAAAGACTGATTCGAGCGATGCCCAAATTACCCGTTCAAATATCTCACCTTCATTCTGATCATCAATTGTGATCGTGTGATGTCCGCGGATTCCAACGAACGAAATTTTGTTCACTCGCCATGGTTCCAATGACGTAACTACAGTAACAAGTGGAATCTGGACCGCATTTGGGTTTGTTTGTGACGGATCGCTTGAAAAACAGAAACAGTCGAGGGCGTGTGAACATTCTGACGAGAATTCTCCGATATAAAGGTCTGGCTTCTGTTTGATTAATTCAGCCGCGTGTAAAGCATCAGTATCGCTGATTTCGAGGTTAGTCCACGCAAGACATACATCCATTTCATTGAAGAGAAAGACTGGTGTTTGTCGGTCAACGAAGAGGCGTGCTAGAGCTTGATGTTCTTCTATCTCGCGTTGAATTCCGGAGATTAGAATTGGTGCATCAGGCATATCAAGAATACGTACCCCGATACTTAGATACGAGTCTTTTCTTCCAAATAGCAGATTCATGGGACAGCCAGCGATAAGAGCTTTGATCACTGAGCTAGGTGCTTTTATCAACAGTGCAAGTTCTTCGCCCCCATTGGCTGGAACGATCCATAGTGAAGCGTTTTCGGATCGCATTTCTATGTAGACGCGTTCGTTTGGAAGATGCATGTAGTTCCTAGCGTAATATGTAAGACATTTTGTCCAATAGCCTTGTGTTCAACGTCTTATGACTTTGGCAAAAATTAATCCTCATCGTGTATTTTCAGATAAAGTTAAAAATGAACGCGGCAAGTAATACAAGTAAAAAGACCCGCCAGGTTAAGTATTGAACACAATGTTCATTTTACTAAAGACCGGTCCCAATAAGGCATGTCGCCGACGTGTTCCGCTAGGAAATTAATAAAAGCGCGTATTTTTATGGGTAAATGCCGGCTGGGGAGATAGCAGGCATAAATATGACGCTCCACGGATAAGTAGTCCGGCAGCGCCATCTGCAACCGCCCTTTTTGTAATTCCATTCCAATCGTATACGTGGGCAGCAAAGCAATGCCTAATCCATACAGCACGGCTTGTGCGAGTGCATCGTTATCGTTGATCCGCAGGGTTCCGGAGATCGGGACCTTGATCTTGCCTTCCGGCCCGTCGAAACGCCAATAACCTTGCTCGGGTGAGAGCGCGCAATCGAGACAGTTATGCTTTACAAGTTCCGCCGGGGTTTGGGGTGTGCCCCATTGCTGAAAATACTGCGGGGTTGCGCACAATATGCGGCGGACAGGGGCAATCTTGCGCGCTACCAGATTAGGGTCGGGCTCGTTGGTCACGCGGATTTGCACGTCGTACCCTTCTTCAATCAAATCGCCCGCATGATCGGTGATGGTTAAGTCAACTTTGATCTCAGGGTAGCGCGCGAGAAAACAAGGCAGCGCCGGAGCGATATGGCGCGTTCCGAATGAGCTTGGCGTGCTCACTTTCAGGGTTCCGCGCGGTTCGTCATGAAGACTATTGATGGCCCGCTCGGCGTGTTCGGCTTCTTCCAGAATGCGTTTCACATGTTCCGAGAGCGCGATGCCTGCTTCCGTCAGACTAAGATGCCGCGTGCTGCGGAGCAGTAAGCGGGTGCTGAGATCCTTCTCAAGCTTTGCAACGGCTTTGCTCACCGCTGAGCGCGAGATGTCCATGCGCCGCGCCGCCTCGGCAAAACTGCCTGTTTCTACCACCCGCGCAAATATGACGAAAAGATTAAGATCTTGCATCGTGTCATTGTATCTAATTAGGAAACAAAATGTTTCGCTTTATTGGACTTATCACCAAGACATTCAATCTATATGATCTATCCCAAGGTGAGATATTTAATTTGTACCTTTAATTTTGTACCTTCAATTAATAGGGTTTTTTCATTTCATTTAAATGACTATTATATATCGATCCTTATTTTGTTTGTTCTTTGGTCACTGCAATGGAGGGTGATTGGTTGATACGCCAGTAGTTTTATTGTCAACCTGAAAGAACGTATTATGAACCTGGATATTGATTCGAACCGGCGATGCGCTTTTTGCCGGTTGGTATGAATAACCGGTAAACATCCTAAAAGAGGAGTAATAAATGGAAACTAAAGAGTTATTTAAAGCACCGCAGCTGGTTGTAGTTTATGCAATCACGATTCTTTACACGATTACGTTTTACTTGGCCGCTTTTACAGAGCCGTCTGCGACGAAGAAACACTACAGGATTTATCAGGTTGCCCAAGTGGAAACCGGTCGTCCTGTTCATCTTGAAACTATAAGAGATAACAGCTCGGGTTAACGGAGTGTGGATTGCGCCCCCGTGCTTGTGCCCGGAAAATCATTGAATATGCCCACGGGGGCGTCCGGATTGGTTAGTAATCATTAATTGAAGTTTTGGAGAGGAATCGATGGATGATTCGATAGTAATGAAAAGATTCGAAATCGTTATTGGAGCGGAGTATGTCGATCAGTTGACGGAATTGCTGGAAAGATCCGAAGTCAGCGGATATACCGTTTTTAAGAATGTCGGCGGTATCGGATCGCGAGGTATCCGCAATCCCGATGATGTTCTGATAACCGATGAAAACATTGTGATCATTCTTGCTTGCAAAGAAGACAGGGCGCAGAAAGTGCTGAATGAACTCGGCGTGGCCATGAAAGGCTTTGGCGGTATGTGCCTGATTTCAAATTGTCATGCGCAAATGCCAGGATGAGATGGATGGATGAAGCCCTGTTTTTAATGCCAGCTGGGTAGCTGGCATCAGCTGTTATGTTTCGTTAGTCCGCTTAAACGACGATTCTCACGCTCCAGCTCATAGCCGCACGCAGTAACGGTTCGTATCAAAATGTCTTGTTTTCTTGTGTTGATTGGATCACACTGAAACAGAGTTTTGATTGATCAATCCTGTTGCTAGCGGATAATCAAACTCTTTCTTAGTGCGTTCATTTCTCATGAAAAAGTAGCTTTATTTTTTCTATCTACGGGAGGCACATCATGGCAAGAGATTCTGCATTAATCAGCAAAATTAAATCCGGTATCGTCAGTAATCTGTCTTGGAGAGCTGCGCGTAACACCAATCTCCATATCGAAAACCAAGTGCTCAAAAAGGGTGAAGCTGTGCTGGCGTATAAGCAGCGCATCGTCATGGAACGCAATTCCATCATGGTGTTCGCGGATGACGCGCCGCAATATAACTGGTCGCATCCGTGCCGCTATTTATTGCACGATGCGGAAACCGGGGATTTGTACAATGAGGTGAGTGCTCAATTTCCACCTTATATGACGGCCGATGTTCCCAACACTTTTCAAGCGTTTCATACTCCCATCAAGATCGCTGAACCTGAAATTTATTATCCCGTTCTGCCGTGGCTGCGCTGTCCGATCCGCTGGACGAAAGGCCAGCGTTACGCGGTGTTGTTCTCGGGTGCTTCAAATAACCGGCACACCAGCGATCTGGAGTTTCTCTACCGTACTTTGCGCGATATTTACGGCTTTCCTGCCGCGAATATCTTCGTGCTGAACTACGACGGAACGATTAACTACAGCGGCAATCCACACCCGGTGGTGAGCTGGCCGGGAGACAGTTCCGCCTATCGGATGCCGGTCAACGGCAAGGGAACAAAAGCCGATCTGGATACGGTTTTCAATACACTCAAGGCAAAATTGAAACCGGATGATCTGCTGTTGATTCATACCAACAATCACGGCGGTCACAATGGGACACAGTCCTACCTCTGTACGTACAGCGGGGCGGATTATCTAGCCTCGGATTTTGCCGATACGCTGGCGACTCTGCCCAAACACTACTGCATGATGGTCATGATGGAGCAGTGCCATGCCGGCGGTTTTAACGCGCCGATTCTGGCAAAATCTACCGCAGCCTACACCAGTGTTTCGTCCGCTTGTCTGGAAGCGAACAACTCTATCGGCGGCGCGCAATTCGATCCGTTTGCACGCGATTGGATTGCTGCAATGGCCGGGCATACGCCGTATGGAGGCGCGTTGGCATCCAATCCCGATACGGATGGATCCGGTAAGGTTTCCGCGCGTGAGGCGCATGACTATGCCGATTCGGTGCATGATCCGTATGACACGCCGGTGTTTAGCCGATCCTCGGCAGCGGCGGGTAACTGTTTCCTCGGGCAGCGCTACTGGCATGTCTGGCCGATTTACTGCCGTTTGCTGGTGGAAGTTTTGCAGCCGTATTACCTGCGCAAACCGATCCCCGAGTTTTACGATATGGTCCACGCCAAGCTGGTGCCGCAGTTGAGGGAAATTGAAAGCAAGCTGGAAAATGCTTCCGCGGCGCAAGAGAAAGAGCTGCGGGCAACGCTGGGCGACGTCGTGAAAAAGACGCTGGGTAGATGAGAGAATCCGATCAGGGCATTTTCGAGCGTGTCAGCGCGGTCTTTGACGATGAAACGTTATCCAACGCGATCGTCTATCTGAGCCGCGAGATTGCGCATGCCGGAGCCAGAGTTCACGCCGGAGATGTGCTGATTGATATTCCCTGGGAAGCGCGCATTGTGTTTGTCGATCTTGAGCCTAGGGCCAATTGGGGGCATCGCTGTGCCTACATCATCTTGCAGTGTGAGGGTAACGGGTGTATCCGCAAAGATGCCCAAATGCCCCCCTTTCTCAAACCCGGCGGAATGCCGTTCCGCTTGCTGTCGAAGGGCGCTGAAGTTCCGGAATGGACGGTTGCAACGCTGTAAACAGGGCGGAATGCCGGGTCGGTGCGCGTTTGACAGTGCAACGGGCTTCCAGTACATTCGCGCATGAAAGCGGGGGTGTTTTGTATATGCCTTCAGCAAGTTGATTCATTCCGTAACAGTTCACCTTATTCACCCATAACAAGGTTTATCGATTATCCATTATGATCAACGTGGCCGTGCAACTCCTTGCGACACAGCTGAATCAGTATCTGCGCCGTACTTACAATCTGGGTGAAGATGTGGTGGTGGTTTCCAATTTATTGGAGATCGACGGTACGGTGGCGGTCAATGTGAATAATAAGCTGGTTGTTTTTTTGGTGAATATCGAGAAAGATAGCGTGCCGTTCCGGCAAGTCAGCCTGCATGAAGTCGGGCAACGGGAGGTGCAGAGCAGTGTGCCGCTCTATTTTAATTTGCACCTGATGATGGCGGCGAATTTTACCGGCAATAATTATCCCGAAGCGCTGAAATTTTTATCTAGCACGATCATTTTTTTTCAGAAGAATCATGTGATCAATCATCAAACAGCACCCGAGATGGACGATCGCATCGAGAAACTGATCCTGGACATCGAAAATCTTTCAATCCAGGATCTCAGTAACTTATGGGGCTCCTTGGGGGGTAAATATTTGCCATCCATTCTGTACAAGGTGCGCATGGTGGCCTTTGATACCGAGGATGTGGTTGGCCGTATCCCCGTTGCGGGCGAGCCGAGGTCGATGGTGCAATAGTGTTTCAGGAATGGTTTTGGGTTGAGTGGATCTGGAAAATAACCATAGATTGAGCGGAATATGGGTGCCTATCGTATACTCGTCAATGTAACTGTCGAACATGCCTATTTCTCCGGGCAGCATTGCAAAAACCTGGAATTCATTCCCAGCGAATCTTGTGCGGTGTTATTGAGAAGAGCGGGTTTACTGCTCAAGTCATCGGAAAGTGGAATTGCCGTTTATTTTGACGAAGAAAAAATCAATATCCTGCGTCTTCATGCGGAAGACGATTTGGTTCTGACTTTTAAAGTTTTTTCCAAGGACAATAACTTCTTCCGCTATACCGCGCCGGGCGCGCCGCCCGATGATGCGATTCTTTTTTTCGATACGCAACAAGTCACCCGGGATGCGGCGGATAAACAACTGCTGCATCCGGATGCGTATGCCGCTGCGGATGCTTGGCTAAAGCTCACAGCTGATCCCTTGCCCGCCATACTGGAACGCAAGGATTATCTCGTCAAGCCGGTGTTTATTGTGCGAGTATGCATTACTGCCGGAGCGGAAGGACTGTGTTCGGACAAGCTGGATGACGCTGCGCGCAAGTTTTATATCCGTTTCACTACCAATCAGACCTACTGGAAATACTACATTCTCGGCGATTTATCGAAACGCAATGTGTACATCGCGGATTTGGATAATACCTTGCAGTTTGAAAACTTGGGAAATGTGACCTTGCCCGGAAATCGCACTGCCATTCAATTGCTGTCTTCAAAGGCGATCTCGCTGCATGAGCTGCCCGATCAACGCTTGCAGTTGAAAGAATCCACCGGAACGGGTGACAGAGTGCTGGTCAAACGTTTGCCGAATGCCAGCGTGGAGCAGGTGCATGCGGAAATGATCAGTGACAAAATAGCGAGTGTTTCCGAGATTTATATTAATTGATAGATAAAATGGCGCGGAGTGGCAGAGTTGTCTACGCACTATCTCTTCCTGATCTGTGCCTGGTTGTATTCGGCACACTAATGCGAGATAGCGAGTGTTCGAATGTGAGTTATAAGCCGTAACCGGGTTGTCAGATAATTTGAAAGGGAACAGTGTGGATGCTATTTTCATTGGTAAGCTTGACACCGTTATCCGGGCGTTGTGACTATGACAAATTGATCGTTTGACCGCTCATATCCCGATGGCTCATACCTGTCAGTTGATTCTGGCAATAGCTAAAAGCCCTGCTGACAACGCCAATGTTGTTGAATAAAAATCATGCCCTTATAGTGTATTATCTGATTCCTGACACTTACTTGCTGGTCGCCTTCTAAAACGTGAGATGCTCATGCATGAGATTCCACCCTATCAGCAGTTATTCGAGGCGAGTCCGCATCCTTATCTGATCCTGCGCGCGGATTCCGGCTTCACCATCGTTGCGGTGAATGATAAATACCTTGAGGTGACGGGCACCCAGCGCGACGCCATTGTGGGTCAAAGCATATTCGATGTTTTTCCCGATAACCCGGAAGATCAGGCATCCACCAGTGTGCGTGACTTGCGTGCGTCACTCAATCATGCGGTGAGTAAGAAACAAACGGATGTCATGAACGTGCAAAAGTACGATATTCCATTACGCGACGGCAGCGGCGCATTCGAACTCAAATACTGGAGCCCGGTCAACACGCCGGTATTGGATGCTGAAGGTCGCGTCGCTTATATCTTTCACCATGCAGAGGATGTGACCGAATACATTGCCGGTCATGACAATAAAGCGCAGTCGAGCAAAGTGAAAGCGCGCGCGCAACGCATGGAGGCGGAGATCGTGCAGCGCGCGGCTGAAGTGAAACAAGCTAATCGCGCCTTGAAAACGGCGATGGAAGAGTTGGAGCAGATGAATCAGCGTCTGACCGAGCTGGATCACCTTAAGTCGCAGTTTTTTGCCAATATCAGTCATGAATTACGCACGCCGCTGACGCTGATCATTGCGCCTCTGGAGAACCGCATGCGGTGGCTCACCGGCAGCAACGCCTCACCGGAAGAGCGTCACGAGACCGAATTGATGCTGCGTAATGCGCGCATTCTTTACCGCCATGTCACCGATTTGCTGGATGCGGCTAAGCTCGAGGCAGGGCGCATGCCGGTTTTTTGGGCGCGGTTCGATCTGGTGAAACTCGTGCGAGTCACGGCAAGTTACTTTGAATTGTTGGCCCGGGAGCGCGATATCGCGTTCCAGATTATCTCCCCGGAAGTGTGCACAATCGAAAGCGATAGCGAGAAGCTGCAACGCATCTTGCTCAATCTGCTATCAAATGCATTCAAGTTCACGCAGGATAAAGGCTGTGTTTCCGTGCGGCTTGCAGCAAACGAAGAATGCGCGCAGATCGAAGTTCAGGATAATGGTCCCGGCATACCGGCGGAAATGCGTGAGCGCGTATTTGAACGTTTTATTCAAGTGGAAAACAGCGAAACCCGGCAGCGTGGCGGCACCGGTTTAGGATTGGCCATCGTCAAGGATTTTGCCGATTTACTGCATGGCAAACTCGAACTCGAAGAAGCGCCGGGTGGCGGTGCGCTATTCAGGATCACGCTGCCGCGCACGGCGCCAGCCGGTTCGGTATTACGGGATGCGCCGGTTTCCCTGGACGAGATCATTGTGCATGAAGTCATGGATGCACTTCAAAGCCGCGCGCAAAGAACCCCGCCGCTCCCGGTAACCGCCGCCCATTTGCCCTTGATTTTGGTTGTTGAAGACAATGCGGATATGAATCGCTTCATTGCCGACATGTTGCAGCCTCGCTACCGCGTAGCCAGCGCTTTCAATGGCCGTGAAGGATTGGAGCAAGCGCTGAAGCTGGCGCCCGATCTGATTCTTTCCGACGTGATGATGCCGGTGATGGATGGTGAACAAATGGTGTGGCAAATACGCCAGCATGCGGAACTGGATGGCGTGCCCATCATCATGCTTACCGCTAAGGCCGATGACGATCTCTGCGTCAAACTGCTGAAATCCGGCGTGCAGGATTATCTGAATAAGCCTTTTGCCGTGGATGAGCTCTTGGTGCGTGTTGATAAATTGGTGCTCGAAAGACAGCTTGTCAGAGAGCAGCTGCGGCAAAGCGAGGCACGATTTCAAGCTACTTTTGAACAAGCCGCCGTCGGGATTTCGATTATTTCACTAGAAGGATATTGGCTGCGAGTCAATCACAAGCTTTGCGCTATCTTGGGTTACAGTCAGGATGAATTGATAGCGCTTACATTTCAGGATGTCACCTATCCCGATGATCTGGAAGCAGACATCAATAACGTAAAGCGCATGTTGGCCGGTGAAATCACTGCGTATGCAATGGAGAAACGCTATATTCGTAAGGATGGCCGCGTGATCTGGATCAATCTTCACGCTTCCCTGGTGCGTAAGCCCGATAACGCGCCGGATTATTTCATCGCCGTGGTTGAAGATATTCAAAGCCGCAAGGAAATCGCGGCAAACTTCAAAGAAGCCAGACGCATCGCCAACCTCGGACATTGGACCTGGAACGGCGTGGATAAACAAACCTGGTCCGAGGAACTTTACCTGATTTATGGCCGTGATACCGCTTTGCCGCCTGCGGATTATCAGGAAATGGCGAGTTTTTACACCGTGGATAGCTGGAACAAGCTGGCTGCCGCAGTGCAAAAGTGCTGGCGCGACGGCGCTGCATTTGAGTGCGATGCGGAAGTGGTGCGGCCGGATGGCGCGCATCGCTGGACGATCTCACGCGGAGAAGCAGTACCCGATTTTGACGGCCGCATCATTGCCATGCGCGGAACTGTGCAGGATATCACCGAGCGCAAGCTGGGCGAGATGGCGCTGCAGGAAAGCAAGGAGCGGCTTAAATTGTTCATTGAATATGCACCGGCTGCATTGGCCATGTTTGACCGGGAAATGCGTTATCTCGCGTGCAGTCAACGCTGGCGTAACGATTACCGGGTAAATGACCGTGATTTATCGGAATTATGCCATTACGACATTTTTCCGGAAATCGGCGAAGAGTGGAAAGCGATTCATCGCCGTTGCCTGGCCGGAGAAATCATCCGTGCCGATGAGGATCGTTTTGAACGGGCCGATGGCAGCATGCAATGGTTACGCTGGGAGGTGCGGCCTTGGTATCAGGCCGATGGAGGTATCGGCGGCATCGCCATGTTTACCGAGGACATTACTTACCAGAAGCAGGTCGAGGAAGCGCTCCAGCAGTTGAATGCCGATCTGGAAAAACGGGTTGCGGAGCGTACCGACGAATTAAACGTTCTCAATCAATCGCTGGAAAGTTTTGTTTATTCCGTTTCTCACGACTTGAAAGCCCCGTTGCGCGGCGTTGAAGGATACAGCCGTCTTTTGCAGGAAGATTATGGCGACCGGCTGGACGATGAAGGGCGTTTGTTCATCAACAATATTCGCGCCGGGGTGAGGCGGATGAATGAGCTGATCAATGATTTGCTGGCCTATTCGCGCATGGAACGGTGCCAGCTGGAGTCCGGCACGCTGGATCTGACTGTTTTAGTGCATCAGGCGCTGGAAGAATGCGCCGCAGATATCGCCGAGCATCGGATTGAGATCGCCGCCGATTTACCGCCGCTGATAACGCGCGGCGATCGCGATGGCTTGGTCGTGGTGTTGCGTAATCTATTGGGAAATGCGATTAAATTCAGCAAACATTCGCCGCATCCACGCATTGAATTCGGTGCCGGCCGGGATGATCACCAGGTTACTTTGTGGATTCGTGATAATGGCATTGGTTTTGACATGAAGTATAATCACCGCATATTCGAGATTTTTGAGCGCCTCCATCGATTGGAGGATTATCCCGGCACGGGAATCGGTTTGGCTTTGGTCAAGAAAGCGATGCAACGCATGGGAGGTCAAGTTTGGGCGCAAAGCGCACCGGGCGAAGGTGCGGCTTTCTATTTGCAACTGCCTGCAGTGCAGGAAAACTCAAAATAGCGATGGAGTCAATTACGATGAATTCATGCCCGCCGATTCTTCTTGTTGAAGATAATCCGCTCGACGTCGATCTTACTTTGCGCGCTTTCCAGCGGCGCAAGCTGGCTAACCCCATTGTGGTTGCACGGGATGGCGAGGAAGCATTAGCATGGGTGCCGCGCTGGGAATCCGGGGAAGTCCAGCCGGCCGTCATCTTATTGGATCTCAACTTGCCGCGCGTCGATGGTCTTACTGTGCTGCGGACACTGAAGGATCACATTGTGCTGCGCCGCATCCCAGTCGTAGTGCTAACCACTTCGAAAGAAGATAGCGACATCCAATCCGCGTATGACTTAGGCGTTAATTCCTATATTGTCAAACCGGTAGATTTTGATAACTTTATGGATGTGGCGCAGCAGATTGAACTTTACTGGTGCGTGCTTAACGAATTGCGCGAATAAATACGATGCGAGTCCTCTATATCGAAGATTCTCTCATGGACGCCGATTTAACCCGGCACACGCTGGCGCGGACTGCACCCGAAATTGAACTGATCGTGGTGACGACTTTGGCTGAAGGGCTGAAGTGCCTTGATAAACCCGATTATTACGATGTGCTGCTGACAGATCTGAACTTGCCGGACGGTTCCGGTCTGGAAGCGCTGGCCAATATCAGAGAGCGGCAATTGCCGCTGGCTGCCGTGATTATCACCGGATCAGGCGACCACGATTCGGCGGTCGCGGCGTTTAAGGCCAGCGCGGACGATTATCTGATCAAGGAAGGTGATTACCTGGAGCGGCTTCCTCGCACATTGCGCAGTGCGCTCACGCGCTTTCGCAGCCACAGTATGGATCGTAATCACCTCATATTGCGCGTGTTGTATATCGAGCATAATATTTTTGATATCGATTTGACGCGCCGCCATTTAGCGCTGCATGCGCCGCACATCCACTTGACTACAGTGACCAGCGCGCAAGATGCTTTGGCGCTGCTTCCCGGAGATCCGGCCGAGACCGCTGAGTTCGACATATTGCTGATTGATAATCGCTTGCCGGGCATGGAAGGTCTCGAGTTCGTTAAATTGCTGCGGGATGAGCGCAAGCTGGAAATTCCCATTGTGTTAGTCACCGGCCAGGGCAGTGAAACGGTGGCTGCGCGTGCATTGCATTTGGGTGTGGACGATTATTTGTCCAAACACGAAGGCTATCTCTTTGAAATTCCCGCTACGCTGGAAAAAGCGCGGCGCCAAGCCGAACTGGTGCGTGAGCGTGTCAGCCTGAAAAAAACCAGTTTACGCCTATCTCATTTGCTGGCTGCCAGCCCGACGATTTTGTACAACCTGCGTTTTGCGGGAAATACCCTGCAATCCGTCTGGGTTAGTGAAAACATTGAGCGGTTGCTGGGCTATACCCCGGAAGAAGCGCTGGCACCGGATTGGTGGCATTCCCATTTGCATCCTGACGATCGTGAACTGGCCGTGGCACGTCAATTTATGCTGCTGACCGATGATCAATTGACGCATGACTACCGTTTTTTTCATCGCAACGGGCGGATCGTCTGGATTCTCGACGAGCTGCGGCTGGTGCGCGGTGCCGATGGCCAGCCTTATGAGGTTGTCGGTGCCTGGTTGGATATCAGTGAACACAAGCGGGTTGAATTGATCAGGCAAGCGCATCAATCCGCATTGGATTTGATTGTCGCCGGTCAGCCTCTGCCGGTGGTTTTGAACGATATCGCGCAACGCCTTGAGACAATCAATTCCGGCATGCTGGTTTCTATTTTGCTATTGGATAAGCATGCAGGCCGCCTTAAGCTGGGCGCTGCGCCGAGCCTGCCGGATGACTACAATGCGGCTATCGATCAGATGATGATCGGTGATGAGACCGGTTCTTGCGGTACAGCCGCGTGGCGGGGTGAAGCGGTTATCGTTGCCGATATCGATCATCATCCCTATTGGCAGCCTTATCTGGAATTGACGCGTAAAGCCAATTTGCACGCTTGCTGGTCGTTGCCTTTCAAAAATGAAACCGGGGGAGTCTTGGGCACCTTCGCCATTTATCATCGTACCCCGCGGGAACCGGCGCCCACCGATTTGGCGTTGATCCATGAGTTCGCGTCTATCACGGCGCTAGCCGTGCAAAAGGTATATGCGGCGGAAACATTGAAGCAAGCTGCGGCGGTGTTTGAATCCACCCGGGAGGGTGTCGTAATTACCGATCTGCAGCCACGCATCCTGGCGGTTAACCGCGCCTACACGGAAATAACCGGTTACGACGAAGCACAAGTGCTGGGCAAGAACCCGAAAATCATTAAATCGGGACGGCACGACGAAGCGTTTTACCAAGCCATGTGGGTCAGTCTCATCAAACAAGGGTGCTGGTCCGGGGAAATCTGGAATCGCCGTAAAAACGGTGAAATTTATCCGCAATGGTTGACGATCAGCACCGTCCGCAATGACAGCAATGAGCCTTGCAATTATGTCGGAGTATTTACCGACATTACGCAGATGAAGCAATCCGAAGCGCGTCTGGTGCATCTGGCGCATTATGATCCGCTCACCGGTTTGCCAAACCGGTTATTGGTGCAATCACGGCTTCTTCATGCGATTGAACGGGCGCAGCGGCACAGTCTCCGGATTGCAACACTCTGTCTCGATCTGGATCGTTTCAAGAACATCAACGACAGCCTCGGTCATCCGATCGGCGATGAGCTGTTAATGCTGCTCGCTTCGCGGCTAAAGAAACGGCTACGCGAGGAAGATACCCTGGCGCGTTTGGGGGGGGATGAGTTTCTGCTGATTCTGGAAGATATCAAAGATCCGAGCGAGCCCGCGACCGTCGCGCAAAACTTGATTGATCTGCTTGCGACCCCCTTCGTTTTGCCCAGTGGCCACGAGATCTTTATAAACGCGAGTATCGGTATTAGTCTTTTTCCGGATGATGCCCGTACCGTTACCGAGCTGATTCAGCACGCGGACATGGCCATGTATCTGGCGAAAAAAGAAGGCCGCAGCACCTATCGTTACCATACGGAAGCCTTGAGCATTGCGGCCAATGAGCGTTTGGTGATGGAAACCCGCCTGCGTCACGCGCTCGTCGCCGGTGAATTCGTCTTGCACTACCAGCCTTTGATCGATGCGCATAGCACCCGGGTGGTCGGAGTTGAAGCTTTGGTGCGCTGGCAACCGCCCGGCGAAGCTATCGTGATGCCGGGAAAATTTATCCCGATTGCCGAAGAAACCGGTCTGATCGTGCCGCTCGGCGAATGGGTGCTGCGTGCCGCCTGTGCGCAAGGCCGAGCTTGGATTGATGCCGGTCTGCCGCCATTGACAATGGCGGTCAATTTGTCGGTTCGGCAGTTTCAATCCGAGAATCTGGCTGAAGTGATCCAGCGGGTCCTGGAAGAAACGAAACTTCCGGCGGCCTGTCTGGAACTCGAATTAACCGAGAGCATGTTCATGGAGCATGCGGAACGCTCGATCGATACGTTAAAAACATTGAAAGCGCCGGGAATCCAACTGGCGATTGATGATTTTGGCACTGGCTATTCGTCATTGACTTATTTGAAGCGCTTTCCTATCGATAAACTCAAAATCGATCAAAGTTTCGTGCGCGGCCTGGCGCATGATCCCAATGATCGTGAGATCGCCGCTACGATTATTGCGATGGCGCGCAGTCTGAAATTAAGTGTCTTGGCGGAAGGTGTTGAGTCGGAACAGCAATTGGCTTTTCTGCGGCAGCATGGCTGTGATTATTACCAGGGATTTTTGTTTCACCGGCCTGCACCGGCAGAAGAGCTTGAGGCATGGTTGCGTGAACACTCAGCGCATCGATAGTGAGTGCCTTGCTGTGAGCGGTAGGAATTGGCGGCGCTAATTTTGCCAATTCTTTACTTAACGCTTGAGAATTAATACTACATCGGCTAAGCTGCTCTATGTTCAATCTAAACAAGGTTGTAGGCTGGATTTATCAAGTTGAATGATAACAATGGCCGATGAACGCTACATTTCCAATTAAAAGGAGCTGATGATGGGGCAATATAAGACACCGGGTGTTTACATTGTTGAAAAGAGCGCGTTTCCGAATTCTGTCGTGGAAGTGGCAACCGCAGTACCGGCATTTATCGGTTATACGGAACGAGCCAATAACAAAGGAAAATCGCTATTAAATAAGGCGTGGCGTATTTCATCCATGTCGGAATTTATCAGCTTCTTTGGCGGACCGCCTAAAACGCAATATCAAATTTCCGAAATTGCCGCGGCAGCCGCAGCGAAGGCGGGAAAAGGAGGGGCTGCACCGGCTGCGACTGCAGCTGCGGTCGAATCGGATTTTGCGAGCGGCGATAAGGAATATGTTCTGGAACTCCAGGGCGCTCGTTATTTTCTGTATCACAGCATGATGCTGTTTTTCCAAAACGGTGGCGGCGCTTGCTATGTCGTATCGGTTGGCGGCTATACCGATAATATCGAAAAACCGAAGTTGAACGCAGGGATCGATGTTTTATTAAAAGAGCAGGAACCGACGATGGTGGTGATTCCTGATGCCATGTCGCTGGCTGAACCGGACTGTATCGCATTGCAACAGGCTGCTCTGAGTCATTGCGGGCAAGTGATGAAAAATCGTTTTGCCATATTGGATGTTTTTGATGGCTATAAGGAAGCGCAGGATAGCGGATGCATCGAGAAATTCCGCAATGATCTCGGCACGAATAGCCTGGATTTCGCCGCAGCCTACTATCCGTGGCTCAATACATCCATCGTGCAAACCGGTGATTTGAACTTCGCTAACATTTCCAATGCGGATAAATTGCAGGAATTGCTCAAAGCGGAAATCGACGGCAGCGAGTTGGATGATAAGAAAAAAACCGAGATCAACGGCAAGATTGCGGAAATCGGCGTGACACCCAAAACAGCAACCATGTCGACCGATGTCGATCTGCACAAAATTTTGACAGCCGTTTGCCCGCTGTACAAGAGCATCATCGAAAGTATCAAACTCAAACTCAATCTGCTGCCGCCCAGCGCGGGTATGGCTGGTGTTTATACCATGGTCGACAATTCACGCGGGGTGTGGAAAGCACCTGCCAATGTCAGCCTGAACGCGGTCATTTCACCCGCCGTTGAGATCACCAATGCGCAGCAGGAAGACTTGAACGTCACAACTGCCGGTAAATCGATCAATGCAATCCGGACGTTTATCGGCGAAGGCACTTTGGTTTGGGGTGCCCGCACGCTCGATGGCAACAGCTTGGACTGGAACTATATCAACGTGCGCCGCACCATGATCATGCTGGAAGAATCCATTAGACTGGCGACCAAAGCGTATGTATTCGAACCCAATGTCTCCAGCACCTGGGTAACGATCAAAAGCATGATCAGTAACTTCCTGACCAGTATTTGGAAACGTGGCGGCTTGGCTGGCGCGACACCGGAAGATGCCTTTGGCGTGTTTGTCGGCCTGGGCGAAACCATGACGCCACAGGATATCTTGGATGGTATGTTGAAAGTGACCGTGCTGGTTGCATTGAGCCGCCCGGCAGAGTTTATTGAGATTACATTCCAGCAGCAAATGCAGAAATCTTAAACGGATAGCTCGTGTTGCTGAGACAGTTAGCGAAAATATATATTTCTTAATCATAAAATTGGGAGTGCATTATGGCAGATGATGGATCAGCTCAATCGACGACAGTTTGGCCCATGCCGAAATTTTATTTTCAGGTTAAATGGGATTCTCAAGTCATGCGGTTTCAGGAAGTCAGTGGTCTGGATATTCAGTCGGAAGAGATCAAATACCGCCATGGCGATAGCCCGGAATTCTCCGTGATCAAGATGCCGGGAATGAAAAAAGTCGGCAATATCACCATGAAAAAAGGCGTTTTCAAAGGCGATAACAAATTCTGGGATTGGTTTAAACAGATCAAGATGAATACGATTAAGCGCTTACCGGTTACCATCAGTTTGCTGGATGAAGGCGGTAAGGCGACGATGGTGTGGACGCTCACGAATGCCTGGCCGACCAAGATTACCGGCACCGATTTAAAATCGGAAGGCAACGAAGTGGCGATAGAATCCATCGAAATCGTGCATGAAGGCCTGACGATCGCCAACAGTTAGTGTTTTTAAATCTTGCCAGCAGATGGGTGACTCATGAATGTTTCATTCTCCGGAAATGTTTATCCACCCTCTGCTTTCTATTTTAAGGTCGTGATCGGGCCACCGGCTGGATTGTCGGCGGATACTTCTTTCCAGGAAGTATCCGGAATCGAAACGGAAATGGAAGTGGAATCGGTTGTTGAAGGCGGTGAAAACCGATTCGTGCGGCAATTGCCGAAAGGCATCAAGCATCCCAATTTATCCTTGAAACGCGGCATTGCGCCATTGACCTCACCGTTGGTGGTGTGGTGCAAATCGACGCTTGAATCCGGTTTTAATTTGGCGATTAAGCCCTTGCCTGTTCTGGTGTATCTGATGAATGAAGACAAAATGCCGATTCGCGGCTGGTCTTTCGATTCGGCTTACCCGTTGAAATGGGAAGTCGAAAGCTTCGGCTCCACCAAAAACGAAGTCGCCATCGAAAAGATCATTCTGAGTTATACCGTTTCCATGCGCATTATCTAGCAGGCGTAAGAATACCCAATGGCGATAGAGATTAAACAACTGCTGATCAAATTCAATATCGTGCAGCGTACCGGGCAAGAAGATCTCGATTTGACGGAAGAACACCGGCTGCTAAAAGAAGAAGTGCTTGCCGAGTGCCGCCGCATGATTGTGGATTGTCTGCAGGAACGGGGAGAACGCTAAATGCCCCTGAACAACGCCAAGAAGCTACTAACGATCACTGCTTGTTCCGTGGCTAAGGACGGCACAATCACTGTAAAGCGTGAAAAATTTGAAGCGATGATCAATCCTGCAGGATATGAGCGCACTTCTAAGATAAGCTATTCAAAAGAAAGTGTTATGGGTCAGCCGGGAGTTGAAGCCAAATACTATGCAACTCATGCTGATAAATTTGTTTTGAAAGAGTTGATACTGGATGCGACAGGCGCTGTCTCGGCCAATCCGCTTTCTGTGGTCAGCGATCCGGTTCCGATCAAGGAACAGATTGAGTCATTGAAGGAGGTTATTTATAAATATAATGGCTCAAAACATGAAGCACCGATTGTGCAGTTGAAATGGGGTGAATTGCTTTTTTATGGACGAGTGGAATCGCTTAAATATGACTATACCTTGTTCAAACCAAGCGGTGTTCCACTCCGAGCTAAGGTTACTATCATATTTTTCGAGTATAAAAGCACTCAAGAAATTTCTAAAGAAGCGGCTCTAGAATCTCCTGACTTAACGCATCTTATCGAGATAAAAGCAGGTGATACGTTACCGCTGCTGTGTTATCGGGTTTATCAGGATTGTAGTTATTATCTCGACATTGCCAAGATTAATCGTCTGACGGATTTTCGTAATCTAAAACCGGGAACCAAGCTGCGGTTCCCTCCATTAAACTAGGGTTGACTATGGCGGATTCCCCATTAACGGACAGCACCGGTGTCGTATCGGTGACCATTCTGAGTGACGGCAATGCCATAGCCGATACCGTTCAAATCGTTTCGATCGAAATCATTTATGGAGTCAATAAAATTCCCAGCGCCAAGATCGTCTTACTGGACGGGGACATGCCAAGTAACAAATTTCCGGTCAGTGACGCGGATGATTTTAAACCCGGCGCGGTGATCACCATCAACGCCGGTTATGCCAATCAAACCAGCACCGTTTTCAAAGGTGTGGTTATCAAGCACGGTATCAAAATAGACGGCGATAATTTTTCCCGTTTGATCGTGCAGTGTAAAGACAGTGCGATTGCCATGACAGTGGGGCGCAAGAACGCCAATTTCGTCGATTCGAAGGATAGCGACATTATCACCAAGCTGATCGGCGGATACAGCGGCTTGAGTTCTGACGTCACCGCCACTACAACCAGCTATAAAGAACTGGTGCAATATTATTGCACCGACTGGGATTACCTGCTGACCCGGGCGGAAGCCAATGGTTTTCTGGTAACTGTCGATAGCGGCAAAGTCAGCGTCAAGGCGCCTCAGACGAGCGGTAGTGCGGTACTGACACTGACCTACGGCATCGACTTGATGGCGTTCAGCGCGGACCTGGATGCGGCTTGGCAATTTTCCATGGTCAAAGGCATAGCCTGGGATCCGGCCAGTCAGGCCGTGCAGGAAGCGCAAGCCAGCTCTGAACAATTGACCGGTCAGGGTAACTTGGCAGCGGCGGATTTGGCCAGTGTGATTGCGCCGGATTATTACCGTTTGCAAACCGATGCGCCATTGGAGAATGCATCGTTGAGCGAGTGGGCCAAGGGGCAGCAGATAAAGTCGGGTTTGGCGCGCATCAGAGGGTATGCGGCGTTTCAGGGTAGCGCCAAGGTGAAAATCGGCGATCTGATGGAATTGAAAGGCGTAGGTGAACGTTTTAACGGTAATGTGCTGGTCACCGCGGTGAAGCACGACATCAAACAAGGCAATTGGGTGACGGAGATCGAGTTCGGCATGCCGTCGCAATGGTTTACCGAACAATACAAAACCGAAGCGCCGCTAACTTCCGGTTTTGTGCCCGGAGTCAACGGTTTGCACATCGGTGTGGTGAAAAAGCTCGACGCTGATCCGGAAGGGCAATACAAGATTCAAGTATCCGTGCCGGTTTTGCAGGCAGAAACCGATGGCGTATGGGCGCGGCTGGCCAGTTTTTACGGTTCCAACGGCATCGGCGCTTTCTTCATTCCGGAGATCGGCGACGAAGTGGTGCTGGGATACTTCAACGACGATCCGTCGCACCCGGTCATTCTCGGCAGTTTGTACAGCAGCAAACAGAAAATGCCCTACGAATTGACCGCCGATAATTTCACCAAAGCGGTGGTGACGCGCAGTAAGCTAAAACTCGAATTCGACGACGACAAGAAAGTCATTACGCTGATCACACCCGGCAATAACAAAATCGTCATCAGCGACGATCAGAAATCGATTTTGCTGCAAGACCAAAATTCCAACAAAATCGAGCTCAATTCCAGCGGCATCGTCATCGACAGCCCGAAAGACATCAAGATCAGCGCCAAGGGTAAGGTGACCATCGACGCGGTGAGCAATATCGAATTGACGGCGCAAGCGGATATCAAGAATCAGGGACTCAACATCAATCATCAAGCCAACGTCGGTTTCAGTGCCAAAGGCAACGCCACCGCCGAGCTGTCGGCCAGCGGCCAGACTACGGTAAAAGGCGCTATTGTGATGATCAATTAAGCTGTACTGAATGCTCAGGATTTCGATTAATTGTTGACAGGAGTGTAGTCATGCCCCCAGCCGCACGTATCACTGACATGCATACTTGCCCGATGCAAACACCGGGCGTGCCACCGATTCCGCATGTGGGTGGGCCGATCAGCGGTCCTTGCGTGCCCACTGTATTGATCGGCAATATGCCGGCCGCCGTGGTAGGGGATATGTGCGTCTGCGTCGGCCCGCCCGACAGTATTGTGAAAGGATCGGCGACGGTCATGATCAGCAACCGTCCGGCTGCCCGGATGGGTGACACAACGGCGCACGGCGGCACCATCGTGCTGGGTTTTCCGACGGTGATGATCGGCGGCTAGCATGGAAGCAAAGCGATGAGTACCGACGATAAATCATTCCTGGGAACCGGCTGGGGATTTCCGCCTGAGTTCGGTCAATATGGATCGATGCGGAAAGTGTCGGCAGAAGAGGATATCCATGAAAGCCTGTATATCCTCTTATCGACCAATCCTGGTGAGCGCGTGATGCAACCCACATACGGCTGCGGTTTAAAAAGTCAGGTCTTTGAAGAGATTAATGAAACGACGGTCACGGTCATGGTTGACCTGATCAAGCGCGCGATACTTTTTTTTGAACCTCGCGTGGTGGTGGAAAATATCCGGGTGGATTCCGGTAACCAGGAAGATATCTTGAATGGCTTGATCAAGATTGATATCACCTACATCGTGCGGACCACAAATAACCGCCACAATATCGTGTACCCGTTTTATTTCACTGAAGGCACGAATGTTAAATTATAAGGTTTCTGGGTGAATGAAGCTTCGCACCGATTGGTCAACACAATATCATCTGCACATCAGTGACGGTAAGAATCAGGAGAAAAGATTATTACCGGCGCTGGAGAAGGATTATTTCAACGTCGCCGATATGCGCTTTCACACCTTATTGGCGCTGCTGGTTGAATATGCGCAAGTGATGAAGTTTTATAACCTGAATAATCGGGAAGACGGAACCTGGGCGCATTTTTTCTCGCTGGACGAGACGGTTGTCATTGCCACGATTCTGGCTGTCGATCTGGATAAGCTGACGACCGGCGTTGCCGGTCAGGGCAATATGGCTGACGATGAATTGACAAAGGCATTGCGTGCATTGTCCGCAAAAGAAATCAGCCAGCACATGATGTCGTCTTATACTGCGGTCAGGTTGCTGGACCGGTGGCTGCAATTACTGGCGCGGACAAAAAATGCCATCGGTACCGAATTGCGCAAGGTGTTGGAAAGCGTCGTTACCGGACTCAGGAAAGATATCGATGTGCTCGGGCAATATTTGGCTGAGCATGTTTCACATCACACGCTCGAAACGATTTTCTCCCGCGATTTGATGACATTGTTGCAAGTGACGGAAGAAACCACGCTCAGTCATGCCAATGCGGCGGTTGATGTGGCCGATGCCGTTCCTATTCGGTCCAGTTTCTATGCGTTCGTCAAAGCCATTGAGATGGTGCAAGGCAGTGCGGAAAAATTATTGTCCGTATCGTTAACCAGCAAGGATCATGAACCTGCCGCAGGATTGTTGCTTGCCTTTTTGCAGTTGTTTCAGAAACTGCACAATAAAATTAATCGCTTCACCTTGAACTATGTCGATTTTTATTACGACCAGGTGCTCAAAGTTCAGCCACGCGGCTTCACACCCGATCATGTTTATGTGACGCTCGTTCCCAACAAAAAAAATCACAGCGTATTGATACCGAAAGGAACGGAGTTTCTGGCGGGTAAGGATGAGAACAAGCAGGATATTATTTATACCGCTGACGACGATGTGTTGATAAACGACGCCTCGGTGAGCGCTATCCATACGTTATTTTTTAAGCGCGATCCGTTAAATTTTCCCGAAAATGGTTTGTGCGAATCGGTTGTACTGAATGATCAAGCGGGCGCGATCACCCGGCAGATTCCTACTGGCGGCTGGTTGAATGATGTGCCGGTTTTAACCGGCGATAGCGCGCTGGATAGCGATAATGTTCAGATGTACCCATTATTCGGCGCCCCTAAAAAAGGGGAGGAAACCATTCTGGTGCAACATGCCCGCATCGGGTTTGCGCTAGCCAGCAAGGCGTTGTGGTTGCAAGAAGGACGGCGGACGGTCTCTATCCATATGAAATACACCACTGGACTGGAGGGTGATAATAAAATCACCCTGGAACAATGGGTCCGGAAAATCGCGGTAGCCATGCAACTATCCGGAGGTGCCGGTGAAAAAAGATCAGTTCAAGAGCAGCAAGCTTTTTTCAAAGCGTTCCGGGATATTTTCATTATCAGTTTATCGGTCGAAGGCGGGTGGCGAGAGGTCGCGGAGTATCTGCCATCCTACTCAGGTGTTGAACAACGGCAGGAAGAAAACAGCCTGACGCTTACTTTTTTTCTGCCGGAAAACTTTCCGGCGGTTGTTCCCTACGATTCCAAAATTCATGGCGAGGGTTATGAAACCGGATTGCCTGTGGTGCGATTGGTTCTGAATCCCAAGAGCTACTTATATCCCTATGGGATTTTGAGCAAGCTGGAATTGGATTCGATCCGCATCGATGTCGCGGTGGAAGGATGCCGCACGGTGCAATTGCACAATAACATCGGGCAATTATCCCCGCTCGCGCCGTTTGCACCGTTTGGCCCGCTGCCGGAGGTTGGTTCGTATCTGATCGTGGGTTGCCCGGAAGCGGCCGGTAAGCAATTATCGGATTTCAACGTCGAGATCCAGTGGGGCGGTTTACCTGCCGGTATCGGTGGTTTTAAAGCCCATTACCAGGGCTATGAAACCTTTGGCGATACCGACTTCCGGGTCAGCACAACGGTACTGTCAAATGGCAAATGGCTGCCGGAGAATGCCAAAGCGGCGGTTGTCAATTCTCTTTTTCAAATTAAAGCCAGCTTGGATGGCGGTAGTGAAGTCAGCGCATACCGTAAGTTGTCGTGTGCTCCGGTCATTTCCTATTGGAGTCCTGTTGAATATCGCAATGCTTTGGCAGAATTCGCTTACACACCCTCCACGCATCGAGGCTTCTTCAAATTCACCCTGGCAGCGCCGGGGCAAGCATTCGGTCACCGAGATTATCCCACTGCATTGGCTAATGTACTGACTTTCAACGCCAAACAGAAACATGCCAAGTTTCTTAAACACGTGCCTAATCCGCCGTACACACCGATGATCACATCCATCGCAGTCAACTATAAAGCTTCTGCGCAAATGATCATGGGCAAGGAAGAGGTTAATTGTGTTGCGGCGCTGCAAGAGAGAATGATTTATTTGCATCCGCTGGGATGGAAAAATGTCACTATGCGAGCCGATCAAGCCCATTATTTATTGCCGCAATTTCTCCACTCCGGGAATCTATTAATTGGCTTAAAAGGTTTGACCGGTGGCGGTGTGATTACGCTATATTTTTATTTGCGGGAGAACTCATTGCCGGTAGAAGCCGCTTCGCTGAAGGAAATGCAGTGGTTTTATCTGGCGGATAACCAATGGTTTGCGCTAAGCGCTAGAGAGATCGTATCCGACTCCACGCAGCGGTTCATGAGGTCGGGAATAATCACGCTGAATATTCCGGCGGATATTTCCCAGGACAATACCGTGTTACCGGCCGGATTATCCTGGTTGCGGGTGTCGTCCGATCATGATCTGGAAAAATTTTGCAGTTTGTATTCAATTCATGCGCAGGCATTAAGAGCCAGCCGGCATCTGGAACAGGATACCGTGCCGGGCAATTCCATCCGCTTGCCTGCCGGTGCGGTGTCACGTATGCGCATATCAATTCCGGGTGTAGGCGCCGTCAAACAAATTCAACCTTCTTTTGGCGGCCGTTTGGCGGAAGACCGCGCTCATCTACGCATTCGTGTCAGCGAGCGGTTGAGGCATAAAAAGCGCGCGTTGCTGCCGGCCGATTATGAGCTGCTGATACTCGAGCAGTTTCCGCAAATCTATAAGGTGAAGTGTTTTCCCGGCATGAACCCTGATTTTGTGATCAAGCAGCGCTTCAGTCCCGGCCATGTGCTGATGGTGGTGGTGCCTTATCTCGCTCAGAACGAAAGCGTCACGCAGAAGCCGCTTTTGAATGGTCACCTGATTAATGAAATACAGGATTTTATCAACCAGTATGTGCCGCCTTTTGTGACCGCGCACATTCTTAACCCGGTGTACGAAGTCATCCAAGTACGCTGCACGGTCAAGCTGAAAAATCCATTACTGGCCGGTATGTATCTGGAGCGCTTGAATCAGGCGATAACGGATTTTCTGTCGCCATGGAACGAGACCGTGGGATATACCCGTCACTTTGGCTGGATGGTCAGTAAACATGAGATTGAGTCTTTTATCCAAAGTCTCGATTATGTCGATCGTGTCACTAATCTTTCCATACTGCGCATTGCACCGGCGGGCGAAGACTATTTCGATCTGTTAGACAGCGCGGATAAACCGGAGGATTCGGAAGTGAAAGATATTATTCCGGTATATCCCTGGAGTATCGTGGCGCCTATCAAGCAGCATTTTATCGAGATGGACGATCGCTACGATTTAATCGAGCCGCAAATCACCGGCATCGGCGAACTCGAAATTGGCAGTACTTTTATAATTTCTGACGAAAAATGGCGCGAAAAGATAGAAAAACACTAGAAGCCAAATTCAAGAATGGCAGGATGCCTTCTGAAGTGGCATTTGCCGACTTGATCGATTCGACGCTGAATCTGATTGATGATGGATTCGAGAAAACCGCCGAAGAAGGGTTGAAAATTTTTCAGCTGGGCGACGGCAAGCTGATGAGTTTTTATCAGAACATGGCAACGCTCAGCGCCATGTGGTCTGCCGGTATCGATAAAGCAACGGGAAATTTGAGCTTCGGAAATAAAAATAACCCGCATATTCTGACATTGCGTAGCACCGATGGCAGCGCCGAGTCCGGCGATGCGACAAGAGCTGGTGTCGGTATCAATACCGACAATCCCCGCTTTGAACTGGATGTCGCCGGTACGATCGCTTCGCATGGCAGAGTCGGACGCCGCGGAGAATTGCCGGTGCCCGCGGATGGAAACTGGCACGATATCACCGAAATGCTGACCGGCTGTCAGGCTTTCGAGGTGATGGCCGGTGTCGGCGGTAAAGATGCCGACGGCAAGTATGCCTTGATGCATGCTTTCGCGCTCAACGCCTATAACGACAAGAGCCACATCACCTATCATCAGGCGCACTATGGCGCCAAGTGCAATCGCCTGGAATTACGCTGGGAGCGCGGCGCGAATATCGAGAACTTTGAATACACGCTGCAACTTCGTGTGGAATCGTCATACGGTGACAAGATCTGGGTGAATTATTACATTACCCGGTTATGGTATGACCCGGTAATGTATGAAAGCGAAAAAGAGCCGGAATCGGCGTACCCCAAAGTTTTACGCAAAAGACAGGAAGACAAATAAATGTCCGCGCGCATGCTAGTTATTCATTTGAGTTTGCAGGAAGGCAATCTGCTGCTGGAAGCGCTGGCCGAGCTGCCGTTCAAATCCGTATTCGAACTGATCGGCAAGTTAAATCAACAAGCCAATGAATTGTTTGCGCCGGGTATCGCGCCGCAGGAACGGCAGCGTTTTGTGTTTGTCGAGGCTGAACTGTCACTGGCCATCAAGGCGCTGGGGAATTTGCCTTATCATCGCGTCCATGCATTGCTGTCCGGTTTGCACCAGCAAATCCAGGCGCAATTGAGCAACCCGCATTCATTCGCAGCTTCGCAAGAGTATGCCGGCCTCTGAGCAAATACCGCGTATCCGGATCGATCCCGATGGATTGGATTTTGAAACGTTGCGCAAGGAAGCCATCGGCAAGGTTCAGGATTTATCCGGTGACCTATGGACCGACTATAACCTGCATGATCCCGGCGTCACTATTCTGGAACAACTCTGCTATGGGTTGACCGATCTGTCTTACCGTTCCGGATTTACCGTGCCGGATTATTTGACCGGTGCAAAAGGAACGATCGATTATCAGCAGCAAGCGCTCTACTCGCCGGAAGAAATTCTTCCCAGCGCCGCAGTGACCGGAATCGATTATCAAAAAATTCTCTATGACGCCATTCCGGAAATCGATTATGTCTGGCTCGAATCCAGCGCGACGGAAGAGAACGCGTTAGCTAACGGTCTTTACACCGTATTCGTGAAGCTGGACGATGAGCTGATTCAAAGCCGGGCAGATTCACCCAAGCAAGATGAGAGTCTGAGCGAGCTATCCGGTAAGCTGGAACGGATCAATATCGCTTCGGAGCATCTTCGCTCGCTGCTGGATCAACTCGGCCATCAACTGGATACTGATCACGAAAACTTAAAACGAGGGCGCGATTTTGCGGCTGATATTGACTTGCCGTTACCGGCATCCGAGCAACTGGCTGATCAAATAGGCGATATCCTGCATCAACTGGATGCGAGTTTGTCGAGTGTCGACGATATCTGGAGCAAGATTGGCTCCATCTGGTCGGTCTTGATGGATTCATCGCTGAGCACGGATTTGAGTACCCGGTTGAACGAAGTGTTATTCAAGCTGGACGCGGTATTTCATTATGCGAAACTCAACGATGCGTTAAAAAATATTCTGGCTGCGATCGAATCAAACCCGGACGATTGGATAGCCAATGGCGGTGAGTTGCTGGCAAAGCTGGTTATTCCCCTGTCGCGCTTCGGGAGTGTGTTATCCCGATTGGATAAAATATTGGCCGGAATCGGCGATGGTTTGTTTTCAGAAATCAATACACCGGATCAAAGCGCCGGGGAACTCGATGAAAAGGCCGTCATACAAAGAATCCGGTCTGTTTTCGCCGCGCATCGCAATCTGTGCGAGGATATTCATCGCGTTGAAATTATCCATACGGTGCCCTATTTTCTGGCGGGTGAGATCGAAATACAACCGGCTCACAATAGCGCCAAAATTTATGCTGAAATCTTCCTCCAATGCGCCCACTACATTTCTTCCGGCATTCAGATTGACCGCTATGAATCGATTCTGAGTCAAACGGGCAATTACGAACAGGTTTTTTCCGGCCCGCTGACAAAACATGGTTTTATCAGCGACCGGTGCTTTGAAGGCGCGGAGGAGATTCTCAGCGTAGTCGATTTAATTTCCCTGATCAGTCAAATCGATGGTGTGAGCAAGGTGCACGATCTATACCTGATTGACCAGGAAAACAAGAAGTACACCAGCATTTCCTATGACTCATCGCGCTACGTATTTCCCGATCTGTGTTTTCCTAAATCCGGCAAGCCGAAACAACTGTTGCGGCTGGTGCTTCCCCAGGATGTGAGCCGCAAGAATCATGATGGCAAGGCGACGGGATTTACACCCTACGAGAATGCGCAAGACGAAGCATTGCTGGAAGAAACGCGTCTGGAACTGAAAAAATTAATTTTTGCATACCATGCATTCAGAAATAATCGCCCGTCGTTTGCGCATTTAATCCCGCTGCCCAGAGGAGAGCGGCGGGTATCGTCCGATTATTACTCGATTCAGAATCATTTTCCGGCCATTTACGGGATTAACCGTTACGGTATTCCGCAGTCGGAATCGCCTGACGTGAAAGCAAAGGCGAAGCAGCTCAAAGCATACCTGTTTCCGTACGAGCAATTGATGGCGGATTACTTGCAGCATCTGCAAGAAATGCCGCGCTTGTTTTCGCTCGATTCCGGGTTGGAACAGTCCTATTTTCCCCAATTTCTCGATGACCGGAATATTCCTGGTATCGAATCGCTGTATGCGGGTGGCAAGCAGCATAGCCAAACCGTTCTTGCTGGTATTCTGGCGCATCATGATGATTTTTCCGAGCGCAGGAATCGGGTGCTGGATACGGTATTGGCGATGTACGGCGAGCAATATCCGCAACGCTCATTGCAGGAATTCGATTGTTACCGGCGCGCCGATCAAGCCAAGTGGGTGATCGAGAACAAAATCAATTATCTGAAATGCATCCGGGAAATCACGCGCGACCGGGCGAAGGGTTTTAACTACCTGAAACCGGTATTGCACGCACACCATGGCGAGTTGGAAGAAAATCTCGCCGGTGCGCATAAACGGATCAGTATTCTGCTGGGATTGCAGTCATACGATCGCACTGCGTTGATCACCGATGTTCTCGCGGAAAGAAACAGCCGCCTGATTCCCGATCATATTCTGGCGGAAAGTGTGCAATTTTTACCGGAGAAAATGGAAGATCGCGCGATTCCGGTCGTATTCGAGGAAGAAAAATTTGCACAAATTACTATTCCCGCAAAGCTCCCGCCGTTTGGTTATGGCGTTTTTAAGGATGGCGTCGAGATAAAAAATTTCCGGCTGATCAGCACCAGGGAATATACCGCCGTGTGTTTGAAGTCCGGACAGAATACCCGCTTATGGCCGTTGAGCCGCAAACGCAACCGGGATGATGCGGTTCGATACGCGCATGAATTCTGTAACGCGATTACACAGCTGAATATCGCATGCGAGAGTTTTCACATGATCGAGCACGTGCTGCTGCGGCCCCGAGGAAAGGATGTTGCTACCGCTATCCCCGATACTGAAGATTTTTTTGATTTCCGTGTGAGCGTGATTTTTCCATCCTGGACGGCAAGGTTTGCAAATACCGCATTCCGTAAATTTGCCGAGGAAACGGTGATCAAGAATCTCCCCGCGCATATTCTCCCCGAGTTTTACTGGCTCGACTTTGTACCGATGCAGGATCTCGAGCAACGCTATAAAACTTGGTTATTTTGTCTACAGCAGGCCAACCTCGATCACCATCAGGATAATTTCAAGCAACTAAACAGAGCATCGGAACGAATCATCTCTTTTCTGCTGAGAAACAGAGGAGAAACCGATTGTGAATGCTGGCTTTAATACTATGTCGAGCGCGCACCGCATTGATGAATTTATTTTTGACTGTTCGTTTGACTCTTTCTCGCTAGCCAACGAACACGAGCCGGAAATGAATGCTTTCCTGACAGCAAGGCTGCTGCCTGCCATCGATTCAATCTTGGATGAATTCGATGAAACCGATGCGGTCTGGCGTTTGGATCGGGTGGAAATTGACCTTGGTAATATTCCCGGCGTGGATTTTTATGCTGAATTGATTCAGCGCGTGCAGGAGGAATTGAGTGACCAGCTGCGCGCGATGCAAAGCAATTTTGCGCAATCCGGATCGATACCGGTCAAGACGTTGCCAACTCAGTTGCCGGTACAGCGGTTAAGTAAAATCCAAACGGATTTGGAAAAACTGCAGGATTTTTTGCTGACGGGCCGGATGCCCTGGTCTATGGACACGGCGGATCGGCATGTGCACGAAAAGATGCTGCAGCAAGTGCTACGGGAACACAGCGCCAGCGCAGCTTGGGTTCATCTGCTTAAACGTTTGCCATCTGCGGAAAGAACGGTAGTGATTAACCGCTTGGTTTCGCAGTTTCCACGCAGTGCATTGGAGGATGTTTTAAGCCGCATCACGCCGGATCATGCGCATCCGCTGTTGGATTTCCTGCGGTTATATCAACGGGCAATGTCACATACGGATACCATGCCAGCCGCTCAAACACAGGCGGTCAATGCCGCCTGGGAAAAGCTCTTGACACTGTTGCTGCAACACGGACAGTCTGAGGCTGATCGGGTGACCCTGCTGGATCGCCTTTTCCGGGAAATTGCACCGCCGCAAGCGCGAGAATCGCTCGCCCTGCTGAAAAGAATCCGCCAATTGGCCGCGCAGTCTCGTCACGAAGAAAGAACCGGCAGCTTACTGCATGACGCATTGTTGGCCATGGAAAATGCCTATGCACGGAATCCGCATGCAGATTCCACAGGAAACTCAGCCTTGCAGATGCCCCGGAATGACGATCAGGATGCAGCACGAAGCGAGACGAAAGGGACAGAAAACGAGCGCTGGGAAAAAGAAGCACAACCCCCGGACCCGGAGATCACTGCACAATCCGCTAAAGCGGAACAAGCCCGGCCGGTGCATGAAGCATTGTACTTCCGTATCGTAGCGGCGCTGCAACAGGCAAAGCTGATCGACGCGGAATTTGCTGCGAGCGTGCTGCGGCTGCAAGCGGCTGAACGGCGGCAACGATTGCATCGTTTACTGCAATCGCCAGCAATAAAACCCCAGCTGCTCCAGCTGCCGCAACCGGTTCTGCTGGACATCAGCTACTGGCTGTCGCCGCCAGCGGCGCTGCTGATCGAACGCCTACTGGCGCATAGCGTCGTGCTGTACCGGCTGCCTGGATCGTCCGGGAAAGCAACGCAGAAACACTGGAAGCAGCGGCTATGGGATGCGAGTCTGGATTATCTGTTGTCCGAAACCGCTACAGAGATTGATCTGGCCGCTTACTTGCAAACGCTCGTGCGCGCTGTTTCTCCCAAAGAGGCAAACTTGCAGAAAACCCTGCGCGCCTGGCACGCAGCGCTGGAACACAGCGAAACCGGCAGCGCGATAGCGGTGTTGTTGCGAACGTTCATCGGTGGCGCACCGGCATGGCAGCGGACAGTCGAAGAAACCCTGCATTCCATTCAGGAGGTAAACCCAGCAAGCGAAGCACATGCTGCTTACTGGCAGATTCAGCAACGCTTTGCAACCGGTCAACCGGCTGCCGGGTACAGTCTGAGCGCGTTGCTAGAAACGTTAGCAACCAATCA
>SSFX01000067.1:0-22387 GCA_008015635.1 Nitrosomonas oligotropha
ATTTGAGGGATACCGCGCTGCCTAAACTGGTCAGTTTGTTTCCACGCCCCTACACAATAGCGGTAACCGGAACTGCGATGAACGCCGGCAAAACAACGACTGCGGCCACTTTGATTCGTGGTCTGGTCAATGCAGGCTATACCGTCGGCGCAGCAAAAGTGACCGGCACCGGCTCCGGCAGGGATACTTGGCTCATGACCGATGCGGGATCCAAATTAACGCTGGATTTCACGCACGCCGGTTTTCCCTCAACTTATATGCTTACGCCGGAACAGGTTGATCATATCGTGGAAACGCTGGTTATGCATCTAAGCGCGGCCAAAGTGGATGCGATTGTGCTGGAAGTGGCCGATGGTTTGTTGCAGCGCGAGACAGCCGCTTTGCTGGACTCCAAGGTCTTTGCGCGAGCCGTGGATAGTATGATTTTCGCCGCTGGCGATGCCATGGGTGCAGTAGCGGGTGTTGAGAACTTAAAGCGTAAGAAGCTGCCGGTAAGCGCGGTCAGCGGCCGGTTGACAGCTTCTCCTCTGGCGATCATTGAAACAGAATATGCCACCGGATTACCTGTGTTTGATAAGTCCGCGCTCAGTTCTCCAACGATCGCCAGTGCGCTGCATATTCCGCTGCAAGGTTCATCACTGCGGAAAATATTGGCAGGCTAGCCAGCGTGCGAAGCGCACATTACTCTCAACATTATTAAGTCCGCACAATGAAAATTCCTCCGATACTTCACGGCTACCGCCGTATTCTGTTCATCCGCCTTGTTTCCAATGGGTTATTGCAAGCGGCATTGGCGATTGGCACGGCGTGGCTGGTGAAGGAAATATTCGACGGCTTTCTGACCGTGCAACAGCCGGTGTTGGACACGCGTGCGGTATGGCTGGTCGCAGGATTGATTATGGCAGCAGCGTGTATTGGCTGGCTGCGCATGGCGGAACGCATTGATGCTGAAAAAATGGGGCAGCACTATGCTGCCGAAGTGCGGATCTTGTTGTACGACTGCTTGAGTTTTTTGACTCCCCGGACATTACAAAAGCGTAGCCGGGGCGGTGTATCGCTTCGCTTTGTCGGCGACATGACATCGTTGCGGCGCTGGATCAGCATGGGATTGGCGCGTGTCACCGTAGCGGGTGTCTCAACCGTATCCGCGTTGCTGTTGCTGGGAATGATCAATTGGCAGCTCACCGTAACGGTAACCGTATCACTCGCCATGGGCGCATGGCTGACTTATCTTTTTGGCAAGCGCATGCGCGTTGCGGCAAAAGAATCGCGGCGCCGCTTATCCAATTTGGCAGCCAATGTGAATGAAAAAGTGACCAGCATCGCGGTTGTGCAAGTGTTCGGCCAGGTTGACCGCGAGCGTGAGCACATTATCCGTCAAGGGAAATATTTGCAGGACTCCATGGTTGCCCGGGCGCGCATAGCGGGTCAGATTCTAGGCGTTACTGAATTTTCCGCCGCCATGACATCTGCAACCACATTGCTCGCCGGTATTTTTGCGGTAACAACCGGTGCTGCCAGTGTTGGTGCGGTTATCGCGGCTATTACCATCGTTGGTATCCTTCTGCCGCCATTGCGTGACTTGGGGCGTATTCAGGAATATTGGCATGGCGCCGGTATTGCACGGGAAAGAATTAAGGAATTTTTGGATAGTCCATCCCTGGTGGCGCAAACAACCAATGCGCCCGATTTGACCGTACGATCAGGCGGTTTGAAGTTTGATTCAGTCAGCGTGGCGGGTGGATTGAATAAGCTGAGCGGTACCATAGCGCCGGGTAAAGTGGTTGCAGTGGTAGGACCCAATGGCGCGGGTAAATCGACGTTGTTGTTATTGGCTGCGCGGCTGATCGATCCGCATGAAGGCAAGGTGTTTCTCGATGGGCAAAACCTGGCGGAACATAGCTTGAATTCAGTTCGCCAAGCGGTTGGTATGGCCGGACCCGATCTACCTTTGTTACGCGGCACAATCGAAAGAAATTTACGTTATCGCTGGCGCAATGCGCCGGATAAGGAAGTGGCCAGAGTCCGCGCACTGTGCGGGATTGATGAAATGCTGATGCCGTTTCCGGAAGGAGACAAAACCCGGGTTGCGGAAGGCGGATTGAATTTATCGGTAGGCCAGCGTCAGCGTATTGCACTGGCTCGTGCTTTACTGGGAAATCCTCCGCTGTTGCTGCTGGATGAAGCGGATGCCAATCTCGACAGCCAAGCCAGTAAAGTCATCGATCGCATACTGGCTAGCTATCAAGGGACTGTTCTCATGGTGACGCATCATGTAGACCATATCATGGCCGCTGATGAAGTCTGGTATCTCGAAGCAGGCCGCTTGCTGGAAGCGGGTCCGCCCGCTGCGCTGTTGTCCAATGATGGTCCGGTTGCGCGGTTTTTCGGTATTAGCAAGCCGGTCGCGATTTGAAAGGGATTGTTTGGGGAGCAATATTGATGCTATTACCGTTATCTTGCACTATGGCTACGAGTATTGTGCCGCGTTCAAAACCGATGGAACGTGGCGTGGTGTTGCAACGCACACTGCAAACGGATTCGCGCCAGAAGTACTTTCTGTATGTGCCGCGGCAAGGTGGAAATGCTGCAAAAATTTTTATTACGGTGCATGGTATTTCGCGCAATGTGCGCGAGCACGCTAAAGAATTCGCTGCTTATGCTGAGAAATATGGTGTTGTGATGATCGCACCCTATTTTCCCGCAGATCGTTTTCCCGATTATCAGCGGCTGGGACGTAAAGGCAACCGCGCGGATATCGTGCTTAATGCAATCGCGAGCGAAGTTGCGCAGCTAACGGGCGCTACCTCAGACAAGCTGTATCTGTTCGGATATTCAGGCGGAGCGCAGTTTGTGCATCGTTACATGTTTGCCTATCCGGAGCGTGTCGTAAGAATCGTTTTGGGTGCGCCGGGCTGGTATACCCTGCCGGATGCCTCGCTTAAATTTCCGATAGGGATACAGCCAGTTCTGAGCATACCGCAAGTACAATTCAACTCTGCCCGATTCTTGAACATCCCGGTGTGCGTGCTGGTGGGAGAAAAAGATAACCGGCGTGATGCAGAACTGAACAAATCAACAACCATTGACAGACTGCAAGGTAAAACCCGGATCGAGCGTGGCCGGCGCTGGGTGGAGGAAATGAGCTACCAGGCCCGGCTGCTGGGCTTGCCGACTACTTATGATTTTCATCTGCTGCCGGATTCGCCGCATTCCTTTGCAATCAGCATGGAGCGTGGCGGTATGGGAGAAAGAACGTTTGATTTTTTATTTCCGGAGAGCTGAGCATGTGCAATCACTTTCGTCCGGCAAAGCAAGCTCATTGAACGGGTGTCAGAATCATTTTGGGATCGTGAATTTACTTGCCCCATCCTTCATTCCGATGAGAGTTACCTGGCTAATGCTCATGCTGAGTGCGGTTCTGTGCAGTTTTCTTGCCAGCACGGCTGCTTTTTCGCAGGAAGATATTTCCGATCGATCGCAGCAAACTGTCAGCAAAAAATCTTCCCAAGATAAAAAAAGAAAAAAAAGAAAACCGGGTTTTTTCTATGGTAATGCGGGAACCGGATTCAGATGGAATAAAGGTAAAAGTGAAGTGCGGCTGGCTGGGTTTATGCAGGCGGATACCCGCACTTATTTTGACGATGCGGCGGATTCCGGCAAAGACAATTTTTTGTTGCGGCGGATTCAGCCTTCACTCGAGGTTAAATTCAATAAGACGCATAGTCTTTATATCATGTCGAGCTTTGCGTCGGCGCCGGGGATTCTGGATGTGTTTTGGGAAGGCAACTTTGCCAAGCCGTTGAATATCCGTGCGGGTAAGCTTAAACCGGCATTCGGTTTGGAGCGCTTGCAGTCAGCTACTGCACTGGCTTTCAATGAACGTGCTTTTCCCACCAATCTGGCGCCCAACCGGGAAATAGGCGGGCAAATTTTCGGCACTATTTTGTGGGATACCACGGAATATCAAGTCGGACTCTTCAGCGGCATGGTCGACAATAGCAGCGGGTTGCGTGATAGTGTGATTTATTCAAACTACAGCGGAGTTGATTTCGTAGCGCGGCTGTTTTCCCATCCGCTCAAGCACAGTGATGTTGAGTTTGTAAAAGGCCTTGGGTTGGGAATTGCTTACAGTTATGGCACGCAACAAGGCAATGCACAGCGTGGTGAGTCTCATTTGCCGGTGTTTATTTCTCCCGGCCAGCAATCGATCGCTTCCTATGCGCGAGGCGCTTTTGCCGATGGCAGCCGCGAGCGGATTGGTCCGCAGCTTTATTATTCCTACGGACCATGGGGGGTGCTGGGCGAGTATACGGTCTCTCAGCAGAATGTGAAGCTTGGTGCAGTGACTGATAAAGTCACCCATGATGCTTTTCAAGCGCAATTGTCTTGGGTGCTGTTTAACGGCGATGCTTCCTTTCGCCGGATCCGGCCACACAGTCCGCTTACACTGGAAAACATCAGTTCGTTGGGTGCAGTGCAACTGGTCGGGCGATATGCGGTATTAAACCTCGATGACAAAGCGTTTGCGCATGGTCTGTTTGATTCGGATCACGCGGTTAGAAAGGCGCAGGATTTCGGTATCGGCATTAATTGGTATCTCAATCGCAATATTAAATTCCAATTGGATTACAATCAGACCCATTTCACGGGCGGTGCCGGTGGTGGAGCGAACCGGGCGGAAGAGAAAGTGTTGTTTTCGCGCATGCAAATTGCGTTTTGAGTTGTTTCTCAAGGATTCAAATCAACCGGTTTTCACTTTCAGCTTCGGAATGAATGCGCTATAGTGAAATGGTTATGTTCCGGTGTCACAGTTTGGTTATGATGCGCGGGCAATTGCATCACATACAAAAAGGAAAACTCATGGCAAATTGGTTTGAAAATAATTCATTATCGATTGGGCGTACTCCGCTGGTGCGGCTCAATCGAGTGACGGATGGTGCGGCAGCGCTGGTGCTGGGGAAAATTGAAGGGCGCAACCCGGCATACTCGGTGAAATGCCGCATCGGCGCGGCGATGATCGATGACGCTGAACGCAGAGGTTTGCTGGGTCCGGGAAAAGAGATTGTCGAGCCGACCAGCGGTAATACCGGGATTGCATTGGCGTTTGTCGCAGCGGCACGGGGAATTCCGCTGACTTTGACGATGCCAGAAACGATGAGCGTGGAACGGCGCAAATTACTGGTTGCGCTTGGCGCCAAGCTGGAATTGACCGAAGGCGCGCGCGGCATGAACGGCGCTTTGGCCAAAGCGGAAGAAATCGTTGCTTCTAATCCCGGGCGCTATGTTTTGTTGCAACAGTTCAAGAATCCCGCCAATCCGGCTATCCACGAGAAAACCACCGGTCCGGAAATTTGGGACGATACCGATGGCGCTGTCGATATTTTTGTCGCAGGTGTGGGAACGGGCGGCACGATTACCGGTGTTTCGCGTTATCTCAAGCAAACTAAAGGCAAAGCCATTACCTCTGTGGCGGTTGAGCCTACCGCGAGTCCGGTACTGTCGCAAAAGCGTGCAGGTGTGTCGCTGGCACCCGGGCCGCATAAAATTCAGGGGATTGGCGCCGGTTTTGTGCCGGATAATCTCGATCTCTCGCTGGTGGACGAAATTGAACAAGTCAGTAACGAAGAGGCCATACTGTATGCGCGGCGTCTGGCGCGTGAAGAGGGGATTTTGGCGGGTATTTCCTGCGGCGCTGCGGTAGCGGCTGCGGTTCGTCATGCTAAACGACCCCAAAATGCAGGTAAAACCATCGTGGTGATATTGCCGGACTCCGCCGAACGTTATCTGAGCAGTATTCTTTTTGAAGGTATGTTTGATGCGCAAGGCTTGGCAACAGAGTGAACAATAGTAAACAAACACGGGATCTTTTGCTGCGCAGCACGCAGCTGGATGTGGACAGTATCGTAATGGAGCTGCGCGCGCTGCGGCTGGCGTCATTGGAGAGCCGCAACCGGCATGACCGGCCGCCCAGATTGCCGTCGCGCAGGATTATGGCCAGTGTTGCGGAAGGCTTGAGCGCGGCCATGTTTCCGAACCGGCTGGGTTCGTCGGAGCTGGCGGATGAAGGTATCGATCACTATGTCGGGCATATACTGAATATGACGTTGCGCGAGCTGATGGTGCAAATTCAAAATGAATTGCACTATAACTCGGGATTGGAAATGCTCAGCGATGAAGATCGTGCGCAATCGATTGCCATTACGCAGTCCTTTGCCAAACGGTTACCGCAAATCCGCTCGCTGCTGGAGAGCGATATCAAGGCGGCGTATGAGGGTGATCCGGCGGCGCGCAATGTCGATGAAGTACTGGTTTGTTATCCCGGCATCATGGCGATCATGCACTACCGGCTGGCGCATGTTCTGCATGGCTTGGGGGTGCCGTTGATCGCACGTATGATTTCGGAAATCGCGCATTCGGTAACCGGTATCGAAATCCATCCCGGAGCGCAGATCGGCGGCAGTTTCTTTATCGATCACGGTACCGGCGTGGTGATTGGCGAGACTGCGATCATCGGTCAGAATGTCCGGCTGTATCAGGCGGTGACACTGGGTGCCAAACGCTTCCCGGTGGACGAGAACGGCGCCTTGGTGAAAGGGAATCTGCGCCATCCGATTGTCGAGGACGATGTGGTGATTTATGCTGGCGCTACGATATTGGGGCGCATTACCATCGGGCGCGGATCGACCATCGGCGGCAATGTTTGGTTGACGCGCAGCGTGCCGCCGGGCAGCAATATTTCCCAAGCGCAGATGCGGCAGGAAGTGTATGAAAATGGTGCTGGGATTTGATTTGTACGATTTTATTTTAAACAAGGGTGATGATGACGGCTCATAAACTCATGCTGACGCTGGATGACGCGAAGAAAATAGCCGCCGGAGCGGAGGCGGAAGCCAAACGGAACGGCTGGCCGGTTGTCATCGCTATTGTCGACGATGGCGGGCATTTATTGCATCTGCAACGCCTTGATGGGACGCAGTACGGTAGTATCCAAGTCGCGATTGAAAAAGCGCGTGCGGCGATTGCATTCCGCCGTCCGACTAAAATTTGGGAAGAAAATATTGCCGCCGGGCATTTGCGCTATTTGAATTTGCCTGGAACATTACCGATCGAAGGCGGCCTGCCGGTTATGGTCGACAATCAATTTACCGGTGCAGTCGGTGTCAGTGGCGTACGGTCGCATCAGGATGCGCAGATTGCTCAGGCCGGGATTGATGCTCTGTTATCGAATAAGTAAGCCGTAGTATCTGCGGGCTGTTTTTATATCGCCCGGAGAAACCGGCAGCCATTCAAATCTGCTGTTTATCATCCGCTTGGGTTAGATAAATGAGGATGACGGCAATGATCATTACTAAACGGAATGCAGCCTGCTGCCCATTGGCTGTTTCCGATTGCCACATCAGAAACCATTCCCCACCAATCGTCATGAATCCGGTAAACCACAATAAAAAGCCCAGTGTCAGTCCGAGAATTGCCAAACCTTTTGCTTGATTGAAAGCGGCGGGGTCTTGGATGCTCCGGTATAAACGTAAACCGCCCAGCCAGCATAGCGCGGCAATCATGATTTCGGTGCCTATGATGAGGCCGTAAACGGTGTGATGAATAGCCGGAGAATGAATGGCGCGCCATAACCCTTGATTACCGGGAAATGTGGTGTCCATCATCAGCACATGTGCTACCAGCGTGAAATTCGAGTTGTAATCGGTGAGGTTATTGAACGCCACCAGCGAAGCATACAGTGCGAAAGCCAACACCATGACAAGTTTTGATATTCTCGTATACATGGCTCTGACTGAAGTGGAAATGCTGAGAATTGATGAGGAATTAGAAAAGAGATTCTGTTTTTGTTAAAACCCGGCCAGATTATAGTGTCAGAAGCATGTCCGGCCGGGGTTTGATTTACAGTGTTACATTGCGCAAAGAATTACGAAACTTGTTGAATTCCGGATAATAACCAAGTCGCATTAGGATCTTTCAGATCTTTTTGCACGTGCCAGATTTCATCGAAGGCTTCCGGTTCGCCATTTGGAAGTTCGCGCAGCTGGCCGGTGAAGCGCACGCTGGCAATCGCCATATCCTGGGTAGTTTCCACTTCCAGTAAGTTGGCATCGATAAACATGACTTCCGATTTTTGTTGCGTATCGCCTCTTTCCTGCATCTGTTCGCTTAATTCCGCCAGCATTTCCGCAGTTGTGAAATCACGTATTTCATTGATATCGCCACGATCATGCGCGGCTTGTAAGCGGATGAACGAAGCCTTGGCGTTGCGGATAAAAGGCTCTACTTTGAAATCTGCGGGGATATTCGGCTGCTGATATGCGCTTCCGCTGTTTTCACCGGATGCAGTTTCTGCCGGTGCAGTGAAAGGTGGTGCATTGAAGCGGTCTTGCGTGCCCGCAGCACCCATGCCGGAATATTGCATCGAAGGAGCGTTCTCCGCCCTGGGTTTTCGCAGCATGCGGATGACGAAGAAAACAACGCCAATCAGTAACGCAATAATCACAAAATCCATCATGTTGATATTTTCAAACGCACCGCCCATGAAGAGCGCAGCCAATAAGCCGCCTGCTGCCAGGCCCGCTAATGCGCCGCCCCATTTGCTGCCAGTGGAAGGAGCCGCGGCTGGTGTTGTAGCAGGTGCTGCTTTTTGTGTATTGGGTGCCGGATTGACCGATTGGCGTTGCGTGCCTATGTTTTTACCGCCGCCCATACGTTTTGCTTCCGCATCGAAAGCGAGTAATCCAAAACTAAGAAAAGCCAAAGTCAGAAAGGTGAGTGTCTGCTTCATCGTTTTGTCTCCCAAACTGTTATTAAAAGATTGAGTATAGCATCGTGCTTGTATTGCCAGCTATACAGAATTTTTCGACCTTGAATGTTCTGAAAAATTTCAAGTTATTTTTGTTACTGCTGGTAATGGATGAAGTGTTTTACGCGGCTAGCGCAGCAAGACAAGACGGGGAATTGCGGCACGATCAATCCAAACAATCGCATTTTGGTTAAATTGCTGCCCCAATGATTTTGCGCTGTGTATATCGATTCCGGGAATAAAAAAACTTTTTTCTGCCGGCCATACGCCAGCCGGATCAGTGTGCACACTTTCGATACCTTGATGGGCATGATACGTCAGGAAATGTCTGAGCGATTCATGCGCCACTACGTTTTCCTCATCGCTGACTAATTGGCTGTTGGGGTTATAGGCGCTGATGATCGCCGCGCACGATTGATTTAATGTCACCAGGAATTGCGCGAGCGGTTCGGAGTATTGATCGATTTGTAGCGTAATGCAGTCAGCCGCGCTACCGATCCGGTAATCCGCATGGGTGTAGTTTTCGATCAGTGAATCGGAGATCGTTGAGGAAATCGGATTTTTCCGGTTAATGTTCGTGCGCATGGCTATGGTCATGCGCGTGATCCTTGGTTGAATGGACGAGCTCATCGTATTGCTCGGGTGTCATATGGCTCATTTTGAGGATGAAGGCCGCCATCGCCCAGATCGAGTCATCGTCGTGACTGAGTCCCCAGGCCGGCATGGCGGTCATTTTCAAACCGTTTTTTATGACCCAAAAATATTCCTTGGCGCGATCCTGTTTTTCGGCCTGATTGATGACCGGTTCACGCTGATGAAATACCGGCGGCTGGGGGTATAAACCGGCGGAGAGTTCCGTAGGCTTCAAACCGGGTGCAAGATGGCAGACCGGGCACATGGCATCGTAGTGAACCGCGCCTGCGAGCAGCAGCTTTTCATCATCCAAAGGCGGTACTTCCAGATTCTTGGCGCGCGCTTCAATGGAGCTTTCACGCACCCATTCGATAATTTTTTCAGTAATGGCCCAATGTTTCTCGGTGGCTGCCATATTGTAAGCACCGGAACCAAGAGCGGTTATGATCAGAACGAGTAATGCCAAAAACAAACTCAGAATCTTTTTCATGTTTCACCTCATCAGATGATTGGGCATTGGTTGCTTGGGCCGGATAGCTTTGCGATCATCGTACTTTCAATTCCGGTGAGAATCAACTTGCATTCTCGGGATCGGCGGATTTGCCTCTTTCCAGCTTGCTTTGAATACTGGCGTGATCAAGATGAGGCGCAAACATTTCGATGAAATCCAGAATATAACCACGTATATAGCTATTGCGGCTGATGCCGATGCGTGTGGTGCTGGGTTCAAATAGATGACTGGCATCGATGGATCTGAGGGTTTTATCGCGTTTGGCATCAAAGGCCATGTTGGCAAGAATGCCAACACCCAGTCCCAGCTCCACATAGGTTTTAATCACGTCAGAGTCAATTGCGGTGAGTACCACATTGGGCTCCAATCCGCAGCTTGCGAATGCCTGGTTGATTTTTGAACGGCCGGTAAAAGCCGAATCATAAGTGATGATGGGATAGCGATTGATCGCTTCCAGCGTGAGTTTTTTTAATTTCAGCAACGGATGTTTGGGCGGCACAATGATGCAGCGGTTCCACTGATAGCAGGGCAGCATGACAAGTTCTTTGTATTGTTCAAGCGCTTCGGTGGCGATTCCAATATCCGCTTCACCCGAAGTGACCAAAGCCGCAATCTGCACCGGGCTGCCTTGCCGCAAAATGAGTTTGACCTTAGGGTAACGCGCGGTAAAACACTTGATTACAGGTGGCAAAGAATAGCGCGCCTGGGTGTGAGTAGTCGCGATGGTTAGCGTGCCACCAGCTTCGTTGGTAAATTCTTGCGCTATTTTCTTCAGGTTGTCAGCATCTCGCAGCATCTTGACGGCTGTTTTTATGATCAATTGTCCTGGTGGTGTTATTTTTACAATGCGTTTGCCATTGCGCAGAAAAATATCGACGCCAAGTTCTTCTTCGAGCAATTGGATTTGCTTGCTGATAGCCGGTTGAGAGGTGTGCAGATTTTTTGCCGCCCTAGATAAGTTCATGTCCTGATTGGCGGTTTCGCATAAATAGCGCAGTTGCTGAAGTTTCATAGGTCACGCCTGCTAATAGAAAATGATGATATATATCTAATATAATATTATTTTGATTTATAAATAGGTATTGATATCATGCCATGCGGTTAAAAGGGAAAAATGCAGTTGCAAGATTTATTCTGTCAGGCTCTCTGATCAGTTTCATTTATCATACACACTAGAATTGATTGCCGTGACAAGTTACAGGCGATTCCGCTTGGTTTTTTGATAAAATAACAAATTACGCTAAGCTCCAGTAGTAAAAATAATGTGGACAAGAACGGCTAAATACCGGTAACGGCTGATCAATACGATTGCAGTGTGTTCAAAAAATTTTAATAGAAGCGCAGAAGCTGTTCTGTGCATCAAGCTGACAGATGAACGGTTGGGGTGGCGGATTGCTGATCCATTGGCAGGTCTCGGCAATTTCCCATTAATGAAACTAGGATTGATTAATGAGTACAAATATTGAGAATAAACCGAAACAAGTAACATGGTTTAATGGTTGTGGCGGACGGATCGGTATCGTGGTGGGTGAAAGCGGTGAGCATGCCTATATTGGTATGGCATTGCGGCATGATGAAGACGATGATGTGGACCATATCATGAAGTATGGCGCCAAATTTCCATTGGATGCGGCCCTATTGCTGCCGGTGTCGAAGCGGTATACGCAAGAATCCTAAAGGCATAATCCATTGGGTATCTTTGAATAAATAGGCGGGGAAATTAACGATGTATCGCTATGATGAATATGATCAGCAAATAGTGGATGAACGTGTCAGGCAGTACCGCGATCAGGTGCGCCGCCGTCTTTCCGGTGAGTTGACCGAGCAAGAGTTTTTGCCGTTGCGGCTGCAAAACGGTTTGTACATGCAAATACATGGGTACATGTTACGGATTGCGGTGCCCTACGGCCTGATTTCTGCGCAGCAGATGCGCATGTTTGCGCATATCGCGCGTAAGTATGATCGCGGCTATGGTCATTTCACCACACGTCAGAACATTCAGTTCAATTGGCTCAAATTGCAGGATACACCCGATATCCTCGCCGATTTGGCGTCGGTGCAAATGCACGGCATTCAAACCTCCGGCAATTGTGTGCGTAACATCACTTCGGATGAATTTGCCGGTGTTGCACAGGACGAAGTAGTGGATCCGCGCCCGTATGCCGAGATTTTGCGCCAATGGAGCACATTTCATCCGGAATTTGCCTATTTGCCGCGCAAATTCAAGATCGCCATCAGCGGAGGTAAAGAAGACCGTGCAGCCATTTATGCGCACGATATTGGATTGGCGGCTATCAAAAATGCGCAAGGCGAAGTTGGTTTCCGGGTTGTGGTGGGCGGTGGTTTGGGGCGGACACCGATTATTGGCAGTGAAATCTGTGAATTTGTGCCATGGCAGCATATTCTGACGTATGTCGAATCCATTCTGCGGATATATAACCAATATGGCCGCCGCGACAATAAATATAAAGCGCGTATCAAGATTCTGGTCAAGGCGCTGGGGATCGATGAATTCAAACGTCAAGTCGAAGCCGACTGGGCGGATCTGAAGGACGGTCCCGGCACGTTAACCGGCGAGGAAGTCGACCGGGTCGCATCATTCTTTACCGATCCGGTGTATGAAACATTACCCGATCATGATTCGAAGCTGAATGAATTCAAAGCGGACAGCCGCTCGTTCTCGAATTGGCTTTCGCGCAACGTCAAACCGCACCGGGTTCCCGGTTATGCAATTGTCGTACTGTCATTGAAAAAACCGGGTAATGCACCCGGCGATGCTACCGCTGAGCAAATGGATTTCGTTGCGGATCTGGCGGATCGCTACAGTTTCAGTGAGTTGCGCATCACGCATAAACAAAATTTGGTATTGGCGGACGTCCGGCAAAAGGATTTGATCAGTCTGTGGCAAGAGGCTTCCGCTCAAGAGTTGACGACGCCCAATATCGGTATGCTGACGGATATTATCAGTTGCCCGGGCGCGGAATTCTGCACGCTGGCCAACGCACGCTCGATTCCGCTGGCGAAATTGATTGCCGAGCGTTTTGAGAATCTGGATTATTTGTACGATATCGGTGAAATTACGCTGAATATTTCAGGTTGCGTCAATGCCTGCGGACAGCACCACATCGGCAATATCGGTATCACCGGCGTAGAGAAGAAAGATCACGATGAGTGGTATCAAGTATCAATCGGCGGCGCGGAAGGTAACGACAGCTCGATCAGCAAAATTATCGGTCCTTCCTTTACTTTTCATCAAGTGCCGGAAGTCATTGAGCGCTTGATTCATGTCTATTTGCGTGAACGCTTCGAAGACGAAAGTTTTATTAGCACGGTACGCCGCATTGGCCATGCGCCTTTCAAAGAACATGTCTATGCGACCGATTTCGTTGCGCAGGAAGATGAAGCCGCCGGTAAACACGTCGTGCTGCCCGCGCAATATGAGGTGCCTTATTATTCACCTAGGTTTTAATGGACATGATTATCAAAAATAAAGCTATTGTCGCGGATGATTGGACCGTGTTGCGGTTGCAGGAACAAGAAACACCTGAAAATGTCATTGTTGCAGCCGGTAAAGTCATCGTGTCGCTGCAAGTATGGCAAGCGCAGCGCGCAGCATTGCAGGATCGCAAGGAAATCGGCGTATGGCTGGCCAGCGATGAGCGACCTGAAGAATTGAAAGGCGATATAGAAAAATTTTCCGTGATTGCGGTTGATTTTCCGAAATTCTCGGATGGCCGTGGTTACTCGATCGCCTTTAATCTGCGCGCGCGCTTAGGGTATAGCGGAGAGTTGCGTGCGATTGGCGATGTATTACGTGATCAGTTGTTTTATTTGCAACGCGTGGGTTTTGACGCATTTGCGCCGCGCCCGGACCGGAAAATTGAAGATGTAATAAAAGGTTTGAGCGATTTTTCTGAAGTGTATCAAACTTCGTTTGATCAAAAACTGCCGTTGTTCCGGCGTGTACAGCGCAAAGCAAATGAAGCGGCATCCGGTCAATGAGTGATTTGCAACAAAAAATCGAGCAGGTTGTTGCGGTTCTGACCGAAACAATCCGTGACTTTGCGCCGGTTACCTTTGCCAACAGCTTGGGCGCGGAAGATATGGTCTTGACCGACATCATTGATCGCTATCAGCTCGATATCGATATGTTCAGTCTGGATACTGGCCGCTTGCCGCAAGAGACATATGATTTGATGCAAGTCGTGCGGGAACGGTACAAAACACCGTTGCGTATCTATTTTCCCAATGTAAAACAGGTTGAGGCCTATGTCGCCGAGCATGGCGTCAATGGGTTTTATGACAGTATCGAGTTGCGCAAGGCATGCTGCCATATCCGTAAAGTCGAGCCACTGCGCCGCGCCTTGCAGGGTAAGCGCGCCTGGATCACCGGAATGCGAAGCGAACAAGCATCGACCCGGTCGAATTTGAAAGTATCGGCTTACGATATGGATAATCGCATGCAGAAGGTCAATCCATTGCTGGAATGGTCTAATGCGGAAGTTTGGGAATATCTCAAGCACTATGACGTGCCTTATAACAAACTGCATGACAAATTTTATCCCAGTATCGGCTGCGCGCCCTGCACTCGTGCCATTACCCCGGGGGAAGACATTCGTTCCGGGCGCTGGTGGTGGGAAGCACCGGAAAACAAAGAATGTGGATTGCACAGCGGCAAGGTTGTACCCATAAAATAACATCTGCGATTTGTTTGATGCACCATCGTTGTAAACCGTCTGAGTTCGTCTGGAATCAGCTTGGCCGAGTATGTTGAGAAAAAGAAAATGGGTGCATCCTTTTAGCGCATCTCGATGCGCTGGATAATTTTTCTATACTGCGTGGTGTTACGAATTTCCAAAAGGTTTCCAAATTTCGGCAGTTGAGAAAATTTTCTTTGATCAAACCGGATTATGCGTTTTATTACCGCGGCAGCGTGGACGACGGCAAGAGCACATTAATTAGCCGTTTATTGCATGACTCAAAGTCTATTTTTGAAGATCAGTTAACCTCTATCACCCATACAACACGTAAATGCGGCGCCAAGGGTGTCGATATCGTTATTGACCGACGGATTGCAGGCCGAACGTGAGCAAGGAGTTACCATCGACGTGGCGTACCGCTATTTTGCCACACCCAAACGCAAATTCATTATTGCCGATACGCCCGGGCATGAACAATTTACCCGTAAATATGATTACCGGCGCATCGACAGCGAATCTGGCAATTACGAATAATTGCTGGATGACTGTCGTGGGATCTGAACGAAAATAAAACTGAACTTGTGTTTAATATTGCCGTGTCTTTCCCCTGTAAATTCGGGGGAGATTCATTCCGGCCGTGGTGCGTATTTCCGAGTGATATCAAATCAAGTATGCGATAAATTCGCAGATACAGGTAGAATATCGGCTTGGAATCCATCGGGCTGGAAGTGCAAGGAAGTATTAAATCAAGCTAACAGTATGAATTTAATAAAAGAACAAGATAAAAAACTGAAAGGATTTACTATCCTGGTGGTGGAAGATAACGAGTTAAACCAGCAAGTTGCAAAAGGCTTGCTGGAATATAATGGCGCGACTGTAGCGATAGCGAATCATGGGAAAGAAGCATTGGAAATGTTAAGTGAGTTTCCCTTTGACTGCGTGTTGATGGATATTCAAATGCCTGTGATGGATGGCTTGGAAGCCACGCAATTAATCCGTGCCAACCCGCAGTGTCCGGATACTTTGATCATTGCGGTAACAGCCAATGCAGATCAGCATCACAAAGATTTATGCCAAAGCGCGGGCATGAATGATTTTTTGACAAAACCAATTGATCCAGAGCGATTGGTGAATACGTTATTAAAGTGGCTGATGCCCAAGCCGGACGTACAGATTTCATGAGCGCTAAAAGATAAAAAATGAATAGTTTTTTCTTGCTGAATCGGCGGCATTTGATTGAGTATTAATTTTCTGGATGAATAACGAAAAGCCGATACGTGTGCTGGTGCTCGATGATGACAGATTTATGCTTGAATTTGTCAGTCATTTGCTCAGGGATCTGGGTGTCAGCGAAGTGCTGGTTGCTGAGGATGGCAAGGCTGGTTTATTTGTTATGTCTGCACAGGTTTCTGCGATTGACTTGCTGATTTGTGACATTGAAATGCCGGGTATGGATGGCATTGAGTTTTTGCGCAATATTGCGGATCAGTACTACAGCGGTAAGATCGTGTTATTTTCCGGTGTTAATCCCGATTTGCTCAAAGCAACAGAACGCTTGGCTTCCGTACGCGGATTGAATGTCATTGGCACGCTGGCTAAACCGGTGACGGTCGGTTCGCTGGCAGCCCTTTTGGCGCAACTATCGATACCCATCTCAAGGCGCCCTGATCCTGCCCGGATACGGCAGATTTTCACGGTGGAAGAGATCCAGCAGGCCTTGGCGGCGGATCAGATTGATTTATTTTATCAACCCAAAATCGCCGTTTCCAACCGCCGTGTTACCAGTGTCGAATGCTTGGCGCGATGGCGCCATACGCAATACGGATATGTTTCACCGGATAACTTCATACCCGTGATTGAGCAAAGTGGATTGATTAATGACTTTACTCGCGATGTATTAAGAAAATCCGCACAACAACTGGATTTGTGGCTGCAGGAAGGGTTTGATTTAAAAGTTTCTGTCAATGTTTCAATGGAAAATCTGGATCGGTTTAATTTGCCGGAAATTTATGAGGCGGCCGTGCGCGAGTGTTGTGTGCCGATTGACCGGATAACATTGGAGATTACCGAAGGCAGGCTGGGAAAGGATTTTGCACAATCCTTGGATATCCTGACTCGGCTTAGATTGAAAGGGTTTGGATTGGCTATCGATGATTTTGGCATCGGCTATTCATCGATGGAAACACTCAAACATATGCCCTTTACCGAACTCAAGGTCGATCGGATTTTCGCGCATGGTGCGGCAAAAGATCCGGCGACTCGTGCCATTCTGGAGTCGAGTATAAAATTGGGCAAGGCGCTGGGTTTGAATGTGGTGGTGGAAGGCATTGAAGCCGGAACAGATTACCAATTGGCGGTAGAACTCGGATGTGATGAAATTCAAGGATTTTATATTGCAAAACCGATGCCCGGTGGTGAGTTTACCGAATGGCTATCGAAACATGAAAAAACAATCGATGAGCGATTCTAAACCATCAGGGTTTCGGACAATAACCCAATACCGGCTGGAAGTACATTCGTATAAAATTAAGTAATAAGAGACTAATTGATTAAGAATATGACAAAAATGGATGCAACGTTGCACACTCAAACAGAAACAATCGCTGATACTTCAAATTTTAGTTTTGGCTTTACCATTGCCGATTTCTACCAGCGTAGCGGCTTGGTCAAGCTGGATCGAGTATTTCTGGATTTTCTTCGCACCGGCGATGAAGCCCTGTATAAACAATTAGAGATTGCGCGCGCGCATCCCGATGATTTGCAGCCTAAAGATGAATCCGCTTTATTGATAGAGATTGCACCTTGGCTGGAAGATTTCATTGCCCGGTTGTTCAACATTGAGACCGAAGTGCAACAATTGGCGGCGCGGCATCATGAATTGGCACCGCTGTATTTTTGTAAGCGGCAATTTGTTCAGCGCCGCGCCAAAGGCAAAGTGAGTGATGAAGAGTTGGCAGGCATTGATGGCTTGGCGCTGGAAAAAGAGTTGGCGGCGGAATTCGGTGAGGCTTTCTCAGAGTTGGCTTTTGCGACCAAAGTAACGCAATGGATGGACGCAGAAGCAGAAAACGAGGCGCGCTTGAACAAGGCGTTGCACTATGCCGCTTGGGCGCTACGCACACCGGCAGGCCAGCAGCATACACATCAGGGCATTTTGTTCAAATCACCTGCAAAACTGGATTTTCAGCATCTGTTGTCGCTGCAAACGGATGATTCGGCCGGTTATACGATGCACCGGCTTGGGCATTTGCGTGAACGCAACGGCTTTGCATTGACCGATGACGGCACCGATCTGGTGGGTGCGCTTGATGAAACCAATTACTGCATCTGGTGCCATGAGCAGGGCAAGGACTCGTGCTCCAAGGGATTGATACAAAAATCCAAATCTCCGGACGAGCCATCCGCGTTCAAACGTAGCGAACTGGGCGCATTGCTGGCAGGTTGTCCGCTGGAAGAACGCATTTCGGAGTTTCATAAACTCAAATCGCAGGGTGTCGCCGTGGGCAGTTTGGCCATGATTACGCTGGATAATCCGATGTGTGCCGGAACCGGACACCGTATCTGCAACGATTGCATGAAATCCTGTATTTATCAGAAGCAAGAGCCGGTTGATATTCCGCAAGCCGAGACTCGTACGTTGAAGGACGTATTGGCGCTGCCGTGGGGATTTGAGATTTATAGTCTGCTGACGCGCTGGAATCCTTTGAATCTGCACCGTCCGGTACCGAAACCGGCATCTGGACGCAAGGTTCTGGTGGTGGGCATGGGGCCCGCCGGTTACACGCTGGCACATCATTTAATGAATGAAGGGCACACCGTCGTCGGTATTGACGGGCTTAAGATCGAACCTCTGCCGGGAGACATCTCGGGTGTTAACCAGAAGGGCGAACGTGTGCCATTTCAAGCGATCCGCCTTGCCAGTACGCTGGAAGAAAATCTGGATCAACGCATGCCGGGCGGTTTTGGCGGGGTGGCGGAATACGGCATTACCGTGCGTTGGAATAAAAACTTTCTGAAACTGATCCGTTTGTTACTGGAGCGCCGGGAAGAATTCGCATTGTTCGGCGGTGTACGTTTTGGCGGCACATTGACGACCGATGATGCTTTTGCCATGGGATTCGACCATGTAGCCTTGGCTGCAGGTGCCGGGCGTCCGACTGTGCTGGATTTGCCGAATGGATTGGCGCGCGGTGTACGGGCGGCGTCGGATTTTCTGATGGGACTGCAACTGACAGGAGCCGCGCAGAGCGATTCCATTGCCAATATGCAGTTACGCTTGCCGGTGGTGGTGATTGGCGGCGGCTTGACCGCAATCGATACCGCAACGGAAGCGCTGGCGTATTATCCGGTGCAGGTGGAAAAATTCTTGCAGCGCTATGAAATTCTAACGGCGGTGCAGGGGGAAGCGGCAATCCGTGCAGTATGGGATGAAGAAGAACAGCAAATTGCCGATGAATTTCTCGCGCATGCCCGCGCCATTCGCGCCGAACGTGCGGCGGCCGGACAGGAAAAACGCACGCCACGTATCATCCCTCTGCTGCAATCTTGGGGTGGCGCAACCATCGCTTACCGCAAGCGATTGATCGACAGCCCCTCCTATACACTGAACCATGAAGAAGTGGAGAAAGCGTTGGAAGAAGGAATCTGGTTTGCCGAGGGAATGACGCCAACGCGGGTTAATATTGATGCTTGGGGACATACCCAGTCGGTGCAATTTGCCGTACAAAAGCGTGATGAGACCGGGCAATGGCAGGATAGCGGCAAGGTTGAGTTACCGGCGCGCGCTTTGCTCGTTGCCGCGGGCACGCAACCCAATACGGTACTGGCACGTGAAGATGAAAAAATTTATCAACTTGATGGCCGCTACTTCAATGCTTGCGATGAAGAAGGTAATCCGATTAAGCCGACGTATGCCAATCCCAAACCGGATTACCCATCGGTATTGCTAAGCCATTACAAGGATGCGCAAGATGGCCGTTTCATCAGTTTCTTCGGCGATTTGCACCCTTCTTATTCGGGCAACGTCGTGAAAGCGATGTCCAGCGCCAAACAAGGTTATCCGGTGGTAAGCCGGATACTGGAGCGGATCAAACCATCGTTGGATCAACCTGCCGGGCAATTCTTCGCAAACCTGAACAACCGGTTGCGGGCAATAGTTCACAAAGTGGAAAGGCTTGCGCCGAATATTATCGAAGTGGTTGTTCATGCGCCGATGGCGGCAGAGCATTTTCAGCCGGGGCAGTTCTACCGCTTCCAGAATTTTGCCACGCTGGCGACACAGGCCGAAAATACCCGGCTGGCGATGGAAGGTCTTGCATTGACGGGGGCTTCGGTGGACATTGAACGCGGACTAGTTTCGCTTATTGTTCTGGAAATGGGTGGATCTTCCGATCTGTGCATGATGTTGAAACCGGGGGAGCCGGTTGTGCTGATGGGGCCAACGGGAACACCGACAGAAATTCCATCCAATGAAACCGTGGTGCTGGTGGGTGGCGGTTTAGGCAATGCGGTGCTGTTTTCCATTGGCGCGGCGGCACGTGCAGCCGGATCGAAAGTGCTGTATTTCGCCGGCTACAAAAAGCTGGCCGACCGCTACAAAGTGGCGGAAATTGAAGCTGCGGCTGACATCGTGGTATGGTGCTGCGATGAAGCGCCGGGTTTTACGGCGACGCGCCCGCAAGATAAAAGTTATGTTGGGAATATCGTCCAGGCCATGGTGGCTTATGCCAGTGGTGAGCTGGGTGCGCAGCCGGTAGCCTTGTCCGATGCGGATCATATTATTGCGATCGGTTCGGATCGTATGATGGCGGCGGTTGGGGTTGCACGTCATCATCAGTTGAAGCCTTACTTGAAAGCAGATCATTTTGCGATCGGCTCGATCAACTCGCCGATGCAGTGCATGATGAAGGAAATCTGCGCGCAGTGTCTGCAACCGCATGAAGATCCTGAGACCGGAAAAATTACGTATGTATTCTCCTGCTTCAATCAGGATCAGCCATTGGATCAGGTCGATTTCCCCGGGCTGGCAACGCGCTTGCGTCAGAATACAGTGCAAGAGAAACTGACCAGCCGCTGGATTGATCGTTGTTTAAAAACCGGAGTATGACGGAAGTGATAAAACAAGTCGAAGCAGGGCCGGATCCGGAAGCGCCGTTGCCGGTTGATATTTCAGTGATGAGTCAGATGTTTCATAACAACTCAGCGCTGGTACGTAAATTCGGCCTCAAATTTATCGAAGTGGCCAATGATACATTAGTGGAAATGAAAGCCGCGCAAGCTGAAAAAGATTTGCTTGCGCTCGGCCGCTTAGGGCATAAATTGAAATCTTCGGCCAGAACAATCGGTGCCGCGAGTTTTGCCGATTTATGCGAAGCCCTTGAGACCGCGGGTGTCAATAATGACTGGTCCGGCGCGGAATCGTTACTAACGAAGATCCCACCCTTGCTGGAGCGGATTACGCAGCAATTGGAAAACGAATTCAGCAAAATGGATGAGTGAGCTTCGTGGCAAAAACCGCATTTTTTGCGGGTAACTTAAGAAAAATGCATTGAGATGAGTGGCAGAGCAGTTGGTTTCATCCGCTGCTCTGTACGCTTCATGTGTTGTCATTATCACTACAATAAACTGGGTGAGCCATCAAAGAATCCAGTCATATCAAGTTTTTCCTGATCCAATTAATGGCATTGCGCGCAAATTGATTTATAATCCGCAATTCATTAAAAAATTAAGCACAATTTTAGTTTTTATTTGCAAGCAGGTTGGCAAGAAAAGGGAGATTATCAATGCATATAGGCATACCAGCAGAAATTCGCGGCGGAGAAACGCGTGTAGCAGCTACACCGGAGACCGTGAAAAAATATACTGCCAAGGGTGTTCATAAGGTTTCAGTGCAATCAGGCGCTGGGGCTGGAGCCAGTATACCGGATTCGGCCTATCAGGAAGCCGGTGCGACGATTGTCGCTGACGTGGCTGAGTTGTATGCGCAAGCGCAAATTATACTCAAAGTGCGTGGCCCGGAATCCACCGAGCTGGCTATGATACGCAAGGATGCGGTATTGCTGGGGTTATTGACGCCGCATCATAAGGAAAGTGTCGATGCGCTGACGCAGCATGGGTTGACCGCATTTGCGATGGAAAAATTGCCGCGTATTTCGCGCGCGCAGAATATGGATGTTTTGTCATCGCAAGCAAACATCGCAGGCTATAAAGCGGTGATCATGGCAGCCAATGTGTATCAAAAATTCTTTCCCATGTTGATGACTGCGGCAGGTACTGTCAAAGCAGCGCGGGTATTGATTTTGGGTGCGGGTGTTGCTGGTTTGCAAGCGATTGCAACGGCGAAAAGATTAGGGGCTGTGGTTGAAGCTTTTGATGTGCGTCCGGCGGTGAAAGAACAAGTGGAAAGTTTGGGCGCCAAGTTTGTGGAAGTGCCGCTCAGCGATGAAGAAAAAGCCAAGGCCGAGACAGCAGGCGGTTATGCAACTGAGATGTCGGATGATTACAAACGGCGTCAGGGTGAATTAGTGCATGAACGTGCGATCGCGGCAGATATTATTATCACCACCGCGCTCATTCCAGGAAGACCAGCGCCTGTTCTGATCAAGGAAGAAACCGTTCAGGCGATGAAGCCGGGTTCGGTGATCGTCGATATGGCGGTGGAAGCTGGCGGTAACTGCCCGTTATCGGAATTAAATCAAACTGTTGTCAAACATGGCGTGCATCTGATTGGTATTGCGA
>SSFX01000087.1:0-22618 GCA_008015635.1 Nitrosomonas oligotropha
ATCCCATTCCGATCGCAGCTTTTGCCATAGAGACTCAATCTCACTGATCCGGTGCGGCAACTCCTGCGCAAATGCAGCCAACACCAAACGCATCCTTTCCTGAAATTCTTTGTGCTCTTTAGTAATCATGATAAGGTATCCAATCCTGCCTACGCTTTGCAGTTTAATGCATAGGATTTATGTCTCTGTGATAAAACCTGCCGTGCCGCGGCAGTCAGAGCAAAAGCATCCATTGCGGGTTAACGTTTCTTACGATCTTGTATATCTTTTGCAGCCAGTGTATTCAAAAAAAGGAAATTCAATTTCACAATCTAACCCCTAAAAGTCGATCACTAAATTAATTTACTTTTAAATTTCATTAGCATCATATAGAGAACTGAAAGTGAAATGTCAAAATCATCGCTATCCGGGCTTGTTTATCATCAGTTAAAGTACTCATTAATGTTTTTACCCGATTCCCTGCGCGCTATGTATTACGCCCTACTCAGCAGTATTGACTGGATCAGAAGATAGACAAACATTTCCCCGACAACGCCTATCACTCATTTGCAATTATGCAACACACAACACGCTTCCGGATCCTGCTCATCACCATCGCAACCACCGCCATCACACTCCTGCTGTTTTCCCTTGGCCCGCTTCTGACTGCTCCCGCGCCCACAGCGGTGAGTACGCTGTCAGCGGACTTTCCAGTGGAATCCGTGGAAATTCCCTCACAACAAGGAGTCAATGTGCATGGCTGGCTGGCTCGCGGAAAACCCGGTGGCGGTGTGCTGCTGCTGGTGCATTCGATGCGTAGCAACCGGATGGAAATGCTGAGCCGGGCGCGATTTCTGAAGGATCAAGGATACAGTGTGCTGTTTATCGATCTGCAAGCGCATGGGGAAACTGCCGGAGATCACATCACATTCGGTTTGCGCGAAGCGGAAAATGTCGAAGCGTCCGTCGCCTTTCTGCGCAAGACCTTTCCGTCCGAGCGGATTGGCGCGATCGGCGCTTCACTGGGAGCGGCAGCGATTGTGCTCGCACAGCAGAATCTGAAACTGGACGCCGTCATTCTGGAGTCGCTTCACCCCACCATTGAGGAAGCGATTGATAACCGGTTAAAGCTGCATTTTGGCGATCATGGCTCGATCCTGTTGCCGCTCATGCTGTGGCAGCTATCGTTCTATTTGGATGTTTCCCTGGATGTACTGAGTCCGATCACGCGGATCAATAACCTCAGCGCGCCCATATTGTTCATTTCCGGAACGCATGATGTGCACACAACGCAAACGGAAACCGAACGCCTGTTCGATGCAGCAAGATTTCCCAAGGAATTATGGATTGTTCCCGGCGCACGGCACTTCAATATGCACAGCTATGCTGGCAGAGAATACGAACAGCGCGTCGGTGATTTTTTGTCCTATTATCTGCGCCCGCATGATGACGGATAGCGCGGCATCATTGCGGCTCTCACGAGTTCAGCTATGATAAAGTGCCTGCCTGTTTTAGAATACGTATTGTCGCTTTTGCGTCCACTCAACAAAAAGAACTCAACATGAATCAATATCAGAATATTTTGCTCGCTGTCGATTTCTCCGATCATGGCCAGGCTGTCGCACAAAAAGCGCAATCGCTGGCAGAGCAGTTTAATGCGCAGCTTCACATCATTCATGTGCTGGATAATATTCCCATGCCTGACACACCCTATGGCACGGTGATTTCACTTGATGAAGATTCATCGGATGATTTGCTGGAAGCAGAAAAAAATAAATTAATCCGGATGAGCGATCAACTCGGTATTGCAGTGCAACGGCGCTGGCTGATCTGGGGTGAACCGCAACAGGAAATTATCCGGCTGGCCGCGCAAGAACGGATCGATTTGATTGTCGCCGGCTCTCACGGACGGCACGGATTGGCGGTGCTGATGGGTTCGACAGCGTCAGGAATTCTCTATCACGCACAATGCGATGTGCTGGCCGTTCACCTGTAAGTGCGTCAGGAAATAACCCAGGTGTGATCGGGCAGCATCAGTTTCTCCAGAATTGCCACCACTTTCTTCCGCCCACTTCGGGCAACTCGGTCAAAAAGTAACTTTGAGGAAAATTGATTCGCATCACGCGTTCCGCATCCTCGCGTAAATCGTGCATTTCCAGCGCTTCATAGGCTTTGATCATAATATACAAGGCTTCTTCGGTAGCCGGTGTGCGGGGATATTCCTTCACCACGTTTTGCGCCCGGTTAGCTGCGGCGACATAGGCTTTGCGCTTCATATAGTAACGCGCGACGTGAATATCGCTCATGGCGATGGAATTCAGCAAATAAGCCATCCGCTGTCTGGAATCGGCCGCATATTTGCTCTCCGGGTAACGCGTCACCAGTTCCTTGAAATTCTCAAACGACTCGTACGAAGCTTTTGAGTCGCGCTCGCTCATGTCCTGCTTCAGCGGGCCTCTCAGCAAGAACCCCATCATGCCCCAATTATCGTTAAAGTTTGCTAACGCTTTAATATAATAAGCATAATCTACATTCTGATGATTCGGATGCAATTTGATAAACCGGTCCGTTGCCGCGATCGCGGAAGCATGCTCTTCGTTTTTATAATGCGCATAAGCAATTTCAAGCTGCGCCTGCTGCGCAATCCGGCCATAGGGATAGCGTGCTTCCAATGATTCATACAGCTTGATAGCCGCAGTATAATTGCCCTCATTAAGTTTTTCTTTCGCTTCTGAATAAAACTTATTGGCCGACCAATCCTGCTGATCTTCCGTGCGATCCTGCAATAATTTGCACGCGGATAACGTTAACAACAGAATAAAAGCTAAACTACGTAACATGACGAATTCCATAAAAAACAAAGATGCAGCCGGGGATTATAGCGTAAAGCCGCCAGCGCAAGCACGCAATGAACTGACAGCGCCTGTCATTGAATTAACGATTCCCTCGGATTATGCCGGCTTACGTCTTGATCAAGCGTTGGCGAAATTGTTGCCCGATTGGTCGCGCAGCCGGTTGCAAACTTGGATTGGCGAAGACAGGGTCACGCTGGACGGTGTAAAAACCAGTGTAAAACAGAAAGTGTGGGGGAATGAACATATCCGGATTTCGCCTCAGGACAGCACTGCGGAATCCGTGTACACGGCGGAAGCGATCAGCCTGACCATCGTGTACGAAGATGAAGCACTCATCGTCGTCAACAAGCCCGCCGGTCTCGTTACCCATCCGGGCAATGGCAACTGGCAAGGCACTTTGCTGAATGCCTTACTGTATCACGCACCGCAATTGGAAAGCGTGCCGCGGGCTGGCATCGTTCATCGCCTGGACAAAGATACCAGTGGATTATTGGCCGTGGCCAAAACGCTCGAAGCGCAAACAAACTTGGTGCGCCAGTTGCAGCAACGCACGGTGAAACGCGATTATCTGGCGTTGGTTTTAGGTGAAATTACACAATCGGGCAGTGTCGATGCGCCGGTCGGACGCCACCCCGTCCACCGCACGAAAATGGCGGTAACCCGCACCGGTAAACCGGCAGTTACGCATTATAAGGTGCTCGAGAATTTTTCCGGTTGCACTTTGCTGCAATGCAGTCTTGAAACAGGCCGCACACATCAAATACGGGTGCATATGCATTCTATCGGACACCCGCTGGCGGGCGATCCTGTTTACGGCGGCAACCCCAAGAATATCCAACAAGCCATCGGACAACGATTAGCTGATTTCCCCCGGCAGGCACTGCACGCTCAGAAACTGGCGCTCACGCATCCGCAAACACAACAAATGCTGGCATGGGAAGCCGATATACCGGCCGATATGGATAATCTATTGCACACAGTGCGGCAATACAATCAGCCGGATATTGCAGAATAAAAAAATGCGCCCAAGGGCGCATTTTTTTGTTTCATATTTCATAACTCTCGTCACATGTATCAAACTATTAACTTAGAAAGGCAAAATCGCATCCAGTGAAAATACGATCTGATCCTTGTTGCCGCCAAAAGGCCGGTAAGCCGAAGCTTGCAGCGATTCGTGCAATGCATCCACCCGGTCATAACGGATATTCGGACGGATATTCAATTGTTTAAGTCCTTGCCAGCCGATTTTTAATGTTTTAGCAGCTTTCCAGTTCGCGCCGAGGGTCACTGCATAATAATCGGCGGGAGTACTGGTACCCAGCAAGCCGATGTTACTCGCAAAACTTCTTCCCGTATAATCGGTTGCCGCAGTCACCCTGCCCGGTGCAAACACACGGAAGCCGTCACGGTCACGAAACCATTCAGCCCGCACACCGACCGACACATCCGGCGTCACGTCATAGTAAAAGTGAGAATTAACGCCATACCATTCCGCATCTTTGACAACACCGGAATATATGTTATTAAATAACATGACGTTATCCGCAAAACCGTGGTCATGTTGCAGAATCAAGTGCGTTTTGTCCGTGAATTTATGTTTCAGGACGATGCTGTACATTCCCCAAAAACTGCTGTTGCGCGTTGAAGTCGTACTACCGGTACCGCTGACATTGAGAGAAGTGTTGTGATCATCACTGCTCCACGTGACACCACCGATCCCGCCCCAATTTTCCATCTGTTTGTCAAAATTACCATCCCAGCCGCCTGTTCCGCTACCGCCGATGGTACCAAACATCGCCACGACGTTTTTATTCACGTTGTAGTTACCCAATACACCGGTATGCGTGAAAGGCTCGCCGTACTGCATCGTATAGGCATGAGTATAGAAGAAGTTATTGGGCGCTGGAACCGTTTCATACCCGATTGGTGTATAGAAATGGCCCACTTTAATATTCAAGCCATTACCAACTGGCGCATAGACCTCGGCAAAAGCTTGCGGAATTGCAATGCCATACGTGCGGCTGGAATTACAGCATATCTCCAGATCCCAATTACCTCTATCCGCCAACGGCCTGCCGTTATTCACATCAAAAGCGGGATTACCGTAAGCTTGGGTGAAAATAGCATCGGTACCGAACATGAAATCAGCCCGGAAACCAAAATCCCAACCTTTCCCTTCTGTTTTTACCCCGCGTTGTATGAAGAAATTTAATTGATTTAATTGAAACCGGTTCGCTTGATCCGCGAAAGTAACCGGCCCCATGAAACCGTGTGTCTGGCTTGGGTTAAACGTTGCACCACCTTGCACCCAGCCACCAAATTCAATACCGCTATTTTTAATTGCTTTGGCAAAAGGATTATTATTTAGACTGTCGGTACTCATCACGCTGTTTGCATGAACACCAGATGAACTCATACCAAGCAGCAACAACCCTCCTGCCACAGCATGCGTCATCTGTTTTTTGTCGATCGCTTTATACGCCATTCTTCCCCCTCTCTAAAAAAGACTATAAAAAATAAACAAATAACAGAACCATAAAAACCATGACCAGCACATGGATTGAACTCTAACACCGAATTGCTTGAAGGGTCAACGCAAACCTTCGGGATATTTGACTGATCAGAAAAAAATATAACACGGAAAATTGTGTTGTGCGCTTTCATTGCTGATATTAAATACGTCGCCAGAGTATTAGCGGGAACACGCGCTTAATATTTAATTTTTCCTACAATCCGTAGGCAATATCCTTATATTTATTCTATATCTTAACGCTGTAATACACCCACTGCTGTTAAAGTTTTGAAACAACCGCTCCGTTACAAGCAAATCTGATGCTGACAGTTAAATACAGGTTCGCGCACCATGATCCGATTGACTAGTCCGTTGAGCAAATTTTCACGATTAACTTAAAGTAAAGAATTATGGATTTGATACCCATACAAACAACAGACTTGATTGTTGGCCAACCGCTGCCGTGGGATTTATTCGATCAGGGTCGTCAACCCATACAAAAGCGCGGTTACATCTTCAAGACGGAAGATGAGTTAAAGCAACTCGAAGAATTACCGGTCTTTCGCATGGAAAAACAAGATCCGGAACAAGCGGAACCGGCTACTCTTTCACCGGAAAAAACCGGCTTTGAAGATATGCATCTGAAAGTTGGCCATAAAATGCATCTTACTTTAGCCACGTATTCAAAAAATGCCAGCGAAAACAACTCATGCGCGGTCTCCATGATCGGCTATGTGCCAGACAGCACTTTAATTGTTTCCATGCCTGCATCCGATCAATTAATCGGCGAACCCTTTATTGAAGGCGATCAAATTCACGTTCGACTAATCACCGGGCAATATGCGTATAAATTTACCGTTTTTGTCGACAAGATTATTAGAGTGCCTTTTAAATACTTACACTTATCTTTCCCCAAAGAGATACAGGGTCAAAGTATCCGGAAGTCACGCAGAATCAAGTGCAATTTCCCCGCAACGGTTGCTGAAAAATCAATCCCGATCAGCATCACGGATCTCAGTATCTGCGGTGCCGGAATCACTTCAAGTCTGCCATTAGGAACATTAGGTTCTGAAGTCACGCTATCTTTTGCTATCGCCTTACATGACAGGGAAATACCCTTATCCATTAAAGCGACCATCAGATCCGCCAAGCAAAGCGCGAAGAAAAATCAGAAAATAATCTGCACTGGCGTTGAATATACCGGCATCAAACCGGATCAAGTATTCGCACTACGTCACTTGATTTATCAGGAAATAGTCGAGCATCCGGAAAATGTGATTTAAACGATGGTGAGGATTTCTTCTCACCATCGTTTCCCACTACCAGAAACCCCAATTACCCGTCGCAACAATCCATATACCCAATACCGCATTGGTTACCCCATGCGCGAGAATCGGCAACCACAGCGTTCTGCTGCGCGTATATAACAAACCGTAAACAATACCGGCAAATAACCCGGCCAGCCATAAGCTGTGCGCTAGCGCAAATAAAGCGGCTGCGATGCCGAAGGCTTTAATTCCCACTTGCGCCGGATTGACGGTCAGAAAATTGGGATGCTCAATCCAGCGCATCAAAAACGAACGCCAGAAAAGTTCTTCCATCACCGGAACCACCAGAGCCGCGCCGATGATTCGCACTGTCACAAGAAACCAGTCAATTTCACCGTTATCGCGCGGATCAAACCCCACCGCGTCACCCATCACCATCCAATCCGCGGTCAGATTAATCCACGCGATAAAGACCACGATACCGGCGACCAGCGCGGCTCCCCAAATCCGGAAGCCCGCACCATCCGGCCAGCGCAATTCGCTGTACGCGCTGCGCATCGCCCACAACAAACCGGCCACGACCGCGATTTTCACCGCATAGAGCAAACGCAATTCATCGGCTTGCCAGCCAAACTTCAGCAATAAATCTTCCAATATCATGAAAAAAACATAGGCGGCAAAAGGCGCAATCCGGTACAGATTCGTGCGATCAATCATTGATCAATTCCTTATTAAATTTTTGTGATGGGCAACGAACAACAGCGGGTATTCAATCCATGGATCTCATCCCAGCCAGTGTATAAGAGCGAGCAAAAATCAAAATAGCAATAAAAACCAGTTACCTGTCCTTTATCGAACATTAAGGTTAGCCGCGTCGCAATGAAATCACAACACCAGCGGCAATTCCTGTTGCCGGGAAGCCTCCACCGCCGGCACGGCAGTCTCGGCGCACAACACGCTAACTTTTACGCCCAATAACCGGATCTTCTTCTGCAACGGCACCCGGCGTAAACATTCTCCGGCAGCACGGCGTATCCGGGCTGGATCGTTGGTATAGGCAGGCAGAGAAAAATCGCGCGTGATGGTGCGAAAATCTTCGAAACGCAGCTTGATACTGATGGTACGCCCGGCATAGCCCTTGCGTTTCAAATCAGCGGCAACCTGCACGCACAATGCGGTAAATGCCTCGGATAAACCAGGACGATCCTGGCGCGGATGCAGGTCGCGCTCAAACGTAGTTTCCCGGCTGATGGACTTAGGCTCTGCATTCGTAATCACCGGACGCTGATCGATACCGCGCGACACCTCATACAGCCAGGCCGAGTAACTGCGCCCGAAGTGCATCTGCAGCAAACTCAATTCGGCGCGCGCCAATTCGGCAATCGTCGTAATACCCAGTGACGCGAGCTTATTTGCTGCCTTGGGGCCGATACCGTTGATTTTCCGAACAGGCAACGGCCAAATCCGCTCCGCGATGTCATCAAACTCCAGAATGGTCAAACCATCGGGCTTCTCCAAATCGGAGCAGATTTTTGCCAACAGTTTATTCGGTGTAATGCCAATCGAACACGACAACCCGGTCGCGTCTTTCACCGCTTGCTTAATCCGTTTCGCCAGCGGCAGGGTATCTTCTGGCAGACCAGTCAAATCAATATAGATTTCATCAATGCCGGAATCTTCAATCTGCGCGGCAATACCGGCAACCGCGCTTTTGAACAAACGCGAATAATGCCGGTAAATGGGAAAATCAACCGGCAGCAGAATCGCATCCGGCACCAGCTGCGCGGCTTTCATCACTCCCATGGCGGAATGAACACCCAGCGCACGCGCTTCATACGTAGCGGTGGTAATGACACCGCGCCCGGCATAATCGCGCAGACGGTAAAAATGCCTCTTGCCATCCGCTTGCAACACCGGCTGGTGCTCGTCCCGCCCGCCGATCACAACCGGCAAGCCACGCAACTCGGGATAACGCAGCAACTCGACCGATGCGTAAAAAGCATCCATATCCAGATGCGCGATGCGGCGTTGCGGGGTATTCATTGTTTACACGATAGCAAAATGAGGATTGTGATAAATTACACCATAAAACCAATATCAGTGAGCGCAGCATCTTCTTTGGCAACAAGCCTTTTACTTTTATTGTTCGGAATTGAACGATCAACAAAGAAAAACAATATGCATTGGACAGTCTATATCCTACGATGCGCCGATGGAAGCCTGTATACCGGAATCACAACGAATCTGATGCGCCGGGTCAAAGCCCACGACGCAGGTAAAGGCGCGCGATATACCCAAGGCCGTGGGCCATTCGAGCTAGTACACCAAGAACTCCACAAAAACCGCGCAGAAGCGACAAAGCGAGAAATGTCGATAAAATCCCTATCCCGCACCCAAAAACTGGAATTAATTTCCGCATACTCAAAATCTTGAACACCAGCGTGAAGAACACAAAAGAGTCACCTTGTCCGTGTGGCAGCGGCAATCCATACAGCAGCTGTTGCAGCCGTTATTTGGATCAAAACGAAACCGCCGCCACGGCGGAAAACCTGATGCGCTCACGCTACACCGCGTATACGCTAAAGCGCGAAGACTATCTGCTGGCCACCTGGCATTCCAGTACACGCCCGGCATCCCTGGACTTGACCGGACAACCGGCACAGCAATGGCTGGGATTAACCGTCAAACGGCATGAACAAACCGCTGCGGATCAGGCCATCGTGGAATTCGCCGCACGGTACAAAATCAACGGCCGGGCGCACCGCTTGCACGAAATCAGTAACTTTGTGCGGGAAGGAGGACTGTGGTTTTATGTCGATGGCGAGATTCTGTGAATTTTGCGGGATTGCGTTCCAGCACGCCTGGTTCTCCGAATCGCAGAAGATGTTCCGCAAGTGCTTAAGGCGATACTTTATTTCCCACACCAAAAAATTGCGCGATCAAGGTCATAAGGTCAACGATCGGTTGAATATTCCGCGCACCAACAAAAAATCGACCCTCTTCGATCACATCGCTCCATAAGAACATACCCAGCCCGCCAATTTCCTTGCGTTGACTTAATAGATAGGCATATTGGTACAGTTGATCCAATAGCGTTTCGACATCGTCAAAGAGTTTGTCCGCCAGGAATCCTCCGGGGACTAAAAAGAATTTACGGCCTATCGGATTCGCTGATTCGAGCGCCTGCATGGTATCCCACACCCCTGATCCATACTCTATTTGCGAGTAATAGCCAAGTTCCGGCGAGCCGCAGAAATAAAAATTACCATAACAATCAAAACCCAAATACTCAGCATCATCAAGCATAATCGCAAGTTCATCGGGGTAAGCTTGTTTTTGCAGGACTAACTCAGCCCAAGCTTCAATATGTATCACACCAGCCCCCGGAAATTGCTGTCTAAGCAATCGCCCCACCGATCTCAATGTAGACAAAGTGTCTGCATAGCGATTTTCGATGTCATGACATGCCTTGGGTTTTCCTTCGCGACACGCCTTTCGTATCGTCCATAAGGGTTCATCGAGTAAAAATAAAATTTCGCGATGACGCACGGCGGACATCTCAATTGCATCAATAATCCCATACGGATCATTCCGGTACAGGCCTGTTTCCGGATCGAACAGAAACTTGCTAATCGAAATCACCGGAAGCATCTTGTACACATTGGCATCAAGATAGCGTGTAATTTCATCGATATTTTTCGGTGAGAATGCAAACGCATTACTGAATTTTGCTATTTCATCGATGTGCTCGACCTCATTCAAAAATGACCCAATGATTTTTTGAGGCCGATCGGTATTGAAATACGATGCTTGAATATCAACCGGAGATAACAAAATAACCAGTACAAAAGCAATATACTTATCCATGCGTCCTCCATCTTTTTCACCATGGATTCAGTATAAGACTATGATTAATATTGTTCTGTGCGAAAAATCACGAACTTATCGCGATTAAATACAAACTGCTTATCCAGATAAATTGTTAATCGGGAATAGAGTCTCACAACGCTTCGTAACGGATCTCCACCACCTCCAGCTCTTCCAATCCACCCGGCGTATGCAGCCTCACCACATCGCCTTCATGCGCCTTGAGCAGCGCTTTGGCGAGCGGGGAAATCCAGCTGATACGGCCGCGTCCGGGATCGGCTTCGTCCATGCCGACGATGCTGTAGGTGTTTTCCTCGCCTTGGCTATTGCAAATGGTCACGGTAGCGCCGAAAAACACTTGATCGCATTCGCCGCGTTGCGCGGGGTCGACCACTTCGGCGTTATCCAGGCGTTTGGATAAAAACCGCAAGCGCCGGTCGATTTCGCGCAGACGCCGTTTACCGTAGATATAATCGCCATTTTCCGAGCGGTCGCCGTTGGATGCCGCCCAGGTAATCGTTTTAACCAATTCCGGGCGCTCCACTTTCCACAACTGATCGAACTCATCCTTCAGCCGCTGATGGCCTGCCGGCGTGATGTAGTTTTTCAAGCCCTGCGGCAACTTCGGCGTATCGTCCGGTTCATCGTCGTCTTCGTTTTCCTTGGTAAAGGCTTTATTCATAGTCACCATTATTATCAGCAAAAGGGAACTGCTAAGATAGCGGTGTTCCCTGCTCTATTCAAGATCATTCACCGCAACGCCTCTCCCATCTTGCAAAATAGGGAAGAAACCTTACGTTCAGCACAGTATCTAATGATCGTACTTAACAGGAGGTCATCATGCTAATGAACCGGCGCCAATTTTTGAGCATATCCGGCGCAACAGCCTGTATGGCTGCATGCTCACCTCAGGCCCTCGCAACGCAATCGCTGACGCGAGTTTCGCAACAAAACGCCGCAACCGCATTGAAAGCCATGCGGCATCTCGCGCAACAGCGGAGCCAGCTGCTCGGGTATCCCATTAATATGACCACTCCGCCGGACGAGTTTTTCGCCTGGCGCAATGAACTCGCGGCCGTGGGCTTCAATCAATTCGCTTTCAACAATGTTGGCAATCCTTACGACCATAGCCATATCCCATTTAATTGCCATCCGTTTGAAAAGGAATTGATCGATCGTTTCGGCACAGTGTATGGCTTCGCACCGGATAATATCTGGGGATTCCTCACCAACAGCGGCACCGACAGCAATATGCACGGGCTGTATATGGGCCGTACGATTCTTAAAAGCCGCACCGGTGTCATGCCGAAAATCTATTTCACGCGCGAAGCGCATTATTCGATTCAGATTCTGCGCGACCTGTTGCATCTCGACTGGGTGGTGGTAGGCACGCGGCCCGACGGCAGCATGGACGCCAATGATCTGGAGCGGCAGTTGAATGCCAATCCCAATCATCCCGCCTTGGTGGTGGCAACCATTGGCACCACGTTTAAAGGCGCGATTGATCCGGTTGATGCCATCCAAGCCAAGCTAAAACACCGCACCGCTTATCTGCATTTGGACGCCGCGTTATTCGGCGGCTACTTGCCACACACCGCGTTTGCCGCTGACTTGCGCCACAACGTCAGCAACCCGGTTTCCAAAACAGAACTGAAACGCTATGATTCTATCGCCGTTTCCTGTCACAAATTTTTTGGCTTTCCCTCGCCCGCCGGATTGTTCATCACCACGCGCGCGAACTTTGAAGCATTCCGCACCCCGTTCAGCCAAATTCACGACCCGGAATACATTCAGCAAGTGCCCGGCACGATCACCTGTTCACGCGATGCCGTCAAACCGGCGGAGTTTTATTTCTTCAGTTCGGAATCCGCTTTTGCCCGGCAAGCTGCCGATGCCAAAGCAATGCTGGATAACACCGCTTATTTGCTGAAAGAAATGAACAATCACTATAGTTACCTGCGGCCGGTGCGCGCCAATGACCGCTCGAATACGGTTTATTTCATCACCCCGAGCAAAGCCATCGTCGATCATTACTCATTAGCGACCATGCAGCTTGATATTGACGGAGAACGGACACCCTGCGCGCATGTCGTGGTCATGCCGCATGCCAAGAAAGAAATTCTTGACCGGTTTCTAACCGACTTGCGCAAATCCTGATGGCGGCATCAATGGACGACGGTGCGGGAAAACACATTGATCACGGCCACACCCGCGATGATCAGAGCCAAACCGATCAGCGCGGGCGTATCCAGCGACTGTCCCAGAAAAAGCCAGCCACTCAGGGCGATTAATACGATGCCAACGCCCGACCAGATCGCGTACGCCACGCCGACCGGAATGGTTTTCAGCGTCAACGACAGCAAATAAAAAGCCAGCAAATAACCGATGACAACGATCAGCGACGGCCACAAACGGGTAAACCCTTCAGCGGCTTTGAGGAATGATGTCGCGATCACTTCGCTGACGATGGCGACGGCAAGAAAAATCCACTGCTGCATGGGTATCACTCCTTGTGTTGGTATGGACACAGGCACCGGTTTCAGCCGGATGCATGAAATAGCTTCGCTATGTTACCAAAACACGATGGAGTAAACGCAAGCAACAGCATAAACGCTGCATGATGATGAAGATAAACGTGATAGCTGATAGCTGAACGCTGTCAGCTCGATGGTCCATAAAAAAACCGGCACTGCGTTTTACCGCAGCACCGGTTCTTCTAGAACGATTTACAGCAATCCTACGATCAAGCGATTAAACTGCAGCCGCTTGTTTACGGCGGTAGCCAGCGAAACCGATCAGACCAAGACCAGCCAGCAACATCGCATAGGTTTCAGGTTCTGGAACGGGAACCAGATTAGCAGCAACGTCTGGTCCGACGATTCCCATCGTTCCTGCGTAGGTCAAAACATCTCCTCCAGCAAAACGAACAGATGCAGTGATCACAGTTCCAGCCAGTTCTGCAACGATTGCACCGTAACCGCCATTACTGGCGACATCCGGATCCCAGGAAAATGTGAATACATTCAGTGGATCGAAACCGGTGAAATCAAAACCGAATACCGTTGCGCCCACCGCGCCAAATAATGACGATGTGCCATTGGCTTCCGGATCATAGGCAAAAGTTCCGCCACCCGAACCACCGAATACCAGCGACTCGCCCAATACGCAACTTCCACCATCCAAGCAATGCGTTCCGGACAAATCGAACGTGAGTTTCTCGATTACACCGCTGGTACCGTCAAAAGCAGCGGTATTGATGCTGAAAGAACCCAACGGGCCAGGATTGGTTACGGTGATTGAGCCAGCTGGTGATGCATAGCTGACGCCGCTCAATAGGACAGAGAGTCCAAGCGCGGCAGCAACTTGCGTAGTGCCTTTAATAAATTTCATTATTTTTCTCCTCAAATTAGAACTAGATTGATACTTTATCAAAACATATTCGTTTAACTGCACGTTCGCTTTTTAAGCGCTTACGGCAGTAAACTGCCAAATGGCATTAACGAGCCCTTCTCGTAAAAGATTCCTATTCTTTGTAGGAATTTTCTTCCCAATTCTACCTTCTTTTTATTTTTTTTAGTGCCAATTTTGTACTAATTTCAGGTACCCCCAAGCGCATCGGTAACCTGATTGAATGGTTTATTTTGGAAAAAATGCTCGATATTCCCGGCCAGTTGATCAAGCAGCCGCTGCCGCGATTCCCGGCTGGCCCAGGCGATGTGTGGCGTAACGATCAGGTTCGGCGGCAATGTGCGCAGGATCGCATTATCTTGGCCGGGCGGCTCGCCCTGGATCACGTCGATAGCCGCACCGGCGATCTGTCCGCTGGATAAACTCTGCAATAAATCGGCCTCGTTCACCAGCCCGCCGCGCGCGGTATTGATCAGATACGCCGATGGCTTCATCAATGCAAATTCGCGTTGACTCATTAAGTGCTGCGTTTCCGCTGACAACGGGCAATGCAGCGTGACGAAATCCGCCTGCCGCAACACGTCGTCAAATGCAGCTCTACCGGCACGAGGCAGCCTGCCTTTGTGATCCGCGATCAGCACCTGCATGCCGAATGCCTGCGCGACCTGCGCTACCGCGTGCCCGAGTTCGCCGTGGCCAATGATACCGAGCGTTCTGCCGGATAATTCGATGACTGGAAAATCGAGCGGACAGAAAAATTGACTCTCCTGCCAGCCACCGCGCTTCACCAGCGCTTGATAATCAGAAAAATGCCGCGCCAGATTCAGCATCAGCATGAACACATGCTCGACCACCGACGGCGTGGCGTAGCCGCGCACATTGCACACCGGCACGCCATATTCAGCGGCAGCCGCCAAGTCGACGTTGTTGTACCCGGTCGCAGCGATGCAAATCAGCTTGAGCCGTTGCGCCGTGGCAATGGCGTCACGGCTGATATAAACCTTGTTGCTGACGATCACTTCAGCCTCGCGGATGCGTTCCGCCACTTCCGCCTCGGAAGAATCGTGATAAAACTGCCACGGCGCAATCGCCCGCTCCAGCGTGGCGCAATCCATATCGCCGCGGGTAACGGAACCGAAATCCAGAAAAATAGCGCGCATATCTTGCTCCTGATAATGATGGAAAATCATACCACAGGGGATCCTTGGCGTTTCCCGGCGCGATCACGTAGAATCGGGAGGGTCAAAATAAATAAGAAAGCTCTGAAAAAAGTAGCGAGCGCATTAGTTTTTCAGAGCTTTCCAAGAATAAACCGGAGACTGCATGGCGCTAGCCTGGAACGAAATCAAAGACCGCGCGCTGGCGTTTTCCCGCGACTGGGCTAAAGCCGAATCGGAAGATGCCGACGCCAAGCCGTTCTGGATCGAATTTTTCCAAGTCGTTGGCATCAACCAGCGGCGCATCGGCAGTTTCGAGCAAAAGGTCAAAAAACTCAGGGCGATTAACTGATTGATATTTCTATCAACATAATCAGACTTTTGACAGGAGCCGTTGTCCTGCCAAAAGCCTGCTATGTCAATCCGGTTGAATCTTCTCTAATTTAATGCGCATTCTCTTGTTTGAACTGGTACGCCAAACCGGCAAGCAGTTTGACTTTTTGCGACATTGCTTCACTTGCGGCGGCTGATTCTTCGACCAGCGCGGCATTTTGCTGCGTGGTTTCGTCGATCTGCGATACCGCCTGGTTGATTTGCTCGATGCCGTTGGCTTGTTCCTGGCAGGATTCGGAGATTTCGGCCACGATATCGGAAACCTTCTTGACGCTCTCGGTGATCATTCTGAGCGCTTCACCGGATTCGTTGACCAGGCTGGTACCTTTCTCCACTTTGGCCACGCTGTCGTTAATCAATATCTTGATCTGTTTGGCAGAATCCGCACTGCGGCCAGCCAGGTTGCGCACTTCATTCGCGACTACCGCGAATCCGCGCCCTTGTTCACCCGCCCGGGCCGCTTCGACGGCTGCATTGAGCGCCAGCAGGTTGGTCTGGAACGCAATGCTGTCGATGACATTGATGATCTCTGCAATTTCTTTGCTGCTGTCGTGGATTTCAGCCATTGCATGCATGGCGCTGGTAACCACCGCGCCGCTTTTTTCCGCATAGCGTTGCGAATCATGTACGAGTTGATTGGCTTGGCGCGCATTGTCGGCATTCTGCTGTACGGTGGAGGTGATTTCTTCCATGCTGGATGCTGTTTCTTCCAGACTCGATGCCTGATTCTCGGTGCGTTCGGATAAGTACATGTTGCCGGTTGCAATTTCAGATGCTGTATGATCTAGCACAGATGATGATTCTTTGACACGCCCGATGGCGGTGCGCAGTTTAGCGTTCATAAAGATCATCGCGTATTCGATTTGGCCGATTTCGTCAGTTCTGCCGGTATAGATATAGCGTGTCAACGCATCGTTGGCGATTTTTTCTGAACGTGCGGCCATTTTGCGTAGTCCGGACAATAGGATGTATACGGTGGCATAACCGACTCCCGCTCCCGTAATGGCACCCACCAATGCCGGTATCCACGCGATTTGCCCGGCAGCGGCCAGGATCGTAAACAGTATGATGAAAAGGCTCGAAACGCTCAGACCGACTCGGGTAGTAAATGACAGCGGAAAACGTGTCAGTTTAACGCTGCTCAGCGTCGAATGGCGTTTGTCGGAATCTGTTTTTTTCGACATAATTCTGGCATACAGCGCCTCAGCGCGGTCGACCCATTCTTGTTTCGGTTTGACCCTCACCGATTGGTATCCGATCACTTGACCGTCTTCGTATTGCGCGCTGGCGAAAGCATCCACCCAGTAATGGTCGCCGCATTTGTTGCGGTTTTTGACGATACCCATCCACGGCTTGCCGCCCTTCAAAGTTTCCCACAGGTTGGCATATGCTTCGGGCGGCATGTCGGGATGACGGATGATGTTATGATTCTTACCGTTCAGTTCATCCCAGGTAAAGCCGCTCATGCGGATGAAGTCGTCGTTGGCGGATGTCAGAATGCCCTTCAGGTTGGTGGTTGAAATGATTTCGGTTTCATTGTTCATGCCCATGTCACGCTGGGTTACGGGTTCGTTCATTCTCATGATGATGGCTTCCTTGTTAAATTCTGTTCAAATAATCCGCTGCCATTAAGCCAGGCTCATGTACAACCAGCGATGGCTGTCGTCGTCGTTCTGGGATGCAGTATTGTCGCTGGCGCAGTCGAGTTTGATGTTTGCGAAATCAGCTAAAGTAAGTCTGCGCTGAACACTTGTGAGAATAAAATTGTAAGTGCGGATGAAACTGTGACCGATGCCATTACGTGCGACTGCATCACCGGCGCCGTGCGTGCCTGTCGCAGCAGCCGATTCGCTGCTGACGTACTGGACATTGGAGTCTTCGTTGACTCTGAGGGTATTGAGTAGAGATTTGTCAGTCACATCGAAATAAACACCGTACAGTTGGTTGATTGAGAAACCATGCTGCTTGACTTCAAAAAACAGTGCGCCGTCCTGTCGCTCGGTCACATTAACGCGTACTTTGGATTGTTTGTCTGCTGCGGTGTTGCCATTAACTAAAAAAGTGATGGTTGTCATGATTGTCTCCTTAATATTTTATTCAAATTTGTTTAAGTTTCATTTGATCGCTGAGAAGAGCCTCGATGGAGAAACTATAAAATAACAATCACCCTCAATTGTGGAGACAATGTGAAAACTTTGTAAAATGTGACGAATAGATTTCCCGAGTAATCTGCATTACTGAAAAACATTAATGAAAGAATATGAGTAGGTGGTAGGGTTGGAGGCTTATCACCATTGTTCATAATCCTCTTGATACACTTTTATCGAATTTTTTATCAGGCACGCATAATCTGAAACTTCCGGTCCGCTGCCTAACAGCGATAGAAAGTATCGCGTGAAAAACCCTTCACTTCGTAGGCACGGGATATATTGCCAAGCTCAGTTGCTAAATTAAGCAGCCCAATCTTGTGTTTGATGATTTTCTGTTGAAGACTACTTTGGGATTACTCCTTTGCGCTTGTGCACTTGGTTGATAAAGTTTCACACCTCTATCAAACCGGGTAATTCCATCTCTTGCCAAGACCCTGCTGTCAGATCAAGTCTGAACTACTACAGTTTAATCACCAGCACAGTCAGTCTAATATGATCAAGCAATCCATGCTTGGTATCGGGCAGCATATCTCCTCGGGGTATACCTTCTCGCCGCTCGGGTGTGTCACGCAATGAGCGCAAGAAAAATAAAATGAATGGACAAAAAATACGGTGAACCCTTAATTCACCGTATTTTAGGGCACTGAAGCTAGTAGGACGATTGCTTTGGTACGGGGGCGGGTGTGGATACGGCTTGCTTAAAATGGGTTACAGCATCTGTGGCCGCTTTCTTGGCTGCTTCAGCATTGCCACCCTTGCCTTCTTTGATCGCATCATCCAGGCATTTGATGCCTTCATCAATATGTTTAGGGTCGCTTTTGGAGTTTTTATTATTTTTTGCATCAATGGCATGCGCTTTCGCATGTTCGGCATGTTCGGCTACTGCTTTGCCATCAGCCGCGGCGGCCGCAGCTTCAGCGTGCTTTATGGCGTGCACCAGATGGCTTTCCCCGGCTATTGCACTCAGTGAAAAAAGAATCATGATCATGATGCTGGTAAAAAACATCCGTGTTTTTACGCTCATTTTATAACTCCTTTCTAATTCATTGACCGACGGAAAATCTTTTAATTACCCTACGCTTTTCATACTAGAGTGATTGGCGTAATTAATGAATAAGCATTGTGCTTATTTTTCTTGTAGTTATTCGCCTACAGATGTAAGGGTATATGCCGGTGGCGATACCAAAAAGAACATTGAGGACTCGGATTATTTAACCACCACGCAGGCGGCGCTCGATGCCCGTCAATACGGCATCCGTTAAAAAGCCCGGTAAGTGGTCAGCAGGATAAACTAGCCAGCTATTTGGCGATGGTGATACTCGGCACGCCGACGCGCGGGATGTCGGTGACGGTCATTTGGAACAGCAGGAATAATAACTGGAAGGCGTCGCGGTTCCAGCGCGCGTAAGGTCCCGTGGTATTCACCGCGTAGTAGCGGCCATCCCAGCGGATGGAGAGATCGACATCTCGGGGGCGCCAATCGGAAACGGCGAATTCCATGGTCAGGTCGGGATTTTCGTTATTGAGGATCGCTGGCGTTCTGGGATCTTTCTCGACGTGATAGCCACGTTCTTCGCCGAGCGCTTTGCCGAGAAAACCGAGTATCGAGTGGAAGCTTCTGAGCCGGAACACGCCATTCATCGCCCAATCCCCGCCATAATGCCCAGCGCGGATATCAAACGCGATGTCGCTGCTATTCCCATCCTCCACTTGCTGGCGCAAGGTTTCTCGTTCTTCGTCGGACAAGATGTTAGGGTCGTAGTTGGTGATCAGAATCGGTCCGGCGATGTGTTTCCGCAGCGTGTAGGTATTGTCTTGCGGATTGTAGCGCACGCTGAATTCCTTTTGCAGCGACTGAAAACCATCCGCCGTGATGGCGCTGGCTGGGATAACCCAGGTATTGATCAGCGTCAAAGGTTCGGCGTACAGCTGGTTGTGGTCCTGAATCGATGATAAATGCAGCACTACGCGGCGGAACATTTCATAACCGGCTTCATCCCCCGGACTGTTGCGATAAACGCCGTTCGATTTCTTTGCATTCAACAGGCGCACTTCCTGCGCCATCATGCGCAGCAGCAAGTCAACGTCGAAGCGCTGGCGCAACAACAATGTCAGCTTGTTTTGCGGAAACGGTGTCAGCAGCCGCTTGGTGAATTCCTCCCCTTCGATCGGCACGATGCTGATGGTCGGGCTTTCCGTCATGCCGCCGCCGAAAACCGGTGATATCACGGCACCGGCCAGCCCGCCCGGCGATGGCGTGGCACCCGCACTCGCCTGGAAATTGAAAGTCGCAGCGATGTTGGATACGCCGGTGAAATGAATCGGCTGGCGGTGATAGGCGCGCACGATATTGATCAGCAACTGCTGCGACACCGCATCGGTAACGGCGTCATCGTACGCAAGCACGGCGCGGTTCAGCGCCATCGGCGAGAAGCAGCCCGTGAGGGTAATCAGGATAAACAGGCACAGCAATAATCGCGGCAAACGGTTTTGCTGAGCTGGATGCGCGTTTTCAGAGTTCACCAATCATCTCACTATCTAAAATAGGCCTTTTCGATACAACGCGCACAGATCCATCGTCAGCGCGACACTACAGTGAATCATAACACCCAGCCAGATACTTTTGCTCTTTAAGCTCAGGAATCCTAAAACGACGCCCGCGATGATCGCCGCGATCGTTTCCGGCATCGGTTTGCCGAAATGGATCATACAATACGGGATCACCATGACGAAAATGGCGTAAAACCCGAAACGGTGCTTGGTGCCGTGCAGAATAAAGCCGCGGAAGAAGAATTCCAATGCGAGAAATTGCAGGAAATACACGATTTCCCAGAGGAAGAAATTGGGAAACAGGCTTTCATCGCTGGCCACCGTGTAAAACGGGTAGCGCGCAAGAAAGCTCTCGCTCCCGGAAAAATAAAATACCAGCGGCACCATGATCGCCAGCATGCCGAGATACAGGGGATATCCTTGACCGGCGTTCTTCAGCTGCAATCCGTATTCCGTCAGATTTTCCTTGAATACCAGCAGAATAATGCACGCTGGGAAAACGAAGTAAAAGAAAATAACTACCGATGCCCAGTAAATCAACTGGTGTAATTGTGCGTTGGCATGATGCTGCAGGAGATTATCCGCCGCTTGCGCCAATCCAGTCAGATTCAAATCCCGCAAAATACTGATCAGATAGTACGCATCGCCCAGATAGCGCGTGCACGTGAGGGAGAAGGCGACGATCAGGCATACCAACACCACTTTCACATCGAGCTTACTGATGTTTGCCTGCAATGACCGTAACGAACTGGCTTCCGACTTCAGAAATACAAAAGAAAAAAGTTTTTTATTGATCATCTTTAATCTATCAACCAAGGAAATGAACCGGAAATAACGTTCAGCGCTTGCTTACTCGAAAAACCGGAAATACTGTTAAAAGCCTTCCCTGGCTTAGTTTTCCAATAAGATCCGAGCAAATGATTGGTTAACTTTTTGTGAGTGTTGCTGATTAAAAGCCTTGCATCGATCCATTGTGAAGCAGGGTTTTGGAACATGTCGAAAAACCGGGGCTAGTAATATTCCTGCCGGGCGAGGCTTTCAAAACACGTGTATTGGCCCAGGAAAGCCAAATCGACTTTGCCGATCGGGCCGTTACGTTGTTTGCCGATGATGATCTCGGCGATGCCTTTGTCGGGCGAGTCAGGGTTATACACTTCGTCACGGTAAATGAACAAAATCACGTCGGCGTCTTGTTCGATTGCGCCGGATTCGCGTAAATCCGACATCACCGGGCGTTTATTGGGTCGTTGCTCCAAGCTGCGGTTCAGCTGCGATAGCGCGATCACCGGCACTTTCAGTTCTTTCGCCAGACCCTTCAATGCGCGCGATATTTCCGAAATCTCCGTAGCGCGGTTTTCCCCTTGGCCGGTGGACGACATCAGTTGCAAATAATCGACCACGATCAAACCGAGCTCGCCGTACTGACGGTACAGCCTTCTGGCGCGCGCTCTGAGTTCCAAGGCATTCAGCGCGGCGGTCTCATCGATGTAAAGCGGCGCTTCGTTGAGTTTTCCCAGCGCATGCGTGAGTTTCGGCCAATCGTCGTCGTCCAGCCGTCCGGTGCGCACTTTGTGCTGATCGAGCCTGCCGACCGACCCCAGCATCCGCATGGCCAGCTGCGCGCCGCCCATTTCCATACTGAATACCGCCACCGGCTTGTTTAATTCCAGCGCGACATTTTCAGCGATATTCAGTGAAAACGCGGTTTTACCCATCGACGGACGGCCCGCGACGATGATCAGGTCACCCGGCTGGAACCCGGAAGTCTTTTGGTCGAGATCGTGAAAACCGGAGGCGATGCCGGTGACGTTGCTGGGATTATCCTGGCTGTACAGCAATTCGATTCTTTCCACTACTTGCTTCAACAGCGGCTGAATGCCGACGAACCCCTCCTTGCCGCGCGCACCTTCCTCGGCGATTTCAAACACCTTGGCTTCAGCCTCGTCGAGCAAATCCGCCGCGGAACGTCCCGCCGGGTTGTACGCGGAATCGGTGATCTGCACCCCGACTTGCGCCAGGTAGCGCATGATGGAACGTTCCCGGACGATTTCGGCGTAGCGCTTGATATTCGCCGCCGATGGCGTGTTTTGCACGATGGTACCGATGTACGCGAGACCGCCGACAGTTTGCAGCTCCGCCGATGTCTCCAGGGATTCCGCCACGGTAATGACATCCGCCGGTTTGTTATGCTCGATCAACTTACAAATGTGGTGATAGATCAAGCGGTGATCGTGGCGGTAAAAATCACCGTCGGTGATGATGTCGGCGACTTTTTCCCAGGCGTTATTGTCCAGCATGAGTCCGCCCAGCACCGATTGCTCGCTTTCTATCGAATGCGGCGGTGTTTTATAGGGATCGAGAAACTGCTCTTGATGAAGACTGATCGGTGATTGTGCCATAGGATCCGGAAACACCATTGAAGGAGTATTGATTTTATCACTTGCTGACCGGCAAATGAAAAAGGACTACCGAAATAGCC
>SSFX01000054.1:0-25804 GCA_008015635.1 Nitrosomonas oligotropha
AAAGTCCGAATCAATATGAGGTGGAATCAGAAATATTGAAAAAAGTCGCTTAACTGGTGTGTCCGGTTTTACTTGACCAGGTCACAACAGCAAAGTGTTACGCAGATTCCTGGGGCAAATAATATTTCTGTTGCGGTTAAAGTTTCTGATTTGCGTCAAGATAAAAGCAAAGTTAGTAACAAGAAGAATGGATATGGAATGGAAATGGCCCCAATTCTTGCGACAGAAGATGTCACTGTTACTATCCAAAGAGCCATCGAGCAAGAACTCAAGGCACGAGGGTTTCAACTTGATGCAGATGCTGCTCACATTCAGATTGCGGGAGATCTGGCCCGATTTTATAGCGACCATAAAATGGGTTTTTTTTCTGGTGATGCAATTGCTGATCTGAATATGTCAGTTACTGTTAAATCGAAGAAAGGAGATCAACTGTATTCTCGACAAGTTGTTGTACAAGGCATCGAGCCCAACACACAACTTGCAGGCGGCGAGAATGCAAGGCTTGCACTTAACAGAGCGCTTGAAAATGGAATGAAAGCACTTTTTGAGGATCAGGCATTCTTAGCCGCCCTGGTAACGGTGCCATAAGTGTTCACGCTACATTGCAGAGTCCATATCTGCCGGTAAAACTACGTATATTAGCGTTCTCGCCAAAAGATTATGATGTTCCTGTAGTCAATCAGAAAATCACATGAATATCATCAATTAACTCAATAATCGTAGGAGCATATGCCATGACAACACTGAGTACTTCTAGCGCAGTTATCGCTACCACACTAACCGGTAACAATCTTATAGATTCTTTGACTGAGGGCCATCGATGGGCAGGTACTTTGATTACTTACAGTTTTTCTGGCTATGATTCATATTTTTCTCAAGATCCAATAGCAGGTTATGGATCAAGCACTGATACTCAAAGGGAGCCCTGGAGTCCATCATTTGCACCTCTTTCCTCATCTGATCGGTCTTATTTTAATGAAGCGCTGCAACAATGGGCGAATGTTGCAAATATTCAGTTTCAATTGATACCCGAATCTTCTAGTAGTGTGGGCGATATTCGCGTGGCTTATAGCTCGATCCCTTCTGGTCAAGCACATGCATACTTTCCCGCGAAAGGGGCTGCAAATGCTGGTGATATCTGGATTAATTCAGATAGCACTAATGCAACTGAGGTTTGGACACCCGGCTCCTACCCGTTTTTCACAATCATGCATGAAATCGGCCATGCATTGGGTCTCAAGCATCCCTTCTCGGGTTCAACAACGCTTCCTGGTTCTTGGGATACGCAGTCTCTCACGATCATGAGCTATTCAGCCACTGCAGGGGATGAAAATTCATCTTTTTCATTTTATCCTACAACCCCAATGTTACTGGATATTCAAGCAATCCAATCTTTATACGGTCAAAACAATACATACCACAGTGGCAATGATAATTACTTTTTTGATGATGCTCAGACTTACCATGAAACCATTTGGGATAGTGGTGGATTCGACTGGATTGTATACACGGGCTCTCAAAATTCCATTATTGATTTAAATGAAGGTTATGGATCGTCTATAGGTAATCCGGTGTATGTAGAGTACGCTAACAACGCTAATGAGACTCAGGTTTTCAACGTCTGGATCGCTTATCATGCAGTAATTGAGAATGCTGCGGGCGGTTCTGGGAATGATTACATAGAAGGTAATGATGCTAGTAATAATCTTGACGGTGGAAATGGCAATGACATCCTAATTGGAGGTGCTGGTGATGATTTCCTTGATTGGGATCCAACTTTACAAGGGGGCAATGATGATCTTGATGGTGGATATGGTAATGATCAGCTTTATGGCGGTATTGGGAATGATATTCTGCGCGCAGGCTATGGTGATGACACCCTGAATGGAGGTATTGGCAACGATACCTTCGGTTTTTATGCACTAGAGGGACATTCCCGGGTTAGTGATTTTACTATCGGTGAGGATCGTTTCTTTTTCGACTCACGAGAGATCGGGATTAACAATCTTCATGATTTAGTAGCTGATATAACAAATATCAATCAGAAAAGTGATGGTGTTACCGTTGAATTTGGCACAAATGCATCGATTGAGCTGGTTGGTGTCAATTTAAATCAAATTACGGCAGATATGATTGTGTTTACAATTTAGTCAGATTATTCTGAAGCTACATCTCGTTTGGCAGAAAATTTTCTTGTAATTTTCTTGTGGGTTATTAAAAAAGCCTGCTCTACAAGTCATGCGGAAAAATAAAAATGACCAATCCAAATACATCAGCAACAACCAGCACTTTTAATCTGAGCGGCAACCTTAATCTTGATTCATTACTTGATGAAGCTCATATTAAATGGGGTGGAGCGCTCGGTACAGGGGTTAATTTATCTTTTAGCTTCCCTTGGACTAATGGTAATTTGGCTACCTGGCAACCAGGTTATAGTGATGAACCATCAGCAGCTGAACATTTCGGTTTTAATGACACGCAAATTATTGCAGTAAGAAGTGCTTTTCAAGCATGGGAGAATGTCGCTAATCTAAATTTCGATGAAGTTTCTGAATCAAATTTAAACGTGGGCGATTTTCGTTTTGCATTTTCTTCTGCTTTGCCTTCCAGTGCTTGGGGTTGGAGTGGTTATCCCAATGATTACTGGGCAAGTGCAGCAGATGTCTGGGTAAATTCCACTTATGGGCGTGATACAGATTGGTCTGCAGGTACATACAATTATGAAGCTTTGCTACATGAGATAGGCCATGGTTTAGGATTAAAACACCCCGGTAATTATGGAGGAAGTTCCGCTCCGTACTTACCATCTTCTCTTGATGTCAGAAACTATACGATTATGTCTTATAACGATCCGATCAATGAATGGTATTGGGATGGCGGTAAAAACGTATCAGTTTTTGTAGCCCGGGAAACCCCTATGGTGTATGACATTCAAGCTATTCAATATTTGTATGGCGCCAATACCGGTTATCACACTGGTGATGATATTTACAATTTTGATCCCCATACACCGTTCTATAAAACGATCTGGGATGCTGGTGGCATAGATACGATAGATATCAGCAATTATAGCCTGGATAGCATCATCAGTTTGATACCCGGTAGTTACTCAAAAGTGAGTTTCTATTCGCAGCCAACAGGAGATACGCGAGCTTGGTATGACGGAAGCGATTCGCTGGGTATTGCTTTTGGAGCGATTATTGAGAATGCCAATGGTGGTTCTGGTAGTGATATCTTATCAGGTAACAATGCTGATAATGTACTCAATGGTGGAGATGGTAATGATCAACTTTACGGTGGTATCGGAAATGATACTTTTGACTGGGAAAGTAATTTACGGAGTGGTAATGATACGATGTATGGCGGGCTTGGTGATGATGTATATGTATTTGATTCATCATCAGATGCCGTGATTGAATACCCTGGAGAAGGTACTGATACCGTTTGGGCATCGGATTCATTTGTCATTGGAAGTTTCCCTGATGTTGAAAACCTATATTTATTTGGTGATAAGTCAATCAATGCTACGGGCAATGAAGTAGCAAATGGACTAAAAGGAAATGATCAAGATAACGTTTTGATAGGTTACGCGGGCGATGATAGTCTCGATGGCGGAATTGGCAATGATGATCTTGACGGTGGAGCCGGTGATGATCAACTTGTTGGAGGCATCGGAAATGATATTCTGCGCGCAGGCTATAATCATGACACGCTAAATGGAGGCACCGGCAACGATACCTTCGGTTTTTATGCGTTGGGGCATTTTCAGATTAGTGATTTTGCTAACAGCGAAGACCGTTTGTTTTTCGATTCATCAAAAATTGGGGTCAGCAATCTGCATGATTTGGTTGGTTATATTACAAATATTAATCAGGATAGTGATGGTGTTACCATTGAATTTGGCGTAAATGCATCGATTGAGCTAGTTGGTATAAATTTAAATCAAATCATAGCGGATACAATCGTGTTCACCCTTTAAGAGCCTACTCTTAGTTTTGGGTGACCATAATCGGCTGTCGTAGATTCTCGGGGATTTGCCTCTTCAGTGACATTCAGCTATGGACAAGAAGCTTGAAGTCGAACCAACATCGGTAAGCTCATTTGCAAAACCAGGACCATAAACCCAGATATGTTGATCCGCTGATGATGTTGCAAGATAGTTCTTGGTATCAGGATAGTATCGATAGTAGTAACCAGATGTGTAGTTCGAGAAAACTGATGTCGAAGTAAAATAATGAGAGTAGTTTTCCTCGGCATATCGAAATATGCAGTCCGATTGGGTGCTGGAAACAGGGAAAGGAATTGAACTGGCAGGCCAATCGGTAACACCTTCTATGGCTGACCAGAGTGAACGGTCAATATCTGCGAAATAGTCATCGGTTAAAGGCGCCGGACGAGTATTGATAAGTATTGCCCAAACATATCCATCTGAGGTGCGAACTAGCAATGATCCTTGTCCCGGCAAGGTGCCATCATGAAAGATGTTACCACCGTTATAACTCCATCCTTTTGAATACCAAGCAGTACTTTCTTTGGCAGCATAGGATGGCTTGGCAATCATTTCAGAAATTGTTGCTTGTGCCAGTAAGGGGTGACTAGCCGATGGTACAAATGATGAAGCAAATACGACGAGATCTACAGCCGAGCCAACCCAACCACCTGCTGCGTCAATCGATTCGATTGAGATTCCTCCGTTCGACCACGTTGCAGTGCCTGGTGCGCGATCATAAATCGAAGTTACGGGGGACAAAGACGGGTCGGTATAATATTGCACCTCCTTTAAGAATCGTTCCGCCGGAAGACCGTGGCCTATTCTTAATTCAGTGATTCCAAGCTCGGACAGTAAAGATCTTGCGTAGCTTTCGTAGGACTGTCCAGATATTTTCTCGATGACACGCCCTAGCACAATGTATCCAGCATTGGAATATGCATATCGTGAACCCGGATTGAAGTCCAACGATTGATTCAACATATAACGAACGAAGGTTGTTGGATCGGGCGGAGAAGATACTCCCATTGACCGCGCAATCGAAACCATATTGTCGATCGGGTCGCCACTAATATTACGATCCCAGCCACCGGTATGTTCAAGCAAATTGCGTATTGTAATCTGATTTATCCTGGTATCTGATGGTGCTCCCATGTCAAGAAAGGGGAATACTTTTGTGTCGAGAGAAATCCTCCCCTGTTCAACAAGCCTCATAACGCAGGTTGCAGTGATCGGTTTGGAGATACTGGCGATACGGAAAAGTGAGTCAGGCATTACAAGCTCATTTTTGGATTTATCCGCGTAGCCATAGCCGCGTGCAAAAATAAGATGCCCTTCTTTCATCACCGCGACAGCAGCTCCTGGAATATTCCATCTCGACATGAGTGCGGGTATTAACGTATCGAATGACTCCATGTCAGAGCGCGCGATACCCGTGGCAGAAAAGACAGGACACGAGCAGGTCGCCATAAGAATCAGGTTGACGATATAAGTAGGTAGATTGTGTGTCATACGGTGAGAATTACTTATCCGGCCATTTCAGCTTGCAGAGCAAGCTTAACCAAGGCTTTGGTCGGTTACTGGTATCTAAATGTTCTATCTAGCATAAGGCCGAGGTTTTTGATGGAGAGCTTTTTATTTTATAACATTATGATTAAATTATTTAATATTATGATAAAGCACTGTGTGAAGCTTAATCTTTTGTAGGCAAGAATTACTGATACTGTTTAAAGTAAGCTTGATACTATCCATATAATTCATAGGACGGACAGAAAGTGGAGTCTGATCGATAGCCGGGGCACTCCATTGAGCTACCGATCAGACTAAAATTTCCATTAGATCGGAAAGTCATTTACTGTTCCGACAATCATAGTGGTTTCTGTCCATGCATCATAATAGTAAATATCCCCATTTTTCTCCCCCAAAGCAGTTCCACTGTCGGCATAAATCCTAGCATGATAGCCAGCTATTTCCTGCGATTGAGGGTGACCGGAGAAAAGATCAGGATATTGACTTTCTGCCCAGGAAAAAATCTCGTTCGCTCTCTGATCTAATGAAGTATCAGTATCAACACCTATAATCAAGTCATAAAATGTATAAAAAGAACCTTGATTCCAGCTTGCTTCGACATAATAAGTGCCTGTGTAGGTCGCCATAAAATCTTTAACATAATCGGAGCCATGTCCTATACCATCAATCATAAACTCCGAATCAGGTGGATCATTGCTTTCAATATTCGTGACAAGAATATTTCCATTCTTGTCATAAACTCTCAGCAAGTAGGGATCAAAAAAAGATACCGAAAACAAGTCTAAAGTATCCCCTTCGGTTGCATTAAACTTATAAAGGCTATGTAAAAGTGCATTCGAGTCTCGTCCAGCTATGCTCGTTTCAACATTCCATCCTGCTTCATTTGAGGCCGATGATGCAGATTTCTGAAAGGTTATTTGCAGTGCAGATGTCATCTGGCTGCTAGTAAGGTTTGGCAAAGTTGAATTTGTGTTATCTTCACTCATAATAATATCCCTATTAATTTGTATTTAAGACAAGATTTGCTATTGAGGGATCTCAATTAATTTGTCATGCAATTCAGAGGGAACGTCTTGCAAAAGAACAATATTCGCACTATTCGGTGCAATTAATGCGCCTTGTTTTAATGCATTAAATGTCACGTTGACTTCATTGGTATCCAGTGTCCACATGGCTCCGGTAGCTGGGTCGATTATCAACAGACCAAGTAGGCCGCCGAACAGAATATTTCCAATATACCAGCCACCTACTTTGGTATCGACGGTAACAATTTGCTCGTTATATCCTTCTTTCAAAATTCGAACATCATATTTCTTGCCGCTAAAATAACCTTTCTTTTTCTCTAAGGGTAACGATGTTGGTGTTTTTCCCTCGAAAATTTTAGTACCGGATTCATCCGTGATGATGACTCTCGCTTGATCGGGAGTGCTGCGGACATTCAGGGTTTCAGGGGCACTGTTCCCCATTATCGTTGCACAACTTGCAAGTGTGGTTAAAGCGATTGAAATTATTAATCCTTTGTATATTTTCGTATGCATTTTTATTCCCCTTTTTGATGATTGAAAATTCATGGTAGCAATACTAATAAGGCTAAGTCAGTACGTACATTTACGCATGATGAGAATTTTCAGCGTGACGGTGAATTGAGTTACGTAATAATGCGTATATCCAGCAGGAATCTAAAAAAGAAGTGTAAATTGAACTAAAAGCTTCATTAACGAGCAGGGAGTTATTATGAAATCAGGAAATAGAAATTTATTGGTGACTGGCCCGTTAGTTCTTGTTCTAACAGTATGTGCAATTGGCTGGGTAATCTACCAGCAAGCCAGTAAACTGCCTCAGCAATTACGAGCTGAAATCAGAGCCGATTATCTCAAGAGCAAAAAGAATGATCTTAAAGGTTATATCAAGCTAGCAGAAAATGCCATTAAGCACCTGCGAGAACCGGATTTGGAGATTTCGATTGAGGAAGCCAAGAAAGAAGCTAAAAGAATTTTGTCCAATTTGAAGTATAGTGAAGAAGATGGTTATTTCTTTGTATATGATTTTTCTGGGAGAAATATTGTTCACCCAATTAAGAAAGACTGGGTAAATCAGAATAAATGGGACTATAAGGATAAGGAGGGGAAGTATGTAATACGAGATTTGATAACAGCTGCCAGAAAGGCTGCTAGAGGTGAGGGAGATGGATTTGACGAGTATATTTTCCATAAACCTTCAGTGGCAGATGATATTGCCGGCAGATCAAAACTCGCTTTTGTGATTGAGTTAACAGACTGGGAATGGGTGTTAGGAACAGGTATTTATCTTGAAGATGTAGATAATTTCTTAGATGGCGCAGATACAGAGGTACTGAATTACATTCATATCTCGATGATTTGGATAGCCGGAATTGCATTCATTGGCATGATGGGTCTGAGCTTATCGCAAAGAAACATTGGTAAAACTTTAGAACGCCTGCGAATTGGTGCGGATTTACATGATCAAGTAAAACAAGATTTGGCGTATATTATTCGCGAGTTAAATAACCAATTGCACCAACCTGGGGAAGTAATATTTTCCAGCTCTCGAGAATTTCTCGAAAAGATACGGGATCCGGCGCAACATGCACTGGATTGGATTCGAATCATTATCGCGGGTAAAGATCCGAACAATCTCGTATTGATAGATGGCTTAGGCGAGCTAAAGAGAAATTTTGAGATGAGGGAGCAAGTTCTGGTTACTTTATCCAAAACACAGAAAGCTGAAGCTTATTCAAAGAATTTATCAAAAGAAAAAAAAGCCACAATACTGAAAGTAGTCAATGAAGCCTTGAATAATATTAGGCATGCTGCTGCAACACGAGTGGATCTCCAACTGCAAACCGATGAATGCAATATTGTTCTGACCATTCAAGATAATGGTGTTGGATTTGATGTGAATCATGTTAAATCCGTCAGAATGGGATTAGGCCTTGGTAGCATGGAGGCTCGCATCCAAAGGATCGGTGGAGAATTGACGATTGAATCATCCGGCTGCGGCACCACTGTTAAAGCCACATTACCGCAAAATCATAACTTATGGAGCTATATGCTATGTCTATTGAAGCATCGATAAACGCTGTCAATTTTTTACTGGTTGAAGATGATTGGCGCTTGAGAGATAGCCTTCTTCATGGACTTACTAGAAACCGGAAACTCCGGTGCATTGCTACAGCGGATAGTGGACAGCAAGCATTGGCACATTTGAGAGCCCATAAGATTGATTTGGTTATTATGGATTATGCGTTGAATGATCACGGTCTTTGGGGGGTTGAGCTTACCAGGGATATTCATAAGCGGTTCCCGGAAACAAAAATATTGTTTTGGAGTGCTCATATTAGAGAGGTCGATCTTGAGCGGGCAAAAGAAGCCGGTGCCAACGGCTATGTATCTAAAGATAAATCAGATCAAGATGTTATTGATGCTATCGATAAAATAATGCGTGGTGAGCAGGTATGGGAGGCTGATGAACCTAAGGTGCTGGGTGTTCATGCAATAAACAAAAGATTAACGCCTATGGAAATCAAGATTATGGAGCTTTTAGCAGAAGGAAAACAAAATGCTCAGATTGCTTATAGCTTATTGGAAATAGAGTACCGGAAAATGGCCGAAGATTTCGGGAATGAGTATGTAATAACAAGCTACGGGAATCTGCGAGATTTCATCGATGAGGAAAAACTAAAATCTCGTACACGGACTGTGGAAAGGCATTTCGATAATATCAGAGAAAAATTGAGTATCCGGAATCGGAGTGACTTATTCAGCCAAGCTCTTAATGAGTATGGCAAGCTGGAAATCAGGCGAACTACTACGGAAATCGAAATAAAAGTATTAATGCTGGTACATGAGGAGAAAGAAGACGCGGAAGTTGCTGAATTGTTGGGCATCAATATAAAAAATGTTCAGAGTATTAAAAACAAATTCCAGGTTGAAAAATGATATGCGTATTTCTACGCATTATGGTGTGGGAAACTTTCTAGTATTCTTCTGATAGTAAAAATCTGAAACATAATGATACAAGGAATGGGTAACCTGCGATCCAGCATAAAACCATTAGTGTAAGGAGAAATGATCATGTCATCAGAGAATATTACTAAAATTCTACTTGTCGAAGATTATTGGTTAATAAGGAAGAGTATTAAAAGTGGTTTGCATAGGTATGGAAGTTTGCGGTTTGTTGCAGAAGCTGAGAATAGTTTTCAAGCACTCGAACACCTGGAGTCAATGTCTATTGATCTGATTATTATGGATTATCAATTAACCGATAACAGTCTTTGGGGAGTCGAGTTAACAAAAGAAATTTTAAAGAAATATCCCAAAATAAAGATTATTTTCTGGAGTATTCATACGCGAGAAATCGATGTCATTAGTGCTATGAAGGTTGGGGCTCATGGCTATCTATCTAAGCAAAGTACAGACGATGAAATAAAAGCGGCAATTGAGAAAGTCATGCGAGGGGATACAGCGTGGCCTTTTGACTTGGAGAGTAAGATCCAGAAAAGGAAGGGATTGTCTCCCATGAAAATGAAGGTTATCGGGTTGCTATCGCAAGGCATGGGATACAAGCAAATCGCTTATGATCTTCTAATTGAGGAATATAATAAAAAAATCAGCAGATTCGGCGTGGATCGTGTGCTAGAAGAATTTGGTACATTTGATAAATACATCATGCAGAAATGTACTTTTTCAAAAAGTGATGGCGAGAAACTAGAAAAACGCAGTAACACCCGCTTGGATTCACGCAAACGCACTGTGGAAGGTTACGCCACTGCAATAAAAAAGTGGTTTGGTGCTAAATCACTTTGTATGCTCGGCAAGAAAATCATTCAGGAAGGCCGGCTTGAATATCGACGCATTAGTTCAAATTGAACTTGCAGAGCTGACTTGACTTCAGAATATTGGAGTGAAAGATTGTCATGGAGAGGGCGAGGAGACAACAGAGTCTAGCCCCCCAATTACACAACAATCAAACCTCAACAATCCCCTGCAACTCCTGAAACAGCAACCGGAAACTCTTGGGTGGCTTTTCCGCTGCCTTTTCTTTTTGCGCATTACGGATCAGCAGTCTTAGACGCTGCAAGTCGGCTTGCGGGTATTTCTGTGCAAATTCGGTGAGCGCGTTGTCATCGCTCAGCAGCCGTTCGCGCCAGCGTTCAAGCTGGTGCAGGCGGGCGGTTTGGTGTTTGGATGTTTGTTGCCAGGAATCGAGTTTTTCCTGAATCGGCAGCGCGTCTATTTCACGCATCAGGCGGCCGATGTATTGCATTTGCCGCCGCCGCGCGCCGTGTTTATTCATGGGCCGGGCCAGCTTGATGGCGTCAACCAAAATTTCCGGCAGGTCAAACTCAGCCAGTTTCTTAGGATCCAGCTCCACCAGTTGCTCGCCGATTTCCTGCAAGGCGTGCATGTCTTTTTTGCGCTTCGTTTTACTCGGCGCGCTTTCTTCGTTGTCGTCGTATTCCGGTTCTTTTTGCACGGTAACCTGTGTAATGCGGTGTGAATAAGCTGTTATCATAGCTTCCTCGTTTGAAATCCGCTTATATTTTCATCTTTATTGCACGACATGAATAATTTACCCGTTTCCGATACTCGATTTTCATACCCCATAAGCACACTGCAACAAATCGCCCGCGATATTTTGCAACATGCGCAAAAAGGCGGCGCCAGCGCCTGTGAAACCAATGTTTCCGATGGCTTCGGTCAAACCGTCACGGTGCGCCAGGATGCGGTGGAAACGATTGAATACAATCGTGACAAAGGCCTGTCCGTGACGGTTTATATCGGACAGAAGCGCGGCCACGCCAGCACCTCCGATTTTTCCCCGCAGGCGATCAGCGACACGGTTGCCGCCGCGTTGTCGATCGCCCGCTACACTGCGGACGACGATTGCGCCGGATTGGCGGAAGCGGAATTGCTGGCGAAAAACTACCCGAGCTTAGATTTATATTACCCGTGGCAAATCAGCGTTGAAGAAGCCATCGAGCTGGCGAAGCAGTGCGAACAAGCCGCATACGCCACAGACAAGCGCATTACCAATTCCGAAGGCGCGACCATTTCTGTCAGCGAATCGCGATTTATTTACGCCAACAGCTTGGGATTCATGGGCGGTTATCCGCTGTCTCGCCACAGCATCAGTTGCGCCATGATCGCCGAGCAAGGCGACAGCAAGCAGCGCGACTATTGGTACAGTGTGGCGCGCGACGCCGCCGACTTGGAAACGGTGCAAAGCATCGGCGAAAAGACGGGCAAGCGCAGCGCGGCGCGTTTAGGCGCGAGAAAAATCGGCACCTGCGAAGTGCCGGTATTGTTTGAAGCACCGATTGCTTCGGGCTTAATCGGGCATTTCGCTTCGGCGGTGAGCGGCGGCAACCTGTACCGCAAGTCTTCCTTTCTACTGGATAGCATCGGGCAGCAGGTTTTTGCGCCGGATATTCAGATTCTGGAGCGCCCCCATCTGCACAAAGGGCTGGCGAGCGGTCCGTTCGACGACGATGGCGTCGCGACCGTCGATCGTAACATTGTGGAAAACGGTATTGTGCAGGGATATTTTCTGGGCAGTTATTCCGCGCGCAAACTCGGCATGCGCACCACCGGAAACGCCGGTGGCACGCACAATCTGATCATGCAAAACGGCACAGCAATGAGTTATGACGCGATGCTGAAGCAGATGGGCACCGGCTTGTTAGTCACCGAACTGCTCGGACATGGCATCAATGCGGTCACCGGGGATTATTCACGCGGCGCTTCCGGCTTCTGGGTCGAAAACGGTGCAATCAGTTATCCGGTCGAAGAAATCACTATCGCCGGTAATCTGAAAGATATGTTCCGGAACATCGTGGCCATCGGTAACGATGTCATAGTGCGCGGGTCGAAACAGTGCGGCTCGGTGTTGATCAACCGCATGACGGTAGCCGGAGGTTGAAAACGTTGCATGAAGGTATTGCGGTGTATTGAGCAAGCGATTGGTAAATTAACGGGTGTGGCCCGCTGCTCGGAAGTTAACCGGATTTCCTCGCTTATCGCTTTTTCAGCAAAAAAATGAACTCTTTGTTTATCTCAGACAACGATAACAATTCATTTCCGGTTTGTTCGGCAAAAACCTGGAAATCGATCACGGAACCCGGATCGGTTGCAACAATTCTTAATATTTGCCCGCTGACCATCCCGGCCAGTGATTGCTTGGTGCGTAGAATGGGCAGCGGGCAATTCAAGCCGCGCGCATCTAACTCTTTATCTGCTTTCTGCATTTCTCAGTCATGGTGTTTGGGTACATTACTATACTGTCTGTGTGGGCGGATTCAAAGACCGGAGTTAGCTTATCCATTGTTTTATCTTAACGCCAGGGGCTGCGATGACGTGTCGTATGGTTGATTCAAGGTTTTTCTTGGTTGCAGTCAATCTAATTTTTACAACTAATTCTTTTAGAATAAGTCGCTTGGTGTTATAATCCCGGCCTTTTGTTTTATCTTGTTATTCAATCAAAATTATCGAGGATTTTGCCAATTTATGACGACAATTAAAGTTAAGGAAAACGAACCATTTGAAGTTGCTATGCGCCGCTTTAAGCGTTCAATCGAGAAAACGGGAATACTGACCGAATTGCGTGCTCGTGAATTTTATGAAAAACCGACCGCAGAACGCAAACGCAAGCTAGCAGCAGCTGTGAAGCGGAATTACAAGCGCTTACGCAGCCAGTTATTACCGCCTAAGCTTTATTAAATCGTTATATATTAATACCGGTTTCTCTTCCGGTAGCGTTTTTTCAAGATGATGAGTTGATAATCGATTAATTGCATCCATTTATCATGAGCTTAAAACAGAAAATCACGGAAGATATGAAAGCAGCGATGCGTACGGGTGACACCAAGCAGCGGGATACTATCCGTTTGCTGCAAGCTGCAATCAAACAGCGTGAAGTGGATGAACGCATAGTACTTGATGATGCGGCTGTCATTGCGGTTATTGAAAAAATGCTCAAGCAGCGCAAGGATTCTATTACTCAGTATGAAGCCGCGCAGAGATTGGATCTGGCCAATATTGAGAAAGAGGAAGTTGCAATTCTCAGTGCCTATATGCCGCAAGCATTAAGCGATTCCGAAATCGATGCATTGATAACCGAAGCAATTTTAGAGACGAATGCAGCCAGTATGCAGGATATGGGTAAAGTTATGGCTATACTAAAACCGAAATTGGCCGGCCGTGCTGATATGGGTAAAGTGTCGGCGCTCATTAAAGCTAAGATATCTACCTGATACTGATTGACTGTTCCGGATTATTCTTAAAACAAACCACAACGATTGCAATTTATTTATACTTGAGCTGATTGTTATTGACAGCTCCGGGTAGATGATTCCGCAATCTTTTATACATGATTTACTCAGTCGCGTGGATATTGTCGATGCGATTGATCGTCATGTCCCGCTAAAGAAAGCGGGCGCTAATTTTGTTGCCTGTTGTCCGTTCCATAGCGAAAAGACTCCTTCATTCACCGTCAGTCAATCCAAGCAGTTTTACCATTGCTTTGGTTGCGGCGCGCATGGCAATGCGATCAGTTTTTTGATTGAATATAGCGGCTTAAGCTTTATCGAAGCAGTGCAAGATCTGGCGGCTTGCGCTGGTATGCAATTGCCGGAGCAACAAAGCAGTAACATTTCTCATCATTCTGCTTCAGATGACTCACAACAGGATTTGGCACGCGATTACCGCCAGAACAACGCTGAAATATCGCCGCAAGACCTGCTAAATGCACTACAAACCGCCACTCGCTATTACCGCGAGCAGCTCAAAGTTTCCGAAAAAGCCATCGCCTATCTTAAAAAGCGGGGGCTATCCGGTAAAACGGCGGCACGATTTGCCATTGGCTATGCACCTGCGGATTGGCAGAATCTTGAAGCGGTTTTTTCTGATTATAATTCTGACAAAACCCGGAAATTATTGACGCAAGCGGGACTAGTCATTACCAGCGGTGAAACCAAACAATATGATCGGTTCAGGGACCGGATCATGTTTCCGATCCTTAATCAGAAAGGGCAGATCATTGGCTTTGGCGGCCGTGTGCTTGCAAAAGAAGAGCCTAAGTATCTGAACTCCCCCGAAACGATTTTATTTGAAAAGGGACGTGAGCTGTATAACCTTTTCTCGGCGCGCCGTGCTATCCGTGAAGCGAATTGCGTCATTGTTGTAGAAGGATATATGGATGTCATAGCTCTCTCGCAACACGGAATTGATCATGCAGTAGCCGCCTTGGGTACCGCGACGACGAGTTTTCATATACAAAAACTCTTGCGTCAGACAGATAACATTATTTTCTGCTTCGATGGTGACAAAGCGGGCAGAAAAGCAGCTTGGCGCGCACTCGAGAATAGCCTGGCCCTGCTATCCGATGGCAAATATCTGAGTTTTCTTTTTTTGCCCGAGAGCGCAGACCCGGATAGCTATATCAATCAATTTGGCAAAGAATCATTTGAACAGCAGCTTAAACAAACTCTGCCGTTATCGGAATTTCTATTCAAGGAGCTATGCTCAGAAGTCAATCTTCAAACCAGCGAAGGCCGCGCAAAATTGATCAGCGATGCAAAGCCGCTACTGCAACAAGTCACAGCGCCGGCTCTATCACTGATATTGACCAGGCGCTTAGCGGAGCTTAGCGAGATTGATCAAGGGGAATTGGATGAGTTACTGCAGATAAAACGCTCATCCAAAATACGCACAATTGAGAATAAACCAGTAAAACAAATCATTTCGCCTTTGCGATGGCTCATACTGATGCTGTTGCTTAATCCGGATTGTATCGAAAAACTGGATAAAAGCTGGCTTGCAGAATGGAACGAAAACACGGAAGAAGCTGTAGCACTAAAAGCGTTGGTTGATTTTCTTGATAGGCACCCCCATTTAACTAAAGATAAGTCAGCGCATTCATTAATGCCCTTTTTGCAAAACAGTCCGCACAAAACATTGCTGGAAAGTATTAAGAGTGACGCGCTAAAGTGGGATGACGGATTTGATTTAGAGGCAGAATTCTTGGGCGCATTAAAAATATTGCAGCAAGCATACCGCAAAAAGCGTGTTGCCGAATTAAAGAATAAATCGATGGCAATGAGCATGTTAACTGATGCAGAGAAGCTAGAATTCCAGCAATTGATCAAGCAGCAAAGTTAGTTATTAGGTGTCAGTAATATCGAATTTTGATATAATCTCGCACTTTCAGCTTTTAATTCATCCAAATTATTGGGAATCCAATATGCCAAAAACAAAAGCGGTCGAATCAAAAGATAAAGATAATAAAAGTATTAAAAAATCAACAGCTCAGAAAATAAAAGATACCGGCGATGAAATGGTAGAAAAAGTAGAGTCTAAAAAATTAACGGCTAAAACTGAAAAAAGTGTTAAAGCAACCGGCAAAAAAACAAATGAGAAAGCAATCAGTCTAGATGCAATCGATTCTGCTGAAATAAAAGAAGCACCGGTTAAACCAACGCGCAGTGCGGCAGAATTCTCTCAAGCAATGCTTGGCAGCGATGATATTGAGTTCAATACAGGCAAGAAAGCCAGAGGCAGAACACCCAAAAAGAATAAGGCGGCGGGAGGACTGGATTCGATTGATGATATAGACTCAGCTTCCGTTATTGAAAGCGGTAATCCGCAACCGCAAGATATCGAAGCGCGGCGCATGCGCTTGAAAATTTTGATCGGACTAGGCAAAGAGCGTGGCTATCTGACTTACGCCGAAATCAATGATCATTTGCCCGATGATATGCTGGATGCTGAGCAAATAGAAGGCATCATCAGTATGATCAATGATATGGGCATCTCTGTGCATGATGAAGCGCCGGATGCGGAAACATTGTTGATGTCCGATGCTGCAACTACCGTGGCTGATGAAGATGTGGCGGAAGAAGCAGAGGCAGCGCTCTCTACGGTAGACTCCGAGTTTGGGCGGACAACAGATCCCGTGCGTATGTACATGCGCGAAATGGGTTCGGTAGGTTTGCTGACGCGGGAAAGTGAAATTGAAATCGCAAAACGCATCGAAGGCGGCTTGCGTCATATGATTCAGGCGATTTCGGCTTGTCCTCCGATCATCGCGAAAATTGTCGATCTGGCTACGGAAGTTGAGAAAGATGTATTACGCATTGATGAAGTGGTTGATGGACTATTGGACGCCAATGCGCAAGACATCACGAATGAGGAATTTTCAGAGGAATCTCTCGAACAGGAGTTAGCTTCCAGCGATCTTGGCGATGAAGATGAAGATGAAGATGGCGATGGCGCATCAATTGCTAGTGCGGATTTGTTGAAACTTAAAGCAGATGCGTTGGAGCGTTTCACCGTAATCCGTGAAATATATACCGAAATGCAAGCTCTGCTTGAGAAAGAAGGTCCTTATCATCAGGGCTATATTGAGCTTCAGGATAAAATCTCATCCGAACTGATGGGTATCCGGTTCTCAGCGAAAATGGTAGAGAAACTCTGTGATACTCAGCGCGAACTCGTGGGAGATGTGCGCAACTATGAGCGCAGGATAATGGATTTATGCGTATCCAAAGCAAAAATGCCCAGAAATCACTTCATTAAAACGTTTCCTGGAAATGAAACCAATCTTGATTGGGTAGCGCAAGAAATCGGCATTGGAAAGCCTTATAGTCAAGCGCTTGAACACTATAAACCTGCAATTCTGGAAGAGCAGCGGAATTTGCTGGAACTCAAAAACAAGGTTGGTATTCCGATCAAAGACTTAAAAGAAATTAATCGCAAAATGTCCACTGGCGAAGCGAAAGCGCGCCGGGCCAAGCGCGAGATGACGGAAGCCAATTTACGGCTGGTAATTTCGATTGCCAAGAAATACACCAACCGCGGATTGCAGTTCCTCGATCTCATTCAAGAAGGCAATATCGGCCTTATGAAAGCGGTGGATAAATTTGAATACCGGCGCGGTTATAAATTTTCAACATATGCTACATGGTGGATACGCCAGGCAATCACCCGTTCCATTGCAGATCAGGCAAGAACAATCCGGATTCCGGTGCATATGATTGAAACGATTAATAAAATGAATCGTATTTCACGTCAGATTTTACAGGAAACCGGACAAGAGCCTGAGCCGGCGGTATTGGCGCAGAAGATGGAGATGCCCGAAGAGAAAATTCGTAAAATTCTTAAGATCTCCAAGGAGCCAATCTCCATGGAAACCCCGATTGGTGACGATGAAGATTCCCATTTGGGTGATTTTATCGAAGATGCAGCCACGATGGCGCCTGCAGATGCGGCAGTTTACGCTAGCTTGCGTGGTGTCACTAAGGACATTTTGGATTCTTTAACACCGCGTGAAGCCAAAGTGTTGCGCATGCGTTTCGGCATTGAAATGAACACCGATCACACCTTGGAAGAAGTCGGCAAACAATTTGATGTTACCCGTGAACGCATTCGTCAAATCGAAGCCAAAGCGCTGCGCAAGTTGCGCCACCCCGCTCGTTCTGAACGTTTACGCAGTTTCTTGGATACCGGCAACAATTAAAATAAGAAATAAGGGTCTGTAGCTCAGTTGGTTAGAGCAGGGGACTCATAATCCCTTGGTCGCTGGTTCGAGTCCAGCCAGACCCACCAACAAATCAAGAGGTTAGATTAATTTCTAACCTCTTTTTTCTTAGGGTGTGCCAAATTTGTGCCAATAAAGACATTTGAAACCAGTTCGGCATGCTGTAAAAGTTGGGGTTTTGATAGGTGAGCATACCGCCTGACCATCTCCTCCGATTCCCAGCCACCGAGTTCCTGTAATACATTCATCGGTGCGCCCTGTTGAGCTAACCAGCTTGCCCAGGTATGGCGCAGGTCGTGCCATCTGAAATTTTCTATTCCGGCTCGTTTTAAAGCATTTCTCCATGCGCTGGTATTTGCCCAAGAAATTGAGCAACCTTTGTAAGTAAATACTCTGCTTGGATGCTTGCCACTTTGCCGAAATAAAACAGCCAAAGCTATTGAATTTAACGGCACATGGATTGCCTTTCTTGCTTTTGCCTGATCAGGATGAACCCATGCAGCCTTGCGTTCCAGATCAACCTGGCTCCATTCCAAGTTAATTACGTTTGATTGTCTTAAGCCAGTTGATAAAGCAAAAATCACCATATCCTGCTGATGAATGGGTAATTCCTTAAGAAGCATTTTCACCTGCTCAGGGGTTAACCAGCGAACTCGATGTTTGGGTTCCGGAAATAATCTAATTTTAGGAACCTTGTCAGTCCACTCCCAGTCATAGCATGCCTTGCGCAAAATTGTCCGTATCAGCGCTAAATGCCGATTAGCAGTTGATGGGCTAGTTTCTTTGGCCTTGGTGTGTGCAATATGATCTATTAGCATCCGATCAATCTCATTCAATAGCTTTTTACGTAAAAACTGCTGTAGCCATCGTAATTTCTCCTTGTCGCGTTCATGCGTCGCTTTGTGCTGTGTTTCTAACAAAAACTTGCATGCCGCTTCATCCCAAGTCCGCTTTGGCTTATCCCCCAGTCTTGCAACACGCCAGGATTCCGCTTTCAGCTTATCGTGGAATTCTTGCGCCTGGGTTTTATCTTCAGTTGCAGCAGAGCATCTAACTCGCTCGCCGCTTGGTGTGGTGAAACTAATCCACCACGTCTTACCACGTTTACAGAGTGACATAATTGTTTCTCCTCATGTCCCACTTGCAACGCTTGCCGAGTGCAAGCATATAACGAGCGAATGTGGTCAGCAAGATCATCTTCAATAAATGTCCACCGTTTACCTAATTTCGCACCCGGAATGATTCCCGCTTTAGCACGACGGCGCACTTCTTCAGGATGCAACTTCAAGAATTGGGCAGCTTCACTTAAATTTAATGTTCTCATGTACTATCCAACTTATTTTTAGAAAACCTTGCTATAACAAAATCAAAAATATGGTTACAACTGAAACCAAGAGTAAGGTTGATGCCAATAAATTGATGATAGCCGCCTGCCTGGAAATTCTGGTAAGCTCATAAATCTCCTGACTCTCTCTACTTTTTATCTTTTCATCGATCAGCTGAATACAGCTTTCCAGGAATTGATCTCGTGTTAATTGCGCGTTACCCATGGATGCACTGATAATCGCATTTGATTTTTTGGTAGAGAACTCACACCACCGATTAAAGTTTTCTTCCAAAATCGCCTGGTAATTGCTTAACAACTCAGCATGGGCTTCTTTATTTTGTTCCAGCAGCACTTCGTTGAGGGTATGCATCATCAATACCGGATCATCTTGCGACAGAACAATTCCATGTTCCGATGCTACTCGCTCAATGAGTGCATCTAATTTGTCGGCACTCATGTTAGAACTGCCGCTACATTTTCAATGCTGGTAAAAAGCTGCCTGCGAATAATCGTTAATCGTTGGCGCACCATCACCGGCAAAGAACTATTCTTCAGCGCTTCATCGAAGGTAAATTTAGATTGCAGGATTTCACTTAAATCTTTGCCGAAAGTCTCGGGCTTGTAGTGCGGAATTCGGATGATGGCGGATACTCGCGCTTTGTTATCCACATACGCTTTCATTTCTTCGAACTGCTTGCCATTCATGCTGATTTCTCCCCAATAGGGATTTAGCCAGACAACAAACAGTGCTTCTTTGGGAAACTGTTTAATCAGATGTACAAAACCGTTCAATGTATCCAGTAAAGCCTGACTACCTGTGATGACGGTATGTACAACCAGTTCATGCCCCATATCCAGGAGCAAGGCGGGTATCTGGTTGCTGATGAGATAATGTGACATCGGCACGAAGGTGCTGGCCCCATTGTCAATAATGACGTCATTGTCTGCTTTAGCGATAAATTCAATTAAGTCATCAAACTTTCTCGGATCAATCTCATCATTGTTCATCACATTAATCTGCTTAACATTGAGTTTTTTAAAGCCATAAAAAGTGGCATTAACCGGATCGGTATCAATGCATAATGGATTGCCGCCTTTGGCAAACTTATGTTGTGCTAGCGTGGATGATATGAACGATTTGCCTACTCCGCCCTTTCCTTGCAGAATCATATGTATTTTAGCCATCAGACCAACTCCTCTTTTTCAGTTGCAGAATTAAAACGAAATCCTTCATGACCATTCCCAGCTGATTTTCCGTGATCAATGCGCGAATGCAGTTTTCTGTCCTCACCAATATGCCGATTGACCAAAGTCCTGAACCATTGATAAGAACATTTGATTTTTTCTTCCTGGTGCAAAATGTTCCAGATCTGGCGAATCGTCCAGCCATCCTTTAATGCTTGTTCAATTTCCGGTTTCAACGCGATGAACGCCGGTAAAAATTGCTTACCGGTACTTTTGTTTTTATCCGCATAAAGTGCGATTCGATCTGATAAGGATTTAGTCATCACACAATTTCCAAAAAAATAGTTATCTTGGCGTCCAAACAGCTTTTTGTTTTTTTGTTTTCCTTTCTGTTTCTTTTTGTTGTTTTCAGTATCAATTAATTGCTTATTCTTTCTTTTTATTTACAAGTCACTGTTATTTAGTTGAATAAAGCTTCTTTCAAGTATTTTTGTGCTGTTTGGAATTATGATATAACGAAAATAACCTATTTGCAAACATCGATTATAGTGTTAGTATATTTCTTGAAACTCACAGAACCGGGCAAGATATGTGGAGATGGCCATCTCCACCACAACTTATTCGCACAGTGTGCTCAACGTTGATCTTGCTCTTCGAGGAAAACTGAAATGATTGACAAAAAGAACCCCAAGACAATCAAAAAAGAAAGAAGAGATAAGAAGCTCAGGGTGCCTGTTTTGCCAATCGAGGAAGCTGAAATAAAGAGTAAAGCAACGGACGCCGGATTAACCGTTGCCGAGTACTTGCGTAATCTGGGCCTGGGTTATCAAGTACCCAGTGTTATAGATAACCGAAAAGTGGATGCTTTGTTAAAAATCAACGCGGATCTTGGCAGATTAGGTGGGTTGATCAAACTTTGGCTCACCAATGACAAGCGCACAAAATTGATTGGCAAGTCGCAGTTGCATTTGACCTTGGACAGTATCCGAAATACGCAAAGTACGATGCTGGATGTCATTATGAAGCTTAAAAAATAACTTTCGGAATAGTCCTATTAGACTTAAGCAGCTTAAATACGATGATCGCTAAAATCATACCCATCAAATCAGTGCGCAAAAGTAACTTCTCTGCGCTGATACAGTACTTAACTAACCCTCAAAACAAGAGTGATCGTATCAGTCAGATCAAGGTATCAAACTGTTATTCAGATGATCAGACAGCGGCACTCATTGAGATACAAAATAAACAGGAAATGAATAAGCGCGCCAAATCAGACAAAACCTGCCATTTGGTACTGAGCTTCCCGGAAGGAGAACGTTTATCCCTTGCTGATCTGAATGCCATTGAAGAGCGGTTTAGCGATGTTTTGGGTTTTAATGGTCATCAACGCATCAGCGTAGTCCACGACGATACCAATAACCTGCACATCCATATCGCCATCAACAAGATACATCCTAGAAACTTAACAATCCATAATCCCTACTATGATTACAAGAAAGTAGCCAAGCTTTGTGAGCAGATTGAACAGGAATATGGTTTAACACAGGTTAATCATGAAACCCAAAGCGATAAAGCAACCAGGGTAGCACAGGAAATTGAAACCAGAACAGGTGTTGAGAGCTTGCTGGGCTGGATTAAACGTGAGGCACTCACTGAAATCAAAGATGCGGATAACTGGCAGGATTTACATCAGGTTCTTAAAAGACATGGCCTTGAAATCAAGGAGCGCGGCAACGGGTTTGTATTGGTTGCCAACAATGGCGTAGCTGTCAAAGCCAGCTCTATTGATCGCTCTTTATCCAAAGGGAATTTAACTCAAAGACTGGGTGCATTTGTACCTGTAGATAATTCTAAACAATCTTCACAACAAAACGCCAAACAATACCAGCCAAGACCGCTACAAAGCCAAATGGATACTTCAAGGCTCTATGCAAGATACCAGCAAGAGCAAGTGAATAGCGCCAGACAGAGTTCAAGCCATTGGGCAATATTGCGACAAAACAGAGATCAACTCATTGACCGCGCCAAACGAGAAGCGAAACTCAAGCGTAACATCATTAAAAGTATCAAAGCCGGGAGATTAGCTAAAAAAGCGCTGTATGCAACCGTGCATCAGCAGTTCAAAACGACTATCGCAGTCATTAAAAGCGATTACCAAAAAGCCTATCAAAGTTCTAAAACCCGTCATTCCAGAATGGGGTGGCTGGATTGGTTAGCAAAAGAAGCAAAAAATGGCAATGCTGAAGCATTGGCTGTTTTGCGATCCAGAAGAGTTGGTCAATTTAAGGGCAACCAGATAACGACTAAGCAGAGCAATGATGATTCCATCACTAATAGCCACTTTAAGGATGGCTTTATTAAAGACAGTTCTGTTGAATCGATCACCAAAATTGGCACAGTCACCTATACAGCAGGATCAACCACCATCCGCGACGACGGCAAGCGATTAATCGTTCTGCCGGATACAACACAAGATGCATTGGCAGATATTCTGCAAGTAGCCATGAAGAAGTACGGCAGCCACCTGGCGATAAATGGGACAGAACAGTTTCGCCTTCAGATAGCACAGGTTGCAGCGCAAAATAAAATACGCGTGACATTTGATGACAAGCAGCTTGAACAATACCGGCAGCAGTTAACGAAACAGCATGCTTTAAGTAGAGCGCAATCGGTAGGTCAAAAACGATCCACCACCTCCAACACCAGAAGGAGCCTCTGATGAATAACATCAATCTGAGTTCTAAAGACAGCAGAAATATCAAAAAAGACAAGATTATCGTTCGCTCATTATCCATTATCTGTCTTGTTGGCGGATTTCAAGTTGCCACTCAGTATTTTGCGCACCAATTCAACTATCAGTCGCAATTAGGTGCGCACTTTTTTAACATCTATGAACCCTGGGCAATTCTGGTGTGGGCAAATAAATGGTATGGCGAGTATTCGGGCATCTTCGATCTGGCGGCAGGTTTCGGCATTTTATTCTCCAGTATTGGTTTGATATTGGTGCTGGTCATTAAAATGGTATTGGCCAATTCATCCCGGACCAATCAGGGATTGCATGGATCGGCCAGGTGGGCGGATAAAAAGGATATTGTGGCCGCAGGACTACTGTCAGCCAGCAAGAATAGCAAAAGTAACAAGAGCGACGCCGTTTATGTCGGCGGCTGGCGGGATAATTCCGGCAAAACCCGCTATCTGAAACACAGTGGCCCGGAGCATGTGTTGTGTTATGCCCCAACTCGCTCAGGCAAAGGTGTGAGTCTTGTCATACCCACTTTGCTTTCCTGGGCTCAGAGTGCGGTCATTACTGACCTCAAAGGTGAGTTATGGGCACTCACTTCCGGTTGGAGAAAGCAGCATGCCCAAAACAAGGTGCTGCGCTTTGACCCGGCATCAACCAGTAGCGCACACTGGAATCCTCTGGATGAAATCCAGATTGGCAGCGGTATGGAAGTCGCCGATGTGCAAAACCTGACTACCTTAATCGTTGATCCGGATGGTAAGGGATTACAAACCCACTGGCAGAAGACCAGCCAAGCATTGCTGGTAGGTGTCATTTTGCATGTTTTGTACAAATCGCAGCGAGAAGGAACCCCCGCCACCTTATCGACTGTCGATGCAATTCTCTCTGATCCTGATCGCGATATCAGGGAGCTTTGGATGGAAATGGCCATGCAAGATTATCTGGATGGCAAGAGCCATCCGGTTATTGCAGCCAGTGCGCGCGATATGCTGGATCGCCCTGAAGAAGAAGCGGGTTCCGTGTTGTCGACAGCCAAATCGTATTTGTCCTTGTATCGAGATCCGATCGTCGCCAACAATATCAGTGATTCCGATTTTAGAATCCGCGACCTCATGCACCATGAGAGTCCCGTCAGTTTGTATATCGTGTCTCACCCCAATGACAAATCGCGGTTGCGTCCTTTAATCCGTATTCTGATCAATATGATCATTCGAAAGCTGGCCGATAGAATCACATTTAAAGACGGTCAACCAGCCGCGCATTACAAACACAAGCTGTTATTGATGCTGGACGAATTTCCAAGCTTAGGAAAACTTGAAATATTTCAGGAATCACTAGCGTTTATTGCAGGCTATGGCATGAAAGCCTATCTGATTTGCCAGGACTTAAATCAGCTTAAAAGCCGTGAGACCGGCTACGGACATGATGAAGCGATTACTTCCAACTGTCACATCCAGACCGCATTTGCACCCAACCGGATTGAAACAGCGGAACACTTATCCAAACTAACCGGACAAACCACGGTTATCAAAGAGCAGATTACCACCAGCGGCCGCCGATCATCGATGATGCATGGGCATGTCACCCGTACCCTACAGGAGACGCAGCGCGCGTTATTAACACCGGATGAATGTATGCGATTGCCTGGCCCGATGAAAGATGCTGAAGGCAAGATCACTAAACCGGGTGACATGATAATTTATGTAGCCGGTTTCCCCGCGATCTATGGCACGCAGCCTTTGTATTTCCAGGATGAAACATTTACTGCGCGGGCAAAAGTTAACCCCCCGAGTTTCAGCGACAAATTAACCGGACTTTGAGATACCTCGAGCTCATTGAATCAACTTCATGAAAAAAACCATCAAAATCCTGGCTGTTTTGATTCTGACCCTAAGCATTAGCGTATTTGTACTAAGTATTGGTGCACGAATCAGCGGGATTTATATCAATACCACGCCTAGCTTGCCAGTGGGTTTCTACAAAATCGTTGATGAACCGATTGTAAGCGGCGCTTATGTTGCTTTCTGCCCACCGAAAAATGAGGTTTTTGATATGGCCAGGGATAGATCCTACATCAATCAAGGCAATTGCCCTGGCGGCTATGGTTTATTGCTGAAACGAGTGTTTGCACAATCCGGAGATACGGTTTCCATCGATCAGGCTGGTATCTATGTGAATGATGAACATTTGCCCAATAGCGCCCAGCTAACAGCCGATGCTGAGGATCAACCATTGCCGCAATACCACCTGGATCAAAGGGTGTTAGATGATTTTGAATATCTGCTGCTATCCGATGTAAACCCCCAATCCTTTGATGCGCGCTATTTCGGACTGATTGCGCGTGATCAGATTCAACAGGTTGTACGTCCGGTTTTTACCTGGAGTCATTAATTAAAATTTAAAGGAGGCAATGTTATGAATAGACCACCGATTGATGCTGAAACCAACAATCCTGACATAACAGAAATCATTCAGG
>SSFX01000055.1:0-35680 GCA_008015635.1 Nitrosomonas oligotropha
CCGTGGGCTGATGAAGAATGCCGTTCAGGTGAACATGTTGATGGGCCTGGCCAACCTGTACCTGCTGCGCAGGCAGTTGATGAGACGGCTTGAGGGATAAGTCCGTCCATCATACCCCGGCGGCGGATGATGACGCCCAAACAGGGGAAATCCGGCTACAAAACACCACTGAAAAATGAATTGCCGGGAATTCGTGTTCAAAAAACTGGAAGGATTACCGGAAAATCTGAAAATCACTAATTGTTCAGCGCTTCCTTAGGAATCCTTGGAGAATCTTATCTTTGCGAAGGGATGCAAGAGATAACTCAATTTGGAGGATGGCGGGAATACAAGGGGCTGCGTTAATTTCACTCTGCGTAGACCTTGAATGATTCATCCAATTTGCATTATCTCATTCATACTTCACAGCAAAACGAACATCGATCGCTAACCCGTGTACATCGCAGTATAATGCGTTAAGTTTTTCTTGATCCATTCCCGATAGTGGCGGCTCCATCAAAGCAGACTGCAAACTGATTCCGGACAGCCATTTTTCTGATTTTATGCTTGATATCAATGCCATTTTTGCGCCCGGCGGCGTGCTCTCCCAACACATTGCAGGTTTTCGCACGCGCGCGCAGCAAGTGGAAATGGCACAGGCGATCGCGGACACGATCGCCAAGCATCAAATTCTGGTGGCCGAAGCAGGAACCGGTACGGGCAAGACGTTCGCTTATCTCGCACCGGCATTACTGGCGGGCGGCAAGGTGATTATTTCGACCGGCACTAAAACATTGCAGGACCAATTATTCAATCGCGATATTCCGACCGTGCGCGCGGCGCTGGGAATACCGGTCACGGTGGCTTTGCTGAAAGGACGAGCGAATTATGTGTGTCACTATCATTTGGAAAGAAGCTTGCAGGATACTCACCTCAGCTTTATCAATCGCGATGAGATTCACTATCTGCAACTGATCGAGCGTTATGCCAACCGCAGTCAGAGTGGCGATAAAAGTGGTTTGAGCGAAGTACCCGAAAATGCAGCGATCTGGCAAAACGTCACATCCACGCGCGACAGTTGCCTGGGCTCGGAATGTCCCAGTTACAAAAAATGTTTTGTCATGGAAGCACGCAAGCAAGCACTGACGGCGGATATCGTGGTGGTAAATCATCACTTGTTCTTCGCGGATGTGATGCTGCGAGATGAAGGATTGTCCGAGCTGTTGCCTGCCTGTAATACAGTTATTTTTGACGAAGCGCATCAATTGCCTGAAACCGCCAGTTTGTTTTTTGGCGAATCCATCAGTACCGGCCAATTGCTCGATTTGGCGCGCGATGCCAAAGTAGAGGCGGTTCAAGCCGCTGGGGATTTTACCGGATTGCCCGACGCGATCGCGGCAATGGAAAAAGCAGTACGCGATTTGCGTTTGACGATTGCGGAAGAGAATACGCGCTTGTCGCTGGCAGCCGCCATGCAAAATAGCGGTTTTAGTCAGGCGCTGAGCAATATGCTGGAAAAACTGACCACGCTGGTCAAGTTGTTGGAAAGCCAGGCGGAGCGATCCGAAGGATTGGAGAATTGCCGCCAGCGCGGGGCGGCGCATTTGTATCTGCTACAGCGCTGGCGCGATGAAACGGAAATGCAGGAGCATGTGCGCTGGGTCGAAGTCTATCACCACGCTTTACAGCTGAACGCGACACCGTTGTCGATCGCGGAAATTTTCCAAAGACAAATGGCTGCATCACCGCGCGCCTGGATTTTTACTTCCGCGACCTTGTCGGTGAAAAAGGATTTCAGCCATTACAATAACGAAATGGGACTGACTGCGGCGCAAACAGCGTGTTGGGAAAGTCCGTTCGATTTCGCGCAGCAGGCGTTATTGTACGTGCCACCCGGCTTGCCGGAACCGCAACAGAGGAACTACACCGATCAAGTGGTTCAGGCGGCGCTGCCGGTATTACGCGCGAGCCGTGGACGGGCCTTTTTCCTTTGCACCAGTTTACGTGCCATGCAGCGCGTGCACGAGTTGTTGCAAGCCACTGAGGATTTCGATTTCCCGTTGCTGCTGCAAGGACAAGGTTCTCGCTCCAATATGCTGGAGCGTTTTCGCGCATTGAACAATGCCGTGCTCATTGGCAGTCAATCGTTCTGGGAAGGTATCGATGTACGCGGCGAAGCGTTGTCGCTGGTCATCATCGATAAACTGCCGTTTGCGCCGCCGGACGATCCGGTGCTGGCTGCGCGGATTGATAAAATGAACCATGAAGGACGCAATGCGTTCATGGAATACCAATTGCCGCGCGCGGTCATTAATCTGAAACAAGGTGCCGGCCGGTTAATCCGCGATGAAGCGGACCGGGGAGTGTTGATGATTTGCGATCCGCGCTTGACTACGAAAGCCTATGGCAAACAAATATGGCAAAGCCTGCCGCCGATGAAACGTACACGCGATTTGGCGGAAGTCGAACGTTTCTTTGCTGTCTGAGATGGCTTCCCACGGCTATTGCGCTGATAATCAAAATCCAATTATTGATTCGATAAAATATGAAAATTAATTTTTCCTTACGTTGGTTTGTTTTCTTTTTACTGACATTGGTGCTTTCCGGCGCCAGCGCGAGCACATTGGATATTCCGTTGATTGCTACCGAGAGGGAACTGCAAAAAGAACTGGCTGTTGAGAAGCTCAATGACATTATCAGCAGCATCAAACTGCGAAAAGATCAGGCGGAGGCGATGTCGAAGGCGTTGACGAAAGCCAAAACGGAGCAGGAAAAAAACAGAATTCAAGTGGAATTGACTGGATTAAACAATGCCATCGCGGAGCAGAAATCGTCATTTGAAATGATTCTGACGGCGGGCTTGGAGCTGAGCAAAGAGGAAGCGTCAGAAAAAAGAGAATTCGATTGGCAGAAAGATTTACTGGAAATCGTCCAACCGATCATGAGCGAATTGCGTCAATTGACCGAGAATAAGCGTAAAACGGATAGCTTGCAAAAGAAAATCGATTTCTATAAATCGCAAATCCGTGTCATCAATGAAGTACTTAAACATATTGGGGAAATCAATAAAGCTGGTTTTGAAAAAGAGGCTTTAGCGGAGTTTGAGCGCATCAGCAAAAAATGGAACGATCAATTGCTGGAAAACCAGCATCTTCTGGAAGTTGCGCAATTACAGCTCGAGGAGATGATTAAATCGCAATCCGCTAAAGAAATATCCTTGGGTGAGCATGTACAACAATTTGCCGCGGGACGCGGCGCCACCTTGTTGATGGCGCTGACTGCTTTTATTTCCGTGTATTTCTCGATGCTATCGTTGCAGAAGCTGCTGCACTGGCTGAATCATCGCAAGAAAGAGGAAAGAAGAACCTATTATCAGCGCATCAGCACATTGTTTTATCATTTTCTAATGGCGGCGTTATCGATCACAGCGGTGTTTTATGTGCTGAGTGTGCGTAACGACCAGGTGTTAATCGGTATTACCGTGTTACTGCTGCTGAGTATTATTTGGCTGCTGAAGAGTTCTATTCCCAGTTATATCAATGAGCTACGGATACTATTGAATACCGGATCCGTCAGGGAAGGCGAATGTATCAACTATAATGGCATCCCGCTGTTAGTAGAAAGTTTGAATTATTACAGTAAGTTGACCAATCCCATGTTACCCGGATTGGAGTTGCGGCTCACTTTGGCGGAACTGGCCAATTACGTTTCCCGTCCGTACTCGGCAGACGAGCCCTGGTTTCCATGCCAAAGGGGCGATTTCGTGATGCTTTCCGATAATACCTTTGCCATGGTGAAATGCATTACTCTGGAAAGCATTGTGCTATCACAACCCAACGGTGTGATGCCGATCACATATAGCATTGCTGATTTCTTGGCCGAGCAGCCTAAGAATTTTTCCCTGGGGTTTACTGTGATTAGCGATTTCGGTATCGATTACCAGCACCAATCGCAATGCACCACCGTGATCCCGGAGATATTATGTGCCGGTATCCACCGCGGCTTGCTGCTGGAATCCTTTGGTCATTCACTGAATAATTTAGTGGTGCATTTCGCTCATGCCAATACGTCGTCGCTGGATTACAAAATTGCCGCTACTTTCGATGGCACGGCCGCGGGAGATCTGTTCGCCATTAAACGGGCGCTACAGCGTTATGCGGTTGAGGTTTGCAATCAACAGCAGTGGGTCATACCGTTTAACCAGCTGGTTATTCATAACGCCAAGGATTAATCATGAAATTAGCAACCTGGAATGTAAATTCGCTCAAAGTAAGGCTGCCGCAGGTAATCGATTGGCTGCAAACGAACCAGCCGGATATGCTGTGTTTGCAGGAAACCAAATTATCCGATGAAAATTTTCCAGTTGCAGAAATTGCCGCGATCGGCTATGAATCGGTTTTTATCGGGCAGAAGACCTATAACGGTGTCGCGATTCTCAGCAAGCAAAAAGGAAGCGAAATTATTACCGCAATACCCGGGTTTGAAGACGAGCAGAAACGCGTAGTGGCGGCAACCTATGGCGATGTGCGCGTCATTTCGGTGTATGTGCCGAACGGCGACACCGTTGAATCGGAAAAATATCAATACAAATTACGCTGGCTGCCCGCCTTGACCGGATGGCTGACACAGGAACTGAAGGATCATCAAAAACTGGCCATCCTGGGCGATTTTAATATCGCGCCGGAAGATCGCGATGTCTACGACCCGCAATTGTGGCAAGGTAAAGTATTGTGCAGCCAGCCCGAACGCGCGGCTTTCAGTGATCTGTTGCAGCTGGGATTGACGGATAGCTTCCGTTTGTTTGAACAAGCAGAAAAATCGTATACCTGGTGGGATTACCGCATGATGGCTTTTCGCCTGAACCGGGGACTGCGCATCGACCATATTCTACTTAGCAATGCGCTCGCAAGTGTCTGTACAAGCTGCACGGTTGATAAAGCGATACGTAAGCTGGAACGTCCTTCGGATCACGCGCCCGTTGTGGCCGAATTAACCGCCTGAGCCGGGATTACGGATTGTTGCGGGATACTTCTTGGAGTCCTTTTTTTAATGTTTCCAGATTCTTTTCCCGTGCGTCGATTTCTTCACGCATCCGCTCGACCCGGTTGAGATAGCGCTGGTAATTACGCTCGCTGCCCAAGCGATCCGGAGCGCCGTCTTTGTAATCGCTTTTTAATTCGCCGAGGCGTTTCTCTTCTTCCGTTATTCTGCTTTGTATTTTCTCGCGCTGTTCCTCGAGTTTCATCGCTTCACGGCGTTTTGCGATTCTTTCTTCGACATCGCCGGAATCGACCGAAGGCACGACCACAATCGGCGGTAAATCAATTTTTTTGGCGTTGCTCGATGGTACGTTGGAATAAGTCACGTTACCACGCTCGTCGATATGTTTATAAACACCGGCTTGTATCGAATAAGAAAAAAAAGCCAGAACAATCAACAAGAAATTATTTATTTTCATGCATCACCCTATGGACCGGTTGTGATTTTTAGAACAGTTACAGTCTGGCGAGTTCTTTCTTTAAGGCGGTGATGTTTCTTTGATGCTGGAATAACTTATTTCTTAGCTGCACAACTTTTTCATGAGGATTACTTGCTTCAGCGGCATCGCCGAATTGATCGAGATGCGTTTGCGTATCGCTGAAATGCTTTTCTTCGGCCGACAATTCCTTTTGCAGAATCTGGCGGCGTACCGTATCGCGTTCCTTTTGCGTCGTATCTTTTACACGGGGCGCATTTCCATTGGATGGCGATTTGGCCGGACCGGGTTCGGAATTTCTCGAATACGACGCAATGGATATTTTTTCCGAGTTAGGGATGCGGCGGTTGGTAAAAGTGATATTGCCGTCCTTATCAACATGCTTGTAGATGTTCGTTTCAGCAATGGCCTGCGATATAGAACTCAACAAAATAAGGGCGAATAGGATTAATAATGTTCCGGTTTTCATATTTTGCTAGAAGAATGTTGATCACAATTACCGCTATCCGATCAGTCTACCAATGATTTCTCTAACGAAAAGCAAAAAAAGAGCTAATAAATCCTGCTTATTGCGCTTTACGGTTCTATTTTTTCATGCATGCCGATTCCATCACGATGGCTAAAATCAATTTGAATTAAATTTATAAGCTGTAATACATATCAAATTCAACCGGATGCGTCGTTGTGCGCAGTAAAATCACTTCGTCCATTTTCAGTTGAATATACGCATCGATGATGTCATTGGAGAAGACACCGCCGCGAATCAGAAAATCGCGGTCCTTATCCAGACAATCCAGTGCTTCATCCAATGACGCGCACACATTCGGCACTTTGGCGGCTTCTTCCGGCGGCAGATCGTACAGATTCTTGTCCATCGGATCACCCGGATGAATTTTGTTCTGAATGCCGTCGAGTCCAGCCATCATCAATGCGGTAAACGCCAGATACGGATTGGCGGTCGGATCGGGGAAACGGACTTCGATGCGCCGCCCCTTGGGGCTGCTGGTATGCGGAATGCGAATAGAAGCCGAACGGTTGCTGGCGGAATAAGCCAGGTTGACCGGTGCTTCATATCCGGCGACCAACCGTTTGTACGAGTTGGTGCTGGGATTGCAAATGGCATTCAACGCTTTGGCATGCTTCAGAATGCCGCCGATGTAATACAGCGCGATCTCGGACAAGCCAGCGTAACCATTGCCGGAGAATAAATTCTTACCGTCCTTCCAGATGGATTGATGCACATGCATGCCGGATCCGGCATCGCCCACGATCGGCTTGGGCATGAAAGTGGCTGTTTTACCGTACGAATGCGCGACATTATGAATGACATATTTGAGCACTTGATTCCAGTCCGCGCGTTTAACCAGGCTGTTGAAGCGGGTGCCGATTTCACATTGACCCGCCGTGGCGACTTCATGATGATGCACTTCGACGCCGATACCCATGTCTTCCAATGTCAGGCACATCGCGGAACGGATATCCTGCAGCGAATCGACCGGCGGTACAGGAAAGTAACCGCCTTTGATCGACGGGCGATGCCCGATATTGCCGCTCTCGTATTTGATCGCAGAACTCCAGGCGGCTTCTTCGGATTCGATTTTGACCGAACATCCGGACATGCCGGTATGCCAGCGCACCGAATCGAAAATAAAAAATTCCGGTTCCGGACCGAAATAAGCCACATCGCCGATACCAGTTGATTTTAAGTAAATTTCACCCCGCTTGGCCAATGAACGCGGATCGCGGCTATAGCCCTTGCCGTCTGCCGGTTCGACCACATCGCACGTCATCAGCAATGTCGGTTCATCCATGAAAGGATCCATATTGGCGGTATCCGGATCGGGGATCAGCAACATATCGGATGCTTGAATGCCTTTCCAGCCGCCTATCGATGAACCGTCAAAAGGATGGCCATCTTCAAATTTATCCGCATCGAAGGTATGCGCAGGTACGGTAACATGATGTTCTTTACCATTGGTATCGGTAAAGCGTAAATCAACAAATTTAACTTCATTGTCTTGAATCAATTTCAAAACATCATTTACCACCATTTTTTCTCTCCAGACTAGCGTGACAAATTGTATAAATAAAGATGCAATTAGATAGAATTATACCAGCACAATAACGCGAATGATTTGAAACGATGCACACGATTGCCATCAAACGGACTGACCCAGCAGAAACTTCCAAGTGTCAGGGTGTGCATTCTACTGTACTATCGCCGATCAAGTCTTTACGATTCACACAACAGCAAGACGGAGCGCTCGCTTAATTGCGCTGCTTATTCCCGTGAAATCAGAGAAATAGTGTTTCTTACCGAAGTAAATCAAGACCATGCAGTAGCCACACCCGGAATGTCCAACGCACTCAACATACTTAAAGAAGTTTTCGGCTATCCCGCATTTCGCGGGCAGCAAGCGGAAGTGATCGAACATATTGCCCATGGCGGTGATTGTTTGGTGCTGATGCCGACGGGCGGTGGTAAGTCGTTGTGTTACCAAATTCCGGCTTTATTGCGCGATGGCGTTGCCATCGTCGTGTCCCCGCTGATCGCTTTGATGCAAAATCAAGTAGCGGCACTGCATGAATTAGGAGTGCGCGCGGCGGTGCTGAATTCCTCCTTATCGCAGCAAGCGGCTGCGGAAGTTGAGCAGAAGCTTCTGGCGGGTGATTATGATTTGCTGTATGTCGCGCCGGAACGGTTGTTGACGGCGCGCTTTCTGAATCTGATCGCACGCATCACGATCGCGTTGTTTGCCATCGACGAAGCGCATTGCGTTTCGCAATGGGGACATGATTTTCGTCCGGAATACATACAATTGTCGGTTTTACACGAACGCTTCCCGGAAGTGCCGCGCATTGCGCTGACCGCGACAGCCGACATGGATACCCGCAAGGAGATTATTGAGCGGCTGGGATTGGATGAAGCCAGGCTATTCGTTTCCAGCTTTGACCGCCCGAATATCCGCTATCAGATTATCGATAAAGCCAATAGCCGGGCGCAACTACTGTCTTTTCTGCGCATGGAACATTCCGGCGATGCCGGTATCGTGTATTGTTTGTCGCGCAAAAAAGTCGAGGAAACAGCGGCGTGGCTGACCGCGCAGGGTTTGCGCGCATTGCCGTACCACGCCGGTATGGACATGCAGGAACGCAGCCAGAATCAGGAAAGATTTCTGCGCGAAGAAGGTATTGTCATGGTTGCCACTATAGCTTTTGGCATGGGAATTGATAAGCCGGATGTACGTTTTGTCGCGCATTTGGATTTGCCCAAAAGCATTGAAGGTTATTACCAGGAAACCGGCCGCGCCGGGCGCGACGGGCAAGCGGCCAATGCCTGGATGGTGTATGGTCTTGGCGATGTCATTCAGCAGCGGCGCATGATCGAGGAATCGGAAGCGCAGCTCAAATTTAAACAAGTTGCCGCTCGCAAACTGGAAGCCATGCTATCGCTGTGCGAAACAACCACTTGCCGCCGCTTGCGCATGCTGAGTTATTTCGGTGAAACCACCGATGATATGGCGGCGTGCGGCAATTGCGATGTTTGTTTGAACCCGCCGCAAGTTTGGGATGCCACTGTAGAAGTGCAGAAAGCATTGTCGTGCGTTTACCGTGCCGGGCAAAATTTCGGCACGGGTCATTTGATCGATATTTTGCGCGGCAATCTGACCGAACGTGTCAAAGAATGGCATCACGACCGGTTGACTACGTTCGGCATCGGTAAAGAATTACCGGAAAAAACCTGGCGTGCGGTATTCCGTCAGATCATCGCACTGGGTCTGCTATCGGCAGACAGTGAAAGTCATGGCGCATTGCACCTGACTGAAGCAAGCCGCTCAGTGCTAAAGGGACAACAAACCGTGCAGTTGCGGCTGCAAACTCAGGCGGGGCATGCATTTGAAAAACGACCAAGCAGCGATTTGATGTTGCTGGATGCAACCGAACGGTATCTTTGGGAGCAGCTACGCGCATGGCGAGCGAAAATGGCTAAAGAGCATGGTGTGCCAGCGTACGTTATTTTTCACGATGCCACCTTGCGCGAACTGGCGCGGCAGTGTCCAAAAACGCAAGATGAATTACGTCAGGTCAGCGGTATCGGCGCACGCAAGCTTGATAAATACGGCGGCTATCTGATTGAAATCCTTCGTAGTTGTGAGTCTGGGCTAAGACAGTAAACTACTTGTTTGAATATTTGGCGTTCTGTTATATACTCGAATCCCTAATTAAATTTGGGTATTTTAAAAAGAAAGGAACGATTAGAATGATGAAAAAATCAATTTTTGCTGCAACTTTAGTAATTTTCTTAGCTGCTTGTTCAAACGCAAATATGGGTGATCCTAATGCGAGCGCAGATGATTGTAAGTTTGGCGTGGGTGGTAATGGTGAATGCCTCAAAGAAGGACAAGATCCACGGCCTTTTGGTGGTACCAGCAAACCTGGGCACTAACCCTCAAGTATCAAAGCATCAAATAAAAAAACCGCCCGAAGTGGCGGTTTTTTTATGGCTAGGAAACCGATGCACATCAAATTTGCTTGCGGCGGGCGCTATAACCTACTAGACCTAGCCCAACCAGTAATAACGCATAAGTATCAGGTTCTGGAACAGGGCTGATGGTACGGGAAAAAGAAGTGACCGGATGTGAATTGGGGTGTGTCGTTAGGGAACTTACCGAAAAAACCAGTTCACCCTGATTGAAATTAAGCCCCGCCCAATTCACATACAAATGGTTTGAATCAAAACTCAAGATGGGTGTGCCGCTCACTGCGGTATTTGAAACCAGGCTGAATGATGTAAACGGGTTGATGCTCGCGGATACATCGCTAATAGCAAAGCCATTAAATGCAGTCGGCGAGAAATTGCCGCCATGCGCGAAAGAAATCACAAATTCATCACCGCTAAAGTCTAGTGTACCGAAACCATCGACCACATTCGCTATTTCCACACCGGTATCGACCAGATAATCACCATTACCCGCCGACGCATACGGCGTACTCAAGTTCGGGAAATAGTACTGATAATTGACCGTGTGTCCGTCAAAAACACCGGCATTAGCGATACTGGTAACTGAACCCAAACAAACTGCAACAGAAACCGCTATCAATCGTAAATAACTCTGCATCATTTCACTCCTCTAAAATTAACCTGCGCGCCAAACAATTCACTGATAAATCATGGTGCGTATGATGCAGTAAGCACCCTAAATTAAATAGGTAAAAGTGTCATAAAATTAATGAGATGAATGCACCAAAAGTGCCCTAGTCAGTTTGTAGTCGGGATTAACCGGGAGTTGAGAGGCGGATGTCCCGATTGGTAAAGCATTACAGCGAAATTAAATTTGGTAAGTGACTTATTTATGACTGAAATCGGCAATGCTGAGAATAGAAGATGTACCGGTAAACAGGCTGCGTAATGAAGGTTTATTCATCCTGGTTGACACATCAATTTTGAGTAGAGTCGGTAGTTAATCCGCAAGTATCCAAAGAAAAATCATACTTTTCGTAAAACAGTGAATAAAATCACCATCACAGATCACGGGCAAGTTTTAATGAAACAATCTCACAGCAATAACACCACTCAGCTAATCAACTCGAGCAGCGCATGAACAAGCTATTGCTACTTGGCTATGGAAATCCAGGACGCGGGGACGATGCATTAGGTCCTTTGCTGGTCGAGCATATCGCTCAGTTACAATTGACGGATGTCGCTTGCCTCGTTGACATGCAATTGCTGATTGAGCATGCTGCCGATTTAACGGACTTCGATCGGATTATATTTGTGGATGCGGATATGTCGTGCCAGGAACCTTTTGAATTTTCAGCCGTAACTGCGGAAAAAGACGCCAGCTATACCAGCCATGCCTTAACACCGGCGGCGGTGCTGTATGTTTACCAGCAAATCCATTCCCATGCCGCGCCACCTGCTTTTCTGCTGCGTATCCGCGGTTATCGTTTTGAATTGGGCGATTATTTAAGCATTAAAGCCAATGAAAATCTGGCTGACGCCATTTTAAAAATTCAGCAATGGATTCCACAGCAACAATGAAAAAACCGCTTCCGCCAGTGAAATTTTTCCCGCTTTTATTGTCGATCGCACTATTGCTGATCACATCCCCACTGGTATTTGCACATACTGGCGATGGACCGCATAACGGCTGGTTGCACGAATTCACGCATCCATTGAGCGAATTGGATCATATTCTGGCGATGGTTGCCATCGGCTTATGGGCCGCGCAAGGTCATGGCCGTATTGTTTGGCTTTTTCCGCTGATTTTTGTCGTGGTGATGGGTTTAGGCGGTTTATTGGGCATGATCGCCCTTCTGCTCGCTTTCGCGGAGTATGGCATTATGTTTTCGCTGGTGATTCTGGGCGCACTACTCGCTTGGCGCAAACATTTACCGCTCAGTGTCAACGTGCTGTTGATCGTATTATTTGCGTTCAGCCATGGTTATGCGCATGGCAGCGAAATGCCATCCAGTATATCGCTGCCCTCCTACGCGGCGGGTTTTATGCTGGCGACTATGCTATTGCATCTATGCGGCATCGACTTAGCCCTGTTGTGCAAAAAATTTGCCGGCACCCGGTGGATCCGCTTTAGCGGCATCATCATTGGCGTTTATGGCGGTTTTTTATTAATCCCGTAAACCGCTGGATGATGAGGTAATCCATGCATGAGCTATCACTTGCCGAAAGTATCTTACAACTCATCGAAGAGGCCGCGATTGAACAAAAATTTACACAAGTGAAAACGGTATGGCTGGAAATCGGTCAGCTGGCTTGTGTCGAGCAGGAATCGCTGCGCTTCTTTTTTGCTGTGGTAACGGGAGACAGTATCGCCCGGCAGGCTAAGCTGGAAATTATCGACATTGCCGGACAGGCTATGTGCGATCAATGCCATCAAGTTATGATGATCGCCACCTACCATCAGGTCTGTTCGCAGTGCGGCAGCTACGCGCTGCATGTCACGCAAGGGGATGGTATGCGCATCAAGGAACTGGAAGTGGAATAAAAGGAATCGATTATGTGTACAACTTGTGGTTGCGGCATTGGGCAAACGCGCATTAATGGTCAATCGATGCAGTCGCGGCATCATTCAAATCCCCGGCTTCACTATCGCCCGTTGCAATCCACGCATGATCATGCGCATGAAAAAGTCGCGGTGCCCGTGACAGTGGAGCACGCAGCGGATACGCTGCATTTTGGCAGCGGCATCGCGGGTACGCACGCACCCGGGATGAGCCAATCCAGAATGGTTAAAATCGAGCGCGACATTCTGACAAAAAATAACCAGTTTGCCGCCGGAAATCGCCAGCATTTAGCAGAGCGCGGCATTTTTGCGCTGAATCTCGTGTCCAGTCCAGGTTCCGGGAAAACCACGTTGCTCGTCAAAACGATTGAAATGCTGCGCGACCGGTTCCCGATTGCTGTGATCGAAGGCGATCAGCAAACCGACCATGATGCCGCGCGTATCCGTGCAACCGGTGTTCCGGCATTGCAAATCAACACCGGCAAAGGCTGTCATTTGGATGCGCACATGATCGGCCAAGCTTTGCAGCAAATGTCCATACCGGATAACAGCGTGTTATTCATTGAGAATGTCGGCAATCTGGTGTGCCCTTCCGGTTTTGATCTGGGTGAAGCGCACAAAGTGGTGATTCTGTCCACCACCGAAGGCGAAGACAAACCGCTGAAATATCCCGACATGTTTCATGCCGCCGATTTGATGCTTCTGAATAAATGCGATTTGCTGCCCCACTTAACTTTTAACGTCGATCTGGTCATTGATTATGCGCATCGTGTTCATCCCGGATTGCCCGTGATGCAAATTTCCGCCACCCAAGGCAGCGGCATGCAGGCTTGGATTGATTGGATTAGCGCGGGGTGCCATCGCACTGCAGCAGGCCAATCTCTGCAACACATCGATTCCACGCTTGGCTAATCCAAACGGCACCACTATCGCACTGGCTATTGGCGGCCCTTCCGTTCTAGCCTGCGGTGCCTGGCTGAAAAACACCATTTGTGTGACGCAAGGAAATAGCGCGCATCTCTCTCCGCTCATTGGCGACTTGGCAACGGTCGAAGCTCGTCAGCAATTGGATCGAACCGTGCAGCGCTTATGTCTGGATTATGCAATTCAACCGGAAATCGTTACGCACGACCTGCATCCAGATTTTTACAGCACGCAATTTGCGCAAACATACGCCGGACAGCGGCATATTCCCGTATTAGCCGTGCAACATCATCATGCCCACATTGCCGCCATTTGCGCCGAACACCAATTGATCCAACCGGTATTAGGTCTGGCATTGGATGGTGTCGGCCTAGGAACGGACAACACGCCTTGGGGTGGTGAGTTGCTATTGGTCGATGGCGCTCGTTTTGACCGGCTGGGTCACCTAACGACTTTAGCTTTGCCAGGCGGCGACCGCGCCGCACAGGAGCCGTGGCGCATGGCGGCGGCGGCATTATTCCGTCTAAATCGCGGCGCTGAAATTATCCCTCGTTTCCAAGATCAACCGGCAGCTGCAACGGTTGCGGCGATGCTGGCACAAAACCTGAATTGTCCACACACGTCCAGCATGGGGCGCTTGTTCGACGCAGCGGCCGGATTGCTGGGCGTCAATGCGATTCAATCGCACGAAGCGCAAGCCGCCATTCAATTGCAACAATTCGCTGAACAACATGGAGAAATCGGTGCACTGATGGACGGTTATCGCATCAGCGCTGATAACCAACTGGATTTCTCAATTTTACTGTCGGCACTGATCGATTGCCGTGATGCCGGACACGATGTTGCCTACGGTGCCGCGCTATTTCATGCCACACTGATTGCCGGATTGGCAGCGTGGATTGAATCAGCGGCCGAGCAAAATAATATTTCACATGTGGCACTGGGCGGCGGGTGTTTTCATAACGCAATATTGCGGCACGGCTTGATCCGCCGCTTGACTGCATCGTCTTTGAAAATATTCAGCGCACGGCAAATGATGCCCGACGACAGCGCGATTGCGTTAGGCCAGGCATGGGTGGCATTGCAACACAACCGGTTATAATGACGGTTTCTTACAACCGAAGGCCTTAGAATGAGCAACTATGTACAACGCTTTCTTCTGGAAAACCTGGATATCCGCGGTGCCATAGTACGCCTCGATTCCGTTTGGACGGCGATGTTAACCGGGCGCAACTATCCGCAACCGGTAACCCGGCTGCTCGGCGAGATGAGCGCCGTCACCTTGCTGTTAGGTGAAAACCTCAAGCAAACCGGCCGGCTGACCATCCAATTGAGTGGCAACGGTCCGGTTTCGATGCTGGTTATCGACTGCACCGATACATTGCATATTCGCGGCATGGCAAAACACGCAGAAAACATCGCAACACAGCCTATATCCGAACTATTCGGTCACGGTCAATTGCTGATTACATTGGATATGTCGTCCATGCGCGAGTGCTATCAAAGCATCGTACCGCTCGACGGCAACAATATCGCCGAAATCTTTGAGCATTACTTCCGGCAATCCGAGCAATTGCCTTCGCGTTTATTCCTGATTACCACGGACACCGCGATTTTTGGCTTGCTGCTGCAAAAACTGCCCAATGCCGATCTGCAAGACCCCGACGGCTGGGCACGCGCTGAAGCACTGGCAGCGACAGTCCATGACCATGCCTTATTCGATTTGACTACGGAAGAAATATTGACTCGTCTGTTTTATCAAGAAACTATCCGCATTTTCGATGCACAACCCATCCAATACGGCTGCGGGGAAGATCCCGCCAAGATTTACGCCATGCTCCGCTCGCTCGGACGCGAGGAAGTCGACTCAATCCTGAAAGAATTCGGCGAAGTTGTCGTTAACGATGACATCTGTAACCGTGAATATCGCTTGGATGCGATCGCTGTTGATGCAGTATTCCGCGAGGCAGGCTCAACGATTCATTGAGTTACTGCGTATATTTTGCTAGAACTCACATATTCTTAATATATGCCGTTTTGCACTTCACATATTTTTCACATTTGCTAAGATATGATCGGCTCAAGAATATCCCCGGTGAGCAAACGGTTTCTGTCTTGTAAGAAGCCCGACCGGGTTCACACGATGAAGTTAGGAGAATTATGATGGCACCACGAATAGCACATGTTGACGATGATTCGGATATCCGCGAAGCAGTTGAGCGGATTCTTTGCAAGAATGGATATGAAGTCAGCAGTTATCTGTCTATGCAAGAATTTATCGATTCACTGGAAGATGAAAGCAACCGCCCTGATCTGGCAATCCTTGATGTAATGGTGGAATCGATGGATTCCGGTTTGACTACCTATGCAAAGATTCACAAGCGATTTCCACAAATACAAACCATTTTTCTCACTTCCTTGGGCGATATGATCAGACCATATTTTGAAGATGGCTCGCATGAATGGGTGTGTATCATGGAAAAACCTGTCGAACCGGTAAGCTTATTGGCAACGATCAACGATCGATTAAAGCATACAGGAGAAGCTGCCTAACCGGACTATGTGAAAATGGCAACCACTGAATTTTCTTGGGATAAATCCAATAGTCAAAATATTCTGCTTGAAATAAAAGGCGATAAACTCAAGCTCAGCGATGATGTATTAATCAGTAATATTCGCTGGTTTATTACTTTCCGCTGGGCATTGATTGTCACGTTGGTTTTCTTCGAAATCCTGATGCTATCGGCGTCGAATGTATTGACGCAATTTGGCATCAGCGAACAGGAAAAATGGCCGGTCGCCATCATCATGGTGCTGGTTGTCGCTAATATTGCTTACATCTTTGCATTAGACCGTTGCAAACCGGGTAAATATAACTCCCCCTCGATCAATTTATGGGTGCAGATCATTGTCGATTTGATCTGTTTGTCCGTTGTCGTACATTATATTGGCAGCACGACTACGCCCATTTCATTTTTCTATGTGCTGCGTATTGCGCTGGCTTGCATCTTTTTTTCTACCCGCGAAAGCCTGTATGTCACCATTTTAGTGTGCCTCATGGATACGATAGTTATCATTGTTGATAACTTCCTGATCACGCAAACACCATTATCAACCTTAGTCAACAATCATCTTCTGTCAGAAAATGCGCGACAAGATGGTGCAATGTTATGGATGTTTTTTCTCGATATCTTATTTTTTATCGTTTGGTATGTAGTTTCGAGACTTTCCTTGATCGTTCGCGCGCATGAACGTCACCTGCTGGATGCCTACAGGCAAATTAATCAAGCGCAAGTCAAAAAGGATCAATACGCTGTGCTCATGACGCACCAGCTTAAATCACCGCTGGATGCCATCCGCAGCAAAATCAATTTGATTAAAGGGGGTTATTGCGGAGATGCTTCAGACGGCGTAAATGAGGCGCTGGACAAGATTGATAGCCGCGCACAAGGCATGTCGAGTTTGATTCTGGACTTGCTTAGGCTCGAACGCTTGAAAGATACCTGTCTTAATACCGCAGTATTCGAGACAGTCGACATTCAAACCACACTGCAAAAATGTATCGAGAAATTAACGCTCGTTGCCAATGCCAAGCATATCGCATTCAATCTAACGATTGAAAATTTCTATTGCAAGGTTATCCCCGATCAACTGGAAATACTTCTGGAAAATATTATTACCAATGCGATTACCTATTCGCATGATAATACAGCGGTAGAGATTACATCCGTCATTAATCAGCGGGGCCGGAGTGCCAGTATCATCATTACTGATCACGGCATAGGTATAGAGAATAAAGACTTACCTAACATATTCAACGAATATTTTTATTCACCCAGAGCGGCGCTGCATAATAAGGCAACCAGCGGCATCGGCTTGTCCATCGTAAGAATCGCGGCAGAAAATAATAAGCTAAAAATCAAAGTGACCAGTGAACCCGGCGCGGGTACTTCGTTCACCGTAGTGTTTAACGATATCGAATTGCCCGATGACGACGATCAATAGGAAAAATTTACTTACAACCTCCGGTTATCGATACCATCCCTATTGATACTCAGTGCAGTTGTCCCATCATCGCAATCCAACCTATTCGATTGTGCTGTGATGCCAGTAGCGTCGCTTTAGTTGTCTCCAACTCTCAGCCGACCAGCCATTACCGGTAAAACGCAGCAAGATCCCACCGTCTCTGTCACTACGCAGCAAGCGGCTGTTCAAGTTGAGATAACGTGTCATTACTTCTTCGCGCGGATGGCCATAGCGATTAAGGTAACCGACCGTAAAAACTGTCAATGCCGGATTCACCTGCTGCACAAAATTCATTGTTGACGATGACAGGCTGCCATGATGCGGCGCGATCAGCACGGTTGCCGGAAGCTTCTCACTGGCGCGGGTAAGCAGCGCTAATTCATCCTTACCTTCAATATCCGCCGGTAATAATACGCTACCATGCATCGATGTGATCTTTAGCACGCAGCTGTTTGAATTGACTTTGCGTTGTGGATTTGCGTAATCCTGTGGCAATGGATGCAACAATTCAAAATGCACGCCATCCCAATGCCATGATTGCCCGGCCTGGCATCGATCATGATGCTTTGCAGTGCGCCGTATGGGATGCTGATCGTTCAAAGAAGACAACAGCAACTCAACCGGCATTTCATCCATTATCGACAATGCACCACCGCTATGGTCTGTATCCGCGTGCGATACGACCATGGCATCCAGTTTCCGGATGCCTTCACCACGCAAAAACGGCACGACAATGCGGCTGCCGCTATCAGTATCGCCCAAACCAGGCCCAGTATCAAATAACACCGTATGATGCGCTGTACGCGCCACAACGGCCAATCCCTGACCGGCATCCAGGATCGTCAACCATAATTCGCCGCTTTTGGGCTGCGCAGGCAATACCCAAAACACCGGCAATAATGCCACCACCCCTAGCCAGCGCGCTGGAAAACCTGCAAAAAATCCGCTTGCCAAACTTCCGGGCAACAGCATCCACAAAATTCCGCAAATTGCTGCCAAGATTGCCCACAGTGGCGGCGTATGCTGTTGCCATACAGCCTGTGGAAAATCACTCAGCGCGTGCAATATCGTCATGACGAAGCTTAAAACTTCGTGTGCCAGCGGCAGAATAAAGTCAAACAGCGGTATCACTGCCAATAGCGTTAGCGGCACAACTACAAGACTTATCAGTGGAATGGCGATGGCATTGGCAAACGGCGATAACATCGGTACTTGCTGGAAAAAAACCAGTAACAGCGGGATCAGCCCCAAGGTAATCGCCCACTGTACCCGCAGCCAATCGGTTAACCAGTGAACTCTGCCAATCCGCCCTACCGTTATCAGCATAATGAGCCCAATGGCGCCGAACGACAGCCAGAATCCAGGCGCCATGACGGCCCAGGGATCGAGTAGAACCACCCAAAACAGCGCCCAAGCCAACACTGTTGTTGCGGCAGACTGCCGCCCTCGCCATACGGCAATTGCCACAACGGCCAGCATATAGAGCGTCCGCTGCGCGGGAATTGCAAAACCGGACAGAACCGCATAAGCCAGTGCCACAACCAGTCCAGCCGCAACAGCTGCCCGGCGTGCCGGCAAACGTAGCGTCAAATAAGCCGACCGGCGCCATAACCAGAAAACCAGTGCAAAGACCATGCTGGAAATCATCGTGATATGCATTCCGGAAATCGCCATCAAATGATTGGTGCCGGTTCGGGTGAAAATTTGCCATTGATCGCGCGGGATAGCGTGTTGATCGCCCATCGCCAGAGCTTGCAATACACCCGCATACGAATGGCCGGATAAATGAGCGGCAAAGCGCTGTTGAATGTCCTCGCGAATATGCTCAATCCAGTATTTCGGCCTTGAAACCATCGGCTGCAGAAGTTCATTATCAGTTGATGGACGCACGTATCCGGTTGCACGGATATTGCGCTCCAATGCCCAGGCTTCATAATCAAAGCCATGCGGATTCATGCTGCCATGCGGCTGCTTGAGCCGCACTGTAATCCGCCAGCGTTCCCCCGCATGCAGGATTGGCCGCCCCAAAGGGTGCGCTCCTGTTTGCCGCATTTTGAACCATGATATTAGTAGATGGTGAGGTACAACCGCACCGGGCGTAATCACCTGCTCTACATCAAAACGGAAGCGGGTACCGCGTTCATTGCTTTGCTGCACACTCGCTACTACGCCGGTTATTTGTATATCCTGCCGCTCCCAGCTTTGCGGCAAGAAATCAGACAAACGCCACTGTGCCAAAGACGCAGCCCAGAAAAACCCAATCCCCAAGAAAAACAGGCACAATAAGATTCTGCGCAGCATGATCGACGCGCCCGTTGAATAACGCGCTAGCAATCCACTGGCAACCAGGATCGGCATTAAACCCCAAGCCCAATCGAGTGCGGGTAATTCAGCTTGCTGCTGCAGCAAACCAACGCCAAAAACAAAAGCCAGAATGTTTAATCGTACTGACAAACCGTTTCAACCTTCATCACGTGCAAATCAATGCTTAAAACATCAGTACGGCATCCACAACCTTCACTGTAATCTCCAGTTCCTTCGTTTGTAGGATTTTTCTCATAAAATTATAGCGTTATGATTTGTAATAATTTGGTACTATAACATTATGTATTCTTAGCAGATGAAATACAGTTATGCTTGAATCACCGGGCGCAGCTCCAGCATATGCGCGGGATGAGTAATAGGAGATGGTATGACGCAAAGTGAAGAGCAAAGAAGAAAAGATGACGATATAAAATTCAGCAAAACCGAGCTACTGAGCGAATTGCAGACTTCTCACTTTGAACTGGAAATGCAGTACCGGGAGCTTAAAGAAACACAGCAGCAATTAAGTGAATCTCACAGCCGCTTTGAAGATCTTTACGAATATGCACCGGTCGGCTACCTGACTTTAGACAAAACCGGGCACATTTTATCGCTCAATCTCAGAGGGGCGAAATTACTCAACAATGACCGGGAATCGTTGATCGGCAAATCTTTCATGGAATGTTTCTTTGATATCAACAAACAGGTCTTTACCGATTATTTGCAGAAAGTTTTCATTACCACAGGAAAAACCACAGTTGATCTAAAAATCAAGAACGCGGATGAGCATATCAACTATATCCGGCTGCAAAGCACAGTCATGTGCGATAGCAGCACTTGCCTCATGATCATGTCCGATATCAGTCAGCTTAAGAAAACCATCAATCTTAACCGCAACTTATTAAATGAAAATAGACGGCTGATGAAAGAGTTGTTTCAAGTGCAAGAAAAAGAGCGGCGTTCACTCGCGCGTGAATTGCACGATGAGTTAGGCCAATGGCTTACGGTAATACGCATCGAGAATGAAGTCATTCTGAATAACGCTCCGGCCGATTCGATGAGCTCTGCCAGTGCGCGCGCTATCGGTGATTGTACTCAGAAAATGAACGAAGTAATTCATGAAATGCTGCATAAATTGCGGCCCATGTTATTGGATACGCTGGGATTGATCGATGCCTTATTGGAACTGAAACGGCAATGGAGCACGCACCACCCGCAGATCATTCTTGAATTCAAAGTAAACGGTGAACTGGATAAATTGCATGAATCGATCAATATCGCCATCTTTCGCATCATCCAAGAAGGTTTGAACAATATCTACAACCACTCCGAGGCCACCTGGGCACAAATAAGCCTCAGCCGTGAAAGCGATTTAGAATGCATGGATGATTGTTTGCTGCTCACGATCGAAGACAACGGCAAGGGGTATAATATCAATCAACAATTTCGCGGATTAGGATTACTCGGTATGCGTGAGCGCGTCATTGCCATGGGTGGCAACATTGTCGGTGCGCAGCGCATGCAATGAAGGCACGGAAATCAATATTAAACTGCCCATTGAACACTCAGATTATGACGAAACCAATCTCTATCCTGTTGATTGATGATCATCCCGTAGTACGTACCGGCTACCGCCGGTTGCTGGAGAGCACACCCGATATATGTGTCGTCGGGGAAGCCGACGACGGTGAATCCGGCTACCAATACTACCTGGAATATCAACCGGATGTGACGATTCTGGACTTGAACATGCCAGGCATTGGCGGACTGGAAACCATCCGACGCATCAAAGCCAGAGATCCCGCAGCACACGTCCTGGTATTCAGCATGCTGAATAATGTCACGATGGCGCAACGGTCATTAAAAGCCGGAGCCACCGGATTTCTCAGCAAACAAAGCGGAATTGGAGAAATGATTCAGGCAGTGCGGCAAGTCAATGCGGGAAGAATTTATATCGAATCGGAATTAGCCGCAACGCTGGCACTCAACGCAACACGCAAGGATACCTGCGAAAACCCCTTGGATATGCTCACTAAGCGGGAATTTCAAATATTCAAGCTGATCGCGGAAGGAAACTCCAGCACGCAGATCGCGGAAAAACTCGCCATCAGCCCAAAAACCGTCGGCGTTCATCATGTCAACCTGATGCGAAAATTGCAATTACAAAACACCACACAACTCATTCGCTTGGCGATTAACAATAACGTCATTCAAACATAAAGACAGCGTAACTTAATTGACGTGCATTGGAAATAAGCATAATGCTTATTTTCTCAACCCGGTGCATCGATTAAGATGACTACTCTAAACAAGCCATAGTCCCTTAATCAGGAGCAAAAATGACAAATATTTCCGCCGTTCTGGGTAGTGAAAGCGAACTGCTGCTCAATCATGTCTGCCATACCATACCGAAGCAAAGCCTGCAGCTGCCCGGTGCTGATTTTGTCGATCGCGTCATGGCACTGAGCAACCGTAAACCCAGCGTACTACGCAATCTGCAAGCGCTTTATAATCAAGGGCGTTTAACGGGTACCGGTTATTTGTCATTACTCCCCGTGGACCAGGGTGTTGAACACTCGGCCGGTGCTTCATTTGCTCCCAATCCCATGTTTTTTGATCCTAAGAGCATTGTCGATTTGGCGATTGAAGGCGGATGCAATGGTGTCGCATCCACACTGGGCGTCCTGGGTATCGTAGCGCGGCGCTATGCGCACAAAATTCCGATGATTCTTAAAATCAATCACAATGAACTGCTGACTTATCCCAATAAATACGATCAAACACTGTTTGCCAGCATCAATCAGGCATTCGATATGGGCGCGTGCGCCGTGGGCGCTACTGTTTTTTTTGGTTCGGACGAATCCCGCCGTCAAATCCAGGAAGTTTCAGCCGCGTTTGAACATGCGCATAACCTGGGTATGGTCACCATTTTGTGGGCTTATACCCGTAACGCTGCGTTCAAAACTGCTGAAAAGGATTATCACGTCAGCGCTGATCTGACCGGTCAAGCCAATCATCTGGCGGTAACCATCGGCGCCGACATCGTTAAGCAAAAAATGGCGACCAATAATGGCGGATACAACGCGATTAAATTCGGTAAAACACATCCTAAGGTATACAGTGAGCTGACAACGGAACACCCGATCGATCTGGTGCGGTATCAAGTTGCCAATTGCTACATGGGACGAATCGGTATGATCAATTCGGGTGGTGAATCCGGTAGTGATGATTTGCATCAGGCGATCCGTACTGCGGTCATCAACAAACGAGCGGGGGGGATGGGGTTAATCTCCGGGCGCAAGGCATTTCAGAAACCTTTTGCCGAAGGCGTCAAACTGCTGCACGCCATTCAGGATGTGTATTTATCCAACGAAGTCAATATTGCTTAGGCAGTCCCGGTTAAGCAATAGTAAACGGCCGTGCCATACAGCGCACGGCCGGAAAAGCAGAGCTATTATTTTCCGGATGCTTTAATCGCATCGAGATTAGCTTGCGCATCTTCATTTCCTTGTGCGGCTGCCTTTTTAAACCATTCGACCGCTTTTTTCTCATCCCTGTCCACGCCTTCTCCGGTGAAATACATTGCCCCCAGGTTATTCTGCGCATCGACATGACCTTGTTCGGCCGCACTCTTGAACAGCTCCGCCGCTTGCGCCAGGTCTTGCGGCACACCTTCGCCGTTGGCGTACATCAGTCCTAAATTAAACTGCGCATCGGCATAGCCTTGTTCGGCAGCACGGAAGAACCAGCCGGCAGCCAATTCCGGATCAGTATTCAACACTTGACCGGATAAGGTCTTGGATACGGCTTCCCCGGTGTAGTACATGACACCCAAGCTATTTTGCGCTACCGGGTCGCCTGCTCTGGCATCGGCCATTAACGCTTTAAATTTCTCTTCGGCGGCTTTAACGTCACCGACACCGCCGGGCATAATCTGATCTCTTAACTCAGCTTTCTCTTCCTCTGTCAGTCCTTCGCTCATGATGGACGGAATCTCACCCAGTTTGGTGATCTCATTCAGCGGCGCGGATATTGAGTCCGCTTCTGATTTATCACTTTTCGATTCACCCCCGCAACCGGTAAGCAATGCAACAGTCGCAGCAAGAAATAAAGCAGCCAAAACATTCATCTAGAATTTCCTCTATTCATTGGGTTATAACGATAACAGCGTGTTTTCAAATCCGGGCGGGCATCAAGATAGCATAGTAGTTACTACTTGGCCCCCGCCTTTACCAATAATTCAATCACTTCCTTATGATGATAAAGTTTGGCCAAAGTCAGTGCGGTCGCGCCATTGCTGGCTTTCAGATTAGGATTGGCGTTTGCCGCCAGCATTGTATGAACCGCGCCTAAATGGCCAAGCTGTGCCGCCAGCATCAGCGCTGTCGCGCCGTTTTCCAATTGATAATTAACGTCGGCGCCGGCATTGATCAATGTCTGAATGACTTGCCGATGACCTTGCTGCGCAGCCAGCGTCAGTGCTGTCATACTATCGGCGCGTTTTACACTTACCTCGGCTTTTGCCGCCAGCAACAGATCGATGACTTTCCTGCGGTCTTTCTCGGCCGCCATCATTAATGCGGTACCATCTTCCGCAGCAGGCGCATTGACATCGGCGCCGGCAGCCAGCAGAATTTCCACCGCCTGATCACGGCCATCGCGAGCTGACCGCATCAACGGGGTATAGTCATCATCCGCTCTTAAATTAACATCCACACCCGCTTGTATAAATCGTTCAATTACAGTCGCATGACCTTTTTTAACCGCCGCTAGGAAAGCGGCGTTGAGTTCGTTTTGCTCAATGCGCTGCGAATCCAATATCTTTTTTACCAGTGGAAAGTTGCCCTTGTCCGCGGCACTGATCAATTCGCTACTCACATTCACTGACCAGACTTCAGTGGAAATAATAGCAAGTAAACATATTATCCATCCTGCCAATTTATTTTCAAAAAATCTCATCATGCAAAATTCCTTCCTATCCTCTTATTCACACAGAAAATTCTCAAATTATCACCGCAGTATCGCTTTCATGAAACCAGCTACATCCATTTCAAATCAATAACCGCTGCAATTATACAGTTTAAGCCGCTTTCTTGCCTGCGCATCATGGCAGACTCACCCAATCGCACATTCCACGACTCGTGGCAATATGCTATTCTCCTGCCGTATTCAACACGCAGCAATCATGACTCCAACCGGAATGCATGGGTTGCCGCCGGAGTTCCCGGATAAAATATGGCATCCGGTCTATAAACTACACATGAATATTCTGCAAAAATTTCAAGAAACACTATGATCACCGATCATTACGACATCGTTATCATTGGCGGCGGACCGGTGGGCATGGCTTTGGCGCTTGCGCTGCAGGATACCGGTATTTCAAGTCTGCTGCTGGAAGCACGCGGCGTACCGGAAAAAGATGAAGATCCCCGCCCGCTGGCATTAGCGCACGGTAGCCACTTAATCCTGCATCGTTTGGGTGTATGGAGCAAACTGGCAAAAAAAACACCGATCACGACAATTCATATTTCCAATCGCGGCAGCTTCGGCCAGACTGTTTTAACGCCAGAAGATGCCGGTGTCCCTGCATTAGGATTCGTGGTCAACTATCACGATCTTTTTTGCTCGATGCATCAACGCTTGACTACTAGCACCGCCGGTTACATTGCCGGTGCGATAGTCACCCGATTAGAGACCACTGAAAACCTAGGCACGGTGCATTTTGATTACCAGGGAAAAAAGCAGACAGTAACCGCCCAGTTGCTTGTCCTGGCCGATGGCGGCAAACTGGCGCAGCAATTACCTGATATCACCTACCAGACGCACGATTACCATCAATACGCCGTTGTCGCCAATATCAAAGCGCAGAAAAAACAGACCGGTATTGCATATGAACGCTTTACTGCCGATGGCCCCGTCGCATTGCTACCCAATGATGAAGATTTCGCATTGGTTTGGACGGTAAGCCCTGAAGCAGTTCAAGAGATCACCTCGTTAGGCGATAGTGATTTTCTGCTTCGCTTGCACCGGCATTTTGGCGATCGGCTTGGAAAATTCACGCGCGCTGGAAAAAGATCGGCATTCCCGCTCACACTGAAACACGCAATTTCCACTACCTCGCAGCGCACGGCATTGATCGGCAATGCTGCTCAGACATTACATCCCGTCGCAGGACAAGGATTTAATCTGGGATTGAGAGACGCATACGAATTAGCATGCGAGGCCATCAATGCTCAAAGCGCATCGCGGGAAATTGGCACAGCAGCGATGCTGTCCGGCTACCAGCAAAAAAGACAAATGGACAGCAGCGGCGGCAGAATTTTTACCGATTCACTTATTAAGCTTTTTTCCAATGACAATGGAATACTCAAACATGCGTGTGGAATCGGTTTAAGCACATTGGATTGCATGCCGCCACTGAAACGATTTGTCGCCCGCCGCATGATATTCGGCGCGCGTGGATAATTTCATTCTCTATCCACTATCTGCCTGACAAAACAAAAGCTATAATTCGTCATTGTGCGCTGCGGGAATTATGTGAATATTCCCATCAGCGATTTGGACGCCAGTCATTCGGATTAAAGCTTCCCAGTAATCAAATCACTGCTTATTTAACCCACACACACCGCTTACATGCAAATTGGCACACACATTCTGAAAAACAAACTCATTGTCGCGCCAATGGCGGGAGTTACCGACCGCCCCTTCAGGCAATTGTGCAAAAAGATGGGGGCAGGCATGGCGGTGTCAGAAATGGTATCCAGTAACTCATTGTTGTGGGGCTCCAAGAAAACGCAACGGCGCGCCGACCATGAAGGCGAGGTTTCGCCGATTTCCGTGCAAATTGCAGGGGCCGATCCGCAAATGCTAGCGGCGGCAGCACGTTACAATATGGATAATGGCGCCCAGATCATCGATATTAATATGGGTTGCCCAGCCAAAAAAATCTGTAATGTCATGGCTGGTTCCGCGCTCTTGCAAGACGAGCAATTAGTGGGAAAAATCTTGGACGCCGTGGTTAAAGCCGTCGATATTCCGGTAACGCTCAAGATACGAACTGGCTGGGATAAGCAACACAAAAACGCCCTTTCCATTGCGCATATCGCTGAGAATTCCGGTATTCAAGCACTCGCAATCCACGGCCGCACGCGCGCGTGCGCATATACTGGCACTGCGGAATACGACACCATCGCAGCGGTTAAAGCCGCAATTAAGATTCCTGTCATCGCCAATGGCGATATCACAACACCGGAAAAAGCCCGTCATATTCTTGCCTACACCAATGCGGACGCGATTATGATAGGCCGCGCCGCGCAAGGCAGACCATGGATATTCCGTGAAATCAATCACTACCTCGCCACCGGTCAACATTTACAAGCACCCGAAGTATCTGAAATTCACCATGTGCTCATTAATCATTTACATGATTTATATGAATTTTATGGTGAATACTCCGGTGTCCGCATCGCACGCAAGCATATCTCCTGGTATACCAAGGGACTCGTTGGATCTGCCAGCTTTCGTCAGTCAATGAATCAGTTACAAACCAGTGATCAGCAAATTTATGAAACCAATAAGTTTTTCTCTTCATTAGCTGAGAAAGGTCAACGATTGAGTTATATCAAAGAGGGGGAGTAGTCAGTTTATGAATGCAATCAAGGAAAATGAAATTGCATCTTGCATACGCAAAGCTATCAGCGGATATCTCAATGACCTGGACGGAGAAAAACCATGCCCTATTTACAATATGGTCATGCATAGCGTTGAAAAGCCTTTAATTGAAATCGCTATCCAATATACCAAAGGAAATCAGACTCAGGCCGCCGAGTTACTGGGGATAAACCGCAATACGCTACGTCAAAAAATGAAACAATATCAAATTAAATGACCATTAAATACGCACTCATCAGTGTTTCTGATAAAACCGGAATTATAGAACTAGCCCAAAAATTGATTCAGCAGGGCATCACCATCCTGTCCACAGGCGGTACCGCCACATTATTGCAACAAGCCGGAATCAACGTGATCGAGGTAGGCGACTATACCGGCTTCCCGGAGATGCTGGACGGCCGGGTCAAAACGCTGCACCCTAAAATTCATGCCGGCATACTGGCGCGTAACGATTTACCCGATCATCAACTGGCGCTCGAACAAGCATCGATTCCCAATATCGAATTGGTCATCGTGAATCTCTATCCTTTCAAGCAAACGATTGCAAACCCGGATTGCAGCTTTGAGGATGCCATTGAGAATATCGATATCGGTGGTCCCACCATGGTGCGTGCAGCCGCCAAAAATTACCGGAAAGTTGCCATTATCACCGATCCCCAGGATTATTTACCGCTCAGCCAGGAGCTGGCGGAAAATAATGGCTCCATCAGCTTGGCCACACGCTTCCAACTGGCGCAAAAAGCGTTTACGCATACTGCTTCTTACGACAGTGCCATCAGTAATTACTTAACCGCACTGGATAGCGATTACCAGCACAAAGATTTTCCCGATTCGCTGAATCTGAATTTCACTATTGCACAGCCTTTACGCTATGGCGAAAACCCGCATCAAAAAGCGGCTTTCTACCGGGATGAAACCCCCACACCCGGCAGTCTGGCGAATTACCAACAGCTACAAGGCAAAGAGCTATCGTACAATAATATCGCCGATACCGACGCTGCGTGGGAATGTGTTAAAACTTTCGACAACCCCGCTTGTGTGATTGTCAAACATGCTAATCCATGCGGCATAGCCATTGCGGAAACCACGCTGCGCGCTTATCAACTGGCGTTCGCAACCGACCCCGTCTCTGCCTTCGGCGGCATCATCGCATTTAACCGGAGCATCGGCAGAGACACCGCTGAAGCGATTCTAAAACAATTCGTTGAAGTCATTATCGCACCTGAAATCACACCGGAAGCGCAGCAGCTTCTGGCACAGAAGAACAATATCCGGGTACTGGTTTTGCCGTTACAGGCAGGAAACAATACGTACGATCTGAAGCGGATTGGCGGCGGTCTTCTGGTACAAACGCCGGATATTCAAAATATCACTGTTTCCGATTTAAAAATCGTTACGCAATTAAAACCCACACCGCAACAGCTGGATGATCTGCTGTTTGCCTGGCGCGCCGCAAAATTTGTTAAATCCAACGCGATTGTATTTTGCCGCAATGGCCAGACGATGGGCATCGGTGCCGGGCAAATGAGCCGTGTCGATAGCGCACGCATTGCATCTATCAAAGCACAGCAAGCCGGTTTGACACTTGCAGAATCCGTTGTCGCATCGGATGCATTCTTCCCGTTCCGCGATGGTCTGGATGTAGTCGTTCAAGCGGGCGCTACAGCCGTTATTCAACCGGGCGGCAGTATCCGCGATCAGGAAGTGATTGCAGCGGCTGATGAACAAGGGATCACCATGGTATTTACCGGTGTCCGCCATTTCAGGCACTAGATACCCGCTATCATGAAACTATTAGTGATCGGCGGCGGTGGCAGAGAACATGCCTTGGCGTGGAAGTTAAGCCTTTCACCGCGTGTGCATAAAGTATTTGTGGCGCCGGGCAATGCAGGCACCGCATTAGAGCCCGGACTAGAAAATATTTCAATTACCGCCATACCCGAATTAATCGAGTTTGCAACCAAGGAATCGATTGCAATCACGATAGTCGGCCCCGAGATTCCACTGGCTGCCGGTATCGTCGATGCATTCCGGGCGGCTGGCCTGAAAATCTTTGGCCCAACCCGGCAAGCCGCGCAACTTGAAACTTCAAAAATCTTTGCCAAGGAATTCATGCAACGGCATCACATACCGACTGCCGCCTACGCAAGATTTACAAATCCAGAATTGGCGCACGCCTACATCGAGCAGCACCCGATCCCGCTTGTCATCAAAGCCGACGGTCTGGCAGCCGGGAAAGGTGTCGTCGTCGCGCAATCCCGAGAAGAAGCGCATTCCGCTGTAAGTGCACTGTTAGTGGAAAAGCATCTTGGCAGCGCGGGACAAGAAATTATTATCGAAGAATTTCTTCAAGGTATAGAAGTCAGTTTCATCGTCATGACAGATGGTAATCATATTCTGCCGTTAGTAACCAGCCAAGATCATAAGCGGCTTAATGATGGCGATCTAGGCTCCAATACAGGCGGAATGGGCGCATATTCCCCGGCGCCTTTTGTTTCTCCCAGCCTGCACGCGCAAATCATGCGCAATATTATTGATCCTGTGATCAATGGACTGAAACAAGATGGCATCCGCTATACCGGATTTCTTTATGCCGGATTGATGATCACAGCCGGAGACCAGGCAAAAGTATTGGAATTTAATTGCCGCTTAGGTGACCCGGAAACGCAACCGATTATGCTGCGCTTGAAAAGCGATCTTTTACCGCTTATCGAGCACGCTGTTAATGGCACACTCGATCAAGCGGATATTGAATGGGACCGGCGTACCGCGCTCGGCGTAGTAATGGCGGCGCAAGGTTATCCGGAAAACCCGAGAAAGAATGATGTGATTTACGGTTTACAAGACTTGATCACAGAACAGGAAAATGTCGGCAACTTTCATATTTTTCATGCCGGAACGTCGATGGGCGGGAAGAACGGAAATGAAATTGTGACAGCAGGTGGACGTGTTTTATGCGTAACGGTATTGGGCGATAGTGTGAAGATGGCGCATCAGGCGGCATACAAATTAGTTGAAAACATCCGTTTTGATGGGGCGCAGGTTCGTCACGATATCGGCCATCAAGGCATAAACTACCAGCGCGGCACTAGCGAAAAGCGCAGCTGAGTGACTCTAAATATAATTGAACAGAGACAGTCCGGAAATTTTAATGTATGACTGCTGCGCAGCTTGAAGATAAAGCTGCTGCCGCTGCAAATCCGACGTTGCTTGCGCAAAGTCAACATCTTGCAGTTGTGAAAGCATTTGCTCAAATTGAATATTTTGATCACTGCCAACACTTTCCAAAGTATCGATCTCTTGCAGCCGCGCTCCGATAGAAGCTTGTTTCGACAGCACATGCTCCAAACTGTTATTAATATTTTGTAATGTTGATTTCAAATCGTTCGCCAGCCGGGTACCGCCACTTTGTCCGCTTGCCGGTGTTTCCAATGCAGTAATCAAATCTCCCACTGTTTTGAAAACGCTTTGATTGCTGCTTGGAGATACTGTAAATTTATCTCCATTAGCCGGATTCCCTTTAATACTCAATTGCATCCCATCAAAACTGACTGTATTGTTGCTCACATAAGGATTAGCCGATGAAACAGTCGATCCTGTTGAGGTGTTAACGATATCGTAAGTTGTAACACCAATTGCCGACACAGCGAATGTAATCTCATAATTACCACCGGTAAGGCTTGAAGGAGTTATCACCGATCCCCCATCAATCACACCACTACCGATGTTTGACGAACTAGCGGCGGTAGCAAAAACACCGTTTCCGTTCTTAATGCGCTCGAAAACATCCGTGCCGGAATCACTGACTGCCAGTTGACGTGCAGGACCCACTTGGTTTAAGCGTTGCCCTTGATCTCCAACGTACTGCACAGCTAATCCTGTCTGCGCAAAAGGTTTAGTATTAGCTTGAAATCCTGAGAATAAAAACTGCCCTTTCTCATCGGTTGTATTGGCTAAACCAACGAGTGACTCCAGTTTACTGCGTAACTCAGTAGCAAGTGTCTTTCTGTCAGCATCGGTCAGTGTCGCATTCCCCGCATACACAGTTGAGCTATGCACATCCTGCAGGATTCCGTTAACTTGCCTCAGCACATTTTCTTCCAGTTGAAGCGAGGAACCTGCACTCGATCGATTCACCGAATATTGTTCATTGAGAGCTGCTGATTGAGAAATATTTAATACTTGCGCCGCTGAGATTGGGTCATCCGAGGGCGTTAAAATTCGCCGCCCGGTAGACAATTGTTGCTGCGTATTAATCAGTTTCTCTTGCTGCTGGAGCATTAAATTAGTTCCAGTCTCGTAAATTGTGCCTGTACTAACTCGCATGTTAAGTTACCTCTATTCTATTTTTTAACCGAAACGAAGAATTGAGTCAAATAAAGTACTGCTCATTTCAATGATTTTACTGGAAGCTTGATAAGCTTGCTGGAAGCGCAGCAAATTCGCAGCTTCTTCATCCAGATTCACGCCGGATACCGATTGAATAGATTGTTCAGTTTGTGCCAGTAAATTAGCTTGCGCTTTACTCGTTACCTGTAACTCGCGTGTTTTGTTACCAACCTGACTGACAAGCTGGCCGTAAGCAGTCTGGTAATTGGCTGTACCGTTCTCCAGCGTATTCGTTGCTTGTAATGCACCCAGCAGCAACATATTGCGATTATCGGCAACACCATTATTGTTAGGGGTGACAGTAAAAACATCCCCGGCAGCAGGACTACCGCTAATTTGAAATGTATAGCCATTGAAACTGATATCCGCACCCGCTGTATACGTCTGATTAGTAGCAGGCAGCCCGGTCCCAGTTCCTGCGACATCAAATTCCCCGTTATAAGGCGTATGAAACGTAATGGTAAGTGGTTGCTGAAGATTGGAATCGAGCGGTAACGGATTTACAGTCCCAGCACTAATGGTGCCAGTACCTTTATTGGTTGATGCGGCATTGGTCCGGTTAGGGCCTGCCGCAGCTATCTTAGTTGTGTCATTAATATTGACCGCAATATCCTTTGCGCCATTGATCGTAGGTTGGATGCGGAATCTTTCACTCGCCAGCATCGTGGCACTTGTCACCGATATGCCATCCAGTGTTAGCGGCAAACTGCTCGATGGTGTAGCCGATACGTTATCGGATAATCTGGTCAATGTATAGTTTGTCCCATCGTAAGAAAGCTCGTAATCACTGGTTGTCAACGCACTATAATCAGTAATTGAGGTCGAGATATTGGATGCTAAGTTATTAGTAGATGCAGAGATCACGTTAGGTGCCGGTAACGCGAAGAAATTCGTTCCCATAGCGCCATTCAAATCCATACCAAGCTGATGTTGAGCATTGAAAGTCTGCGCCAAGGTGAGTGCGACTCTTCCAAGCGAATTTTGTGCATTATCAAGCGTATTACTGCGAAAAGAAAAAATACCGCCTAAGGTACCACCGGTGATCTGATCCTCGGGAAGCTGAATAGTGCTGTTACCATTAACCAGCCCAATCGTTAAATTATTCGGACTATCCGGTGTTTTAATCGCTTCCAAGGAAAGGGTTTGCGCACCAACCACCAATGCCTGCCCATTCCCAATATATACATTCATCGTACCATCGCTTTGACGCACTGTATCGGTATTAACCAATTTGTTCAATTGATTAATAAGCTCATCGCGTTGATCCAGCATATCGTTAGCAGGCTGCCCGCCAGCTGAACCTTCCGCCCATATTATCTGCTTATTGATCTCTCCAATCTGCTTGGCCAGGGAATTGATATGAACAACCGTGCTGCTGACTTGTGTATTTATACCTTCCCTTATTTGCGACATGCGTTGATCCATACTATGAAAACGTGCAACTAAGGCATCAGCATTGCTCAGCATCGATTGTCGCGAAGGAATGACGCCGGGATTTGTGGCAACATCGTGTATGGCACTGAAAAAATTTTGCAATGTGGGTGAAAGTCCCGATGTAGCCTCGGCAAACATGTTGTCCAGCTGTTTTATCTCAGTATAGTTACTGTCAAGTGACTGGCTCTGTGTTTGTATCTGTAGCGACTGAGTAGTAAGAAATTGACTGTATATCCGCTGCACTGTAGAAGAGTGAACGCCGCGCCCGATAAACCCTGCACCACCGGATTGCGGTGTATTTGTGCTGAGCAAGACTTGCTGGCGATTAAAACCAGGCGTGCCAGCATTGCTAATATTATGACTGGTCGTCAATAATTGGTTTTGCGCAGTTGCTAAACCAGTAACTGCAATATCAAGAATTCCATTTCCCATAATGTTCTTTCAGTTCTTGATCTTAAAAAATATATAACGACAATATCGGCATACTGGTCAAAGAATTAAAGAAAAATTCCGTATTAGATAAATTCGCGATTTTGTAATTTCTCACTATTCAGAATACGCATTAATTTCTCAGCGTACATAGGATCAGTAGCATACCCAGCGCGTTGAAGGCCATTGGCAAATGTCGCGGCATCCGTCGAATTCAATACTTTGGCATAGCGTGGGTTATCCATAAGCAACTTGGCATAATCATTGAATCCCTCTGCGTACGAGCTATAAGCACGAAATTTTTCAATCGCTTTCTGTGGCACACCATTGATATATTCAGTCGTTGTTTTTTCCACAACGTCCCCTTTCCAATTAGCACCAGCCTTGATGCCAAAAAGATTATGGGTTGGACTATTATCCGCATGACGAATCTCATGTTTACCCCATCCACTTTCCAACGCAGCCTGTGCCAGCATGAAATTAGGTGGAATACCGGTTGATTCGGATGCTGTTTTGGCATGCGGTAAAAGCCTATCGATAAAATTTGCCGGCTGGCTAGGAGCGCTTTTCTTCTGTATGTCCCCCTGAATCGGCGAAGTGAGTCCTTCAATTGCAGAATCGATTTTTCCTGCTGACATCACCGCATTGGATGGGGTCCGATGGACTGACCACAGTTGCCCTGATTTATCATTTGGATGCATACCTTCTATCAATGGCGCTTGTTGATTGGAGTTAATCGTTGACAAAATGTTATTTGTTTGGCTGATCGAAGTCTGTGGTTCGATCGATTTATTATTTCGAGATAATTGCTGAACCATCATGTCAGCAATGCCAATTCCTTTGGTGGATATCTTTTGCGCAAGCTGTTGGTCATGCATCTGGGTAAAAAACTGCGTTTGCTGGCTATCAAATATCCCATCCTTAGGTGTCGCCTCGCGCATGCTTTTAAGCAGCATGTTCATAAATAATGCTTCAAACTGTTGCGCAACTTTTTGTAACGCTTCGTCTGGATTTTTTTTGGCCATTAAATGCAAGTCATCAACACTTTTGGCATCAACGGCAAGTTTGCTTGAAATATCCGGTGAAATAACCATTCTTAATATCCAGTAAGTTAAATAATTTCCAAATCCGCGCGCAACGAACCGGCAGCTTTCAGCGCCTGAAGAATAGATAGCAAATCCTGGGTGGTAGCGCCAATTGCCGTTAAAGCTTTCACAACTTCACCAAGATCCGCACCATTCGGCAATAACATTAAATTTCCTTCATCGGTACGGATTTCGACCTGCGATCGCTGTGTAACCACTGTTTCACCGCGCTGCGCGAAGGGACCAGGCTGACTGATCACCGGTTCGGTATTGATGATTATGGACAGATTGCCATGCGCAACCGCACTTGATTCAAGTGTTACCGCCTGATTCATGACTACTGAACCGGTACGTGAATTAACAATTACTTTTGCCGATGCTTTTGCCGGTTTGACATCCAGACTTTCAATCTGAGAAATAAACATAATACGCTGGCTATTGTCTACCGGTGCTTTCACCTGCACTACCCGGCCATCTACTGCGGATGCGGCTGTAGGATAAAGTCCATTGATCGCATCAACGATACGGTTTACTGTTGTGAAATCCGTTGTATTCAGCTCAAGATTGATAAAATCACCCTGCCCAACCGTCGTTGGAATCTCACGCTCTACAATACCGCCACTTGTGATACGTCCAACACTGAGATGATTTACTTGCACACTGCTACCACCAGCTGCGGCTCCGATACCACCGACCAGAATATTTCCTTGAGCCATGGCATATACTTGATTGTCGGCTCCTTTCAGGGGAGTCAGCAACAGCGTTCCACCCCTTAAGCTTTTGGCATTGCCCATGGAAGACACTGTGATATCGATATGCTGACCGGGCTTGGCAAACGCCGGCATGGTCGCTGTCACCATGACAGCGGCAACATTGCGTAATTGCAAGTTAGTGCCGGGAGGCAGATTAACGCCTAATTGACCCAGCATATTGATGAC
>SSFX01000015.1:0-13463 GCA_008015635.1 Nitrosomonas oligotropha
ATGTATGTCAACGTCAATGTACCGGAAAGCTATTTGCTGCGCCGCCGCCGCGAATTGGCTGCGCATAAGGTGGAACGGCCCGACATTTTCCAGCTACGCGGCGTCATGACGTTTTCCGATGGCAGCGTGTATCAACACGAAGGCATACTGGATTTCGCCGATGTCACGATACGGCCGCAAAGCGGATCGTTGCAGGGGCGTTTCAAATTTCCCAATCCGGAAGGCGGCATGGCACCGGGAGATTCCTATTTTTATCCCGGTCAGTTCGTTAGAGTCCGTATCAAGGGTTATATCCGCAATAACGCCATGCTGATCCCGCAACGCGCGGTGCAGCAAGGTCCCAGCGGTTCATTCGTATACGTGGTCGATGCTGAGGAAACCGCGCAACTGCGTCCGGTGCAAGCCAGCGCTTGGCGCGGCAAGGATTGGTTGATCGAGAGCGGTTTGCAGCCTGGGGAACGTGTGGTGGTGGAAGGATTTTTCCGCATCCTGCCAGGGGTAAAAGTGCACGCGATTGAGCAGCAGCAACAACCACAGGAAAGTGTCGCCGTTCAGACATCCGATCAACCGGCTCAGCAGGTCGCACCATGAAATCACATTTTTTCATCGACCGGCCTATTTTCGCATCGGTATTGTCGATCATCATCGTCGTATTGGGTTTAGTGGCGTTGCAGAAATTGCCGGTTGCGCAATTTCCGCAAATCACACCGCCGATGGTGCAGATCGACGCAGATTATCCCGGCGCCAGCGCGGAAGTCGTCGCCGAAGCGGTGGCGCGCCCGATCGAAGTGCAGTTACCCGGTATCGATAATCTGCTGTATTACGAATCGGTCAGTACCAACGATGGGCACATGATGCTGCGCTTGACCTTTGAGATCGGTACCGATGTCGATATCGCACAAGTGCAGACGCAGAACCGGCAACGCTTAGCCGAGCCGCAGCTACCGGATGAAGTGGTGCGGCAGGGCGTGACGGTGAAAAAAACATCGCCGGATTTGCTCGCTGTGGTCATCCTGAGCTCCACCGATCCCACGCATGATAACGTTTTTCTGTCTAATTACGCGTTGCTGCGCATACTCGATAATGTCAAACGCCTGCCCGGCGTAGGCGACGCCATCATTTTCGGCGGCCAGAATTATTCCATGCGGCTCATTCTCGATCCGGTGCGCATGGCGCAACTCAATGTAACGCCCAGCGAAATCGCCGCCGTGGTGCGCGAACAAAACCGCGATTTTCCGGCGGGACGGATCGGACGCGAACCGACCCCGGAAGGCACGGAAATGACCATTCCGGTGATTACCCACGGGCGCATGAGCGAGGTCAAGGAATTCGAGGACATGATCGTGCGCGCTTACCCGGACGGCTCGATGGTGCGGCTGCGCGATGTGGCGCGCATCGAACTGGGGGCGCAATCGTACGATCTGGAAGGACGCTGGAACGGTCAGCCAAATACTTTCTTGCTGACTTTCCTGGCGCCCGGCGCCAATGCGCTCGAGACCGTACGGGGTATCCGCGCGGAAGTGCAGCGCTTAAGCAAAAGCTTTCCGGCCGGGGTGTCGTACGACATTCCCTATGACACGACCACGTTCATCGATGTTTCCATTAAAGAAGTGTTGATAACGCTGGCAGAAGCGACACTGCTGGTGATTCTGGTAGTTTTTGTCTTTTTGCAAAGCTGGCGCGCTACGTTGATTCCCGCCGTGGCCGTTCCGGTTTCCTTGATCGGCACGCTGGCCGGTATGGAAATGCTGGGATTTTCCATCAATACACTGACGCTGTTCGGCATGGTGCTGGCGATCGGTATCGTCGTCGATGATGCCATTGTGGTGGTGGAGAATGTCGAGCGGCACATGAACCAAGGCGGTTTGTCCCCCAGGGATGCGGCCAAGCGCGCCATGGAGGAAGTGTCCGGGCCGGTGATCGCAATCGTGCTGGTGCTGGCCGCGGTGTTTTTGCCGGTAGCTTTCCTTGGTGGTATTACCGGCGAATTGTATAAGCAATTTGCCATCACCATTGCGTTGTCGGTCGCCATATCCGGTTTCGTCGCGCTAACCTTGAGTCCCGCTTTATGCGCGCTGGTGCTCAAACCTGCGCATCAAGCGCCGCAAGGGGTTTGGCAGTTGTTTAACCGTTCGTTCGATTGGATGCAGACCCGCTATACCGGGGCTGTGGCAACAATCTTGCGGCGTTCGGTGATTGCGCTGACGCTTTTTGCGTTGATGATTGCCGGTATCATCGGTTTGTTCAAAATTCTGCCGGGCAGTTTTCTGCCGGAAGAAGATCAAGGCTATTTCATCACTGTGGTGCAACTGCCGGATGGCGCTTCGATGACGCGCACGCGGGAAGTATTGAGCAAAATCGAAAGCTATTTTCAGGCGAATCCGGCAGTACATTCCACCGATGTGCTGGCAGGCCAGAACTTTGTGTTCAGCACGCGCGGCGCTAATCAAGCCACCATGTTCGTTCCGCTGAATCACTGGGATACGCGCCCGAATCCCGAACAAAAAGTACACGGCTTGATCGGCGCGGCTTTTCAGGAATTCGCCAAGATTCCCGAGGCGCTGATTCTGGCTTTCAATGCGCCCTCGATCAGCGGATTGGGATCGACCGGCGGATTCTCGGTGCAGATACAAGATCCCAGCGGCGGCGATTTCGCCGAGTTTGCCGCAGTGGCTCAGGAATTCACCGCCAAGGCCATGGAAAATCCGGCGATTGCCGTGGCCAGCACCAATTTCCGGGTCAGTGCGCCGAGACTGTATGTAACGGTAGATCGTGAACGCGCCAAAGCCCTGGGGGTGCCGATTTCGGAAATTTTCGATACCATGCAGGCCTATTTCGGTAATTTTTATATCAACGATTTCGTCAAATTCGGCCGCATTTACCGGGTGCAAACCGAAGCATTACCGGAATACCGCTCCAACCCCGACGATATCAGCAAAATTTATGTGCGTGCGCAGAGCGGTGCAACATCGACCATGATTCCGCTGGATTCGGTCGTCAATACCACATTCAACAGCGGCCCCGATCCGGTAACGCACTTCAACGGCGCCAATTCCGCGCTGGTGCTGGGCGGCGCCGCGCCGGGCTACAGCTCGGGGCAGGCGCTGGCCGCATTGGAGCAAGCCGCCGATGAAATTCTGCTGCCACGCGGCTACACGCTCGATTGGAGCGGTATTTCGCTGCAAGAGCGCAAAGCGGGCGGACAATCGGTCATGGTGTTTGCATTTGCCCTTCTGATGGTGTTTCTGGTACTGGCCGCTCTGTACGAAAGCTGGTCGATTCCGATGGCGGTGATTCTGGCGATTCCTTTCGGCATACTCGGCGCGCTGCTGGCGATATGGATGCGCGGTTTGAGCAATGATATTTATTTCCAGATCGGCTTGGTGACTTTGATCGGCTTGGCGGCGAAAAACGCTATTCTGATCGTCGAGTTTGCCAATCAGCGCCATGCCGCCGGGGAAACACTCACCGATGCAGCATTGGATGCCGCGCGGCTGCGCTTCCGTCCGATTATTATGACCTCAATGGCGTTCATTCTCGGCGTATTTCCCTTGGTGGTCGCATCCGGCGCCGGTGCCGCCAGCCGCCATTCAATCGGTACTGGAGTATTCGGCGGTATGCTGGCGGCGACATTTTTGGCAATCTTTTTCGTACCGCTGTTTTTTGTGCTGATCGGCAAGATCACGCAACGAAAGACACCGCAAGCGGTCGCGGTGAATCAGCTGGAAAATCCAGTTAATCATCCTGAAAATCCTGAAGACACCGGTCAGGGTAAGTAAATCAATCAGTCCAAGTGTTGATAAAAGCTTTTGCGATTTCAACATGCGCAGTAGTTTCGTTCACCGCGAGTCAATCGTGCGGTGAACGAAACCATCACTTCCTTTATTGCCAGCTATAAAGCACCGAAAGAAAGGCGAAGTTAACCATTTGATTGTTGTTTTGCGTCAATGTAGTGCCATCGGTATAGCGCCATCCCGTCCACGTCCATTCGTTGGTTTTAAAGTGATCCAGAATGTAATCCAGGCGCACACCCAGGTTCTTGCGAATATCGTATCGAGCAAATAGCCGCAGGCTGGAGTATTGCGTTGAAATATTCGGAACGATATTGACTTGCGGCTCTAGCGAGACTTTCTGATTGAATTTATCGGTGTAATCCGCGAACATGAAATTGGCGCCGGTTTCAAGCTTATCGGTTGGCTTAGCGGTGACTTCCATACCCACGGAAGTTCCTATGTTATGCAGATTGCTTCCCCAAATTTCACGAATTCCGTTATCGGTAATCGCGTTTCTGGAAGCCTGATCGATATGGGTTTCGTTACGTGAGAACCATGCGGTTGCTTGTAGCCGCTCGGAAAATATATACGTGGCATCAAGTGAATAGTTTCTTGCGGAGCCTTTGCGCAAACCTAAATCGGAGCCTGGCCGTTGACCGTAATCATCAATCGACTCATCAATCGAAACTTGTATGGATAATGAATCGATCGGATCCCAGTTGGCTAGAAAGCGGACTTTATCCCGGCTGCGGTCAGCGAGATTGGATGGCGCGATCAGATTAAAGAACGAAGCGCCAGAAGCTGTGGTATTCGTCAGAAAGCTCGAACCGAAACGATCGCTGTGTATGTATGAAATCGTACCGGTGATGGTATCGGATAACGAGCGGCGCAATTCCGCACGATAGAAAAGCTCATCGGTTCTGAAGCGGTGACTAGTATTAGTCGCCGTTCCAGTGCGATCCCTGTGTTCATAATCAATACCGCCTATCAAACGAAAATTGTGCGGCAGGGTATAGTTTGCTTCAAATTTGCTGGTTATCGTCCGGAAAGAACGCGGATTGTTCAGGCCATTCCATGTGTTTCCGTTCAAATCATGGAAAGTGGCCATAGGGTTATAGAATCGTACCGGTGTTTTGTCGTCGCGATCCTCAAAGCGGAAATTGGTATTAATCGATAACTTTTGCAGCGGCCGCGCTGTTAATCCGGTTTGTGCAAGTACGGTATCGATACGTCCGCCCAAATTGGCGCCAATACCAGGCGCGGTTAACAGTCCCGGGGAAAATGAGTCGGTTTGGGTTGCTCGTGTATAAGCAACTTTGAACGTGCCGCGGGTTGTTGGCGCAAAACTATATCCACCGGACAGAAAACCCTGATGCGATTCGTTATCCGGCGCAAGCGCGATTGGTGCATATTGACTGGGTGAAAAAATACCGCCAACGGTGCTGCCGCCGGTAGGCGTGAGTAATGCATTTTTGTTGTTATACATCGTGCCGTAATAGCCGCCCGATAATTGCAGATCTTTCCCCACATAATCCAGTGAAGCGCCAAAAATCCGGATGGTTGAGTTGATTGGTTCCGGAATAAATTCATAACCGCCGACTGCTCTCGGACTCGGTCTACCATCGAAACCACTGAGCCGAGGCTCGCCCAACCGGTTTCCGCGCCCAAAAATACGACTTCCGTCTTTTTCTTCATTACGAAAATGAAGGTTAAACTCCAGATTGCCAGGAAGAAATTGGTTAAAACTGAATCCGATCGATTGGCGCTCGGTACTTAATTGGGCAGGATTACCCGGTGTTCGCGTATCCGGTATGTGAGGATCGGTAGTGCCGATGCCGGTAACCGCGGTATTGACCGTAAACGGCTCGTAACGCGGTGTTTGACTGTAATCGATAACATAGCCCCATTTACCTTGTTTGCTGTGCTCAAAACGCACATCCCGGTTTTGTAATCCTAAATTACGTCCCAGCAATTTGAACCATGTTCCCGTATCGTCATAGCGTTTGGCAATATCGACATTAAAGATTCCATAAGGTCCTTCATTGCGCAAACCGGTATACTGGCCGAAACGCGCATTATCATTAAACAATTGACCGGCGCCGATATTGACAACGCTTCTCGGTTTGGAAAGCTCTTTCAGAGGATCGGCATCCGCGCCGGAAGAATAGGCCGGAACTGCCGTCACGAAGCATGTAAAAAATACAATTGCGCGCGGAAATTTTTTGCGATTAAGAGTGTTAGTGAACATTGTCTTCGCCTCCGCTCTTAGCGCTGAAATACGCTTTCATTGTGAATGTTTTCAGGCATGTTGCTGCCGTGAACCTGGGTGTGGCAATTGGCACATCCACGCGCAAGGGTGTTTCTTGCATAAGCGCCCGTGAGTGTGCCGGAGCTGCCTTGATGCGTGTTCGGCTCGTGGCATTGCTGACATAGGAATGGAGAGCGGGTGCGCAATAAATTAGGCGCGGTCGTGCCATGCGGGTTGTGGCAAATCGCGCAATTTTCTTGCACCGGCGGATGGTTGTAGACAAAAGGACCGCGCTTTTCCATATGGCAGGTATAGCAAGTATCGTTGATGCTATCCCGCACCATTTTGCTTGGACCGGCTGAACCATGCGGGTTGTGGCAATCCGAACAAATAACCTTGCCTTCCCGGATGGGGTGGCGGTACGGACGGTTAATCAGCTGGCGCATCTCCTTATGGCAGTTAAAGCAAACCTCAGGCTGCGTGTTGCGGTTGCGTACTTTGTCCTGGTCGGTATGAATAGTGTGGCAAGACGTGCAGGCGACATCGCGATTCGCGTGAGTACTGCCAGGCCAATGCATGCGCTTGCCACCTTGATGGCAGGCTAAGCAGGCACTATTTCTATCCTCAATGGAGTTGACGGATTTTTTCCCGAATGTCCGTTGTGGCATGAGCGCTTTGTCCGGAGAGTCTTCGTGACTTCCGCCGTCACCGTGGCAGCTGGTGCATGTTGGGGTGCGGTGATCGGCAGTGGTACCATGCTTGGTTTTCCCGATAGCAAGAATGGGATTGTCACTGTTTTCGTCATGGCACGCCGTGCACTTGCCATCGCCGCGCAGAATAAGATCTTGAGGAGGGTCATCGTCATCATCGTCAAGCTCGGCTGAGCTAACGGGTTGCGGTAATACGGCGATAATGAATGCAAGAATAAAAGCCAATAACCCAGGCACAGCAATTTGCCTGATTTTGATGATTGTTAACATGCCTATTTCCCCTACTCTTTGATGGTTTGCTTGGGGGCGAATTATTGGCGGTAGAGAAAAAAAGTTCTGTGAGATTTATCACGCGAATTCGTGGATTATTCGTGACTCATCTTATCTTTTGCTAAATTGAGTCTAAAATATCACTAAAGATCTGATGGTTATCAGTACCAGCGATGAAATATGAAGATTGAAGATGAAAGGAAAAAACAATGAAAATTTGCGGCACCGGCCCGCTCGCCAGCACCATGATGAATGATCCCGTCATTTGCTGGAACGAGGATAACGAAGAAAAATCCGCCCGCTGGCGTTGCGAAAAAGGATTGCCGCCGCCTAAACGGGTGCAGGTTATTGACGACCGTATGCCTGCCGATACTGCTTATCGTCTGGCTTGTGAAGGAACGGCGTTGTTATGGCGCGGTGATTTCCAAAATGCGCGCCAACTGTTGCAAGCATTGGCGCGACGTGTGGATAAAAAAAAGCCGGAGAAGCCCAAGCAGCAAGCCATTGTATCGCCCGCCGAAGCATTTCACCGGCACCGTCTGGTGCAATCACAACGCGCCCGAACACTGGAAAAATTATTGATTCCTTTTAATGCCGATCACAGCATCCCGTTGCGCCGCGCACCGGATGTGCATGCCGCTTGCCTGGAAGCCTATGGCGCTTGCACCGGAGCTTATATTGCCTCGCTGCGCGAGTTGCTGGGATTGATCGGCGCTTACGAATGGCGTAAGAAAGGAATTGAAATTGCCGCGCTGGGTATGACGATACACCCGCATTACGGCGTATTTGCACCGATCCGCAACGAATATGTCAAATTGGTCACTCAAGCGCCACTACCCAAACTGCTGGCCACACAATCCATCGCCTTCGACATTGGTACTGGAACCGGCGTATTGGCCGCCGCATTGGCATTGCGCGGCGTGCAACACATCGCGGGGACCGATCAAGACCCGCGCGCATTACAGTGCGCACGCGACAATTTAACGCGCTTAAATCTGATCGATCACGTCGAGTTGGTACAAACCGATCTTTTTCCGCAGGGACAAGCGGCGCTGATCGTCTGCAATCCGCCGTGGATCCCGGCGCGCCCCAGCTCACCGCTCGAGCAGGCCATTTTCGACCCGGAAAGCCGCATGCTGCGCGGATTTCTGCACGGTTTGCGCGATCATCTGCTGCCGGACGGTGAAGGCTGGCTGATTCTGTCGGATTTTGCCGAACATTTGGGATTGCGTACGCGCGAAGAATTGCTGGATATGATCGATGCGGCGGGCTTGAAAGTGCTGGGACGCACTGATATTAAACCACACCATCCGCGCGTTTCGGACACCAACGATCCGTTGCACAGCGCCCGGGCAGCGGAACTCACGTCATTATGGCGATTGGCAATAAAGTAGCCGGGAATTGCTACAACTCGGTGTACTTTTTCGCGCTGCCTTTGGATTTCTCGACCGGATACTTCAAGGCATTTTTCGCCATTTTTTCCAGCACGATCTGCTTCACGTCGAGATCGTATTTGTCCGCCAGCAGCAACGCAAACGCAATCACATCGGCCAGCTCTTCCTTGACGCTATCGATATCCGCCTGCTCCGGCGCTTTCCACAAAAAAGCCTCGAGCAGCTCGGCCGCCTCGATATTCAATGCCATCGCCAAGTCTTTCGCATTATGAAACTGCGCCCAATCGCGCTCGTCACGGAATTTGCGTAAAATTTCGGTGAGTTGCTGGATGTCGTTCATGGAAAAACCATCGCCACGATTGAAGTCTCCTACTCCCGTGAAGTTTCTCAGGTTTTATTTAACAGCTTGGTTTAGCATCAGCTCGGCACAAATACGCCATTCCAGGAAGATGATAAAACGTAAATGACCATAACCGAAATTGAAGAGTCCGCCACCGGCGTTTGAAGCGGTATAAGCTTTTGTTCCAATTCTGATGGTATCAGTATTGAGCTTCATTTCATCACTCAGTATCCCCTTACCCATTAAATCGGAAATTACCGGATCAGCCGTACGGCGCACAGCTTTTTGCACCAAATCCACTTCACCCATGGCGCTCGGAGATTTTTTGCCGCTCTGCAATGCTTTTTTTAGTTCTTCTCTGGATTCTTTGAGCAGAGTCGTCCATCCAACAATTTTTCTAACTGTGGATATGCCCTCGATCCAGTCATTTATTTGCAAATCGATGTTATTACAATTGACCGGTATATCGCCGATCCGGCGAGCGACATTTTCCTGCATCGCCATCAAATGCATCGCCAAATCAACGCCTACAAAATTATGCTTAGTTTCGTCGAAATCGATGCTCGAATCATCATTCTTCGTACCAACATAATTTGTGACCAAATCATCGACAATGGATTTGTTGACATCCCAAGCACCAATCAATTTTCTTAATTGCTTTCTTTCTGACTTTTCAACGTTCTTCTGCGCATATCCTAGTCCTTTTCTGGTAATCCAAGGATCGAGGTCGATTGTTTTTGACGTTTTTGCCGCGCCCGTACCAATATCAAATTTATAGTTAGGATGGTGATCCTGATCGGTTTCCTCGACCGCCATATTCAATTTGGTTGTGCGTTGCAACGGACGAATTTTCCGTTGCACGAATTGATTGGCCGAATGCCTCAAACTAGCTAAGTTTTGCGATTGCGGACTGTTATTGGCGGATTCCTGCAACATCCTCAGAGCAGTAGTCACAGGACGATTATCTTCAAACGGCACGGCTTCCTGAGCACTTGGCCAAGTTTTCTGTCTTTGCAGAGCTGTTTTTTGCTCTGGCGATGCTTGATTGACGTATGCTTTCATCAGAAGTCAGCTCATTCAATTGGAAAGGATATTTTTAGTAATGATAGCGTAGCTGGGCGATGAACAAATCAGCATTCACGACTTTATAGACTATTCTATGTTCATCATTGATTCGCCTCGACCAATAGCCTGCAAGTCCATGTTTTAGCGGCTCCGGCTTGCCTATTCCTTCAAAAGGCGCTTGCTGAATCGCTTTGATTAAACTGTGAATCCTTTTTAATGTTGATTTATCAGTTTTTTGCCAGTAAAGATAATCTTCCCATGCATGGGGAGAAAAAATCAGATTCATTCGACCAATTGCTGGGCAATGCCTTTTCCTGCTTCCAGCTCAGCGATAGATTCCAGCAGCCGCCTAGCGTTAGCGGGCGAGCGCAGTAAATACGCCGTCTCCTCCATCGCCTGATAATCCTCCAGCGATATCATGACAACCGGCGCTTCGCTTTTCCGGGTAATAATGACAGGCGAATGATCGTTGCAAACCCGTTCCATTGTTTTGGCCAAATTCGCACGTGCTGTTGTATAACTGATCGCGTCCATGAAAAATCCCTTTACTAGTACAGAATTAAGTACAGTAAGTTTAGCATGTGAACTTAAGAGGTCAACTTAAATACCGCGAACAGCTGTTCCATATTGCTGCGCCATCTCTTCAAGCTTTTCTATTCCCGCTTGATTATTTCCTAAGGCAAGAAGATGAGTGCCAATAGCGAGCTGTATTCCTATTTGAATTTGCATTAACCTTATTAGCTCTTCTTCTGGATAATTCGGCTGAATTGAGTAATCAGTAATTCTTCTTAATACATGCTCAATTCCCCCATGTGTAAGGTCATGAAAAGCGTTGCGATTAAATTGAGAAGTTTTATGTACCCATGTTCCACCAGTCTCTTCATTATTTCCAATGGCATCCAGAAGCTCATTAAATCCAGGTAGCTTATTTTCAGCAAGAAACATTTCGATTTCCTCATCTGATGCATGATTGAGTAACCACAATCCGCGAACATAAGAATCCAGCATGGGGCGAGCCAATGCGTAAGCTGGACCTGGTAATTTTTCATCGATTAATATAATTATGGCATCACAAATATCCTGTGATTGTTGCAAAAGTGCTAATCCGGGGTTATTTGCATAATCTCCCTCATTAGTATGCCCATGAATCCATGTGCTAAGCTCTTTGGCAATCCCAAGAATCTGTTTCAGCGTCATAGTTTCACTATTTAATGTACTGGATTCTGAGTGTTACACCGGAACACACCAAGCTCTACTTTTCCCAATTTCTTCATGCAACCAAACCGGATCAAGATCGGCACCATTCAACCATGTGAGCACACCTAGCTCTATACGAACCTGATTGAATAATTGCGCATCTTTCAATGCAGAATAAATACCAGCTTTTTCACTGAAAATAAGCTGCGACATATCGACGGTACCAACCGTGCCATCGTTACAAGTCACTGAAAGGCAATAATCAGGCAGTACAGTCACTGAACGTATACGCCATGGCGCTACAGCTGTTATTCCAAAGGAGCGATGCTCTTGGGTAGCTGTTTCTGTTGACATAATTTCCAATCCTCCATCAATTCAGTGCGATGTTGTACTGCCCATTCCAGAACCATTGCTAATGCCCTTTTTGGAAGATTACCTTTAATGATCTCAAATGTTCTTATATCAATTAATACTTCATATTCCGCGTATAGCGCATGAAAATGCGGTGGCGCATGTTCGCGCCAGAACATTTGAATCACGATTCCAAAAAACTGGCTGATCGTTGGCATCTTCTTTCTTCACCGTAAAAATTTATAATCATCGGCTAATCGGCTTATACCGTATCCGCTTCGGTTTCGCGCCTTCCTCACCCAGGCGTTTTTTCTTGTCGGCTTCGTATTCGTGATAGTTGCCGTTGAAGAAGGTCCATTGCGATTCGCCTTCGGCAGCGAGGATGTGGGTGGCGATGCGGTCGAGGAACCAGCGGTCGTGTGAGATAACGAGCACGCAACCGGCAAATTCGAGCAGGGCGTCTTCCAATGCGCGCAGCGTTTCGACGTCGAGGTCGTTGGAGGGTTCGTCGAGCAGCAGCACGTTGCCGCCGGAAATCAGCGTTTGCGCCAGGTGCAGGCGGCCGCGTTCTCCACCGGAGAGCTGGCCGATGATTTTTTGCTGGTCGCTGCCTTTGAAGTTAAAACGGCCCAGATAAGCGCGCGCCGGGGTGGTGTACTTGCCCACCACCAGCAGATCGTTACCGCCGGAAATGGCGTCGAACACGGTTTTATCGTTTTCCAGTGAGTCACGCGCTTGATCGACGTGCGCTATCTTGACGGTGTGACCGATTTTCACTTCGCCGGAATCCGGCTGCTCCTTGCCGGTGATCAGTTTGAACAGTGTCGATTTACCCGCACCGTTCGGGCCGATGATACCGACGATCGCGCCCGGCGGGATTTTGAAGCTGAGATTGTCGATCAGCAGACGGTCGCCGTAGGATTTCGACACACCGTTGAACTCAATGACTTCGTTACCGAGGCGCTCGCCGACTGGGATGAAAATTTCCTGCGTTTCGTTACGCTTCTGATATTCCTGCGAATTGAGTTCTTCAAAACGAGCCAGTCGCGCCTTGGATTTGGCCTGGCGGCCTTTGGGATTCTGCCGCACCCATTCCAGCTCCTGCTTCATCGACTTCATGTGCGCGTCGACTTGCTTCTGCTCCTGCTCCAGGCGCGCTTCTTTCTGCTCCAGCCAGCTGGAGTAATTGCCCTTCCACGGGATGCCGTGGCCACGATCGAGCTCCAGAATCCACTCGGCGGCGTTGTCGAGGAAGTAGCGATCATGCGTCACCGCGACGACGGTACCGGGAAAGCGCACCAAAAATTGCTCAAGCCATTCGACCGATTCCGCATCCAGATGGTTGGTCGGCTCGTCAAGCAGCAGCATGTCCGGCTTTTCCAGCAGCAATTTGCATAACGCGACGCGGCGTTTTTCCCCGCCGGACAGGTGGCTGATCGCCGCATCCCACGGCGGCAGGCGCAGCGCGTCGGCGGCGATTTCCATCTGGTGCTCAGTATCGCTGCCCGCAGTGGCGATGATCGCTTCCAAGCGCGCTTGTTCTTCCGCCAGCGCATCGAAATCGGCGCCTTCCTCGGCGTACGCCGCATAGACATCCTCCAGCTTCTTCTGCGCTTGCATCACTTCGCCCATGCCTTCCTCAACTTCCTGGCGTACGGTGTGCTCGGGATTCAGCTGCGGTTCTTGCGGCAGATAGCCGATGCGGATGTTCGGCAGGCGTTGTACTTCGCCGTCAAATTCCTTATCCGCACCGGCCATGATGCGCAGCACGGTCGATTTGCCGGAACCGTTCAAACCAAGCAGGCCGATTTTTGCGCCGGGGAAAAAGCTGAGCGATATATCCTTGATAATCTGACGTTTGGGTGGAACAATTTTGCTCACGCGGAGCATCGACATTACATATTGAGCCATGGGTTTAATCTTTGTTTGATATGAAAAAAATTAAGAAACGAATAGACGGTGAGTTTAGCGCACGTTTCGCGGCAATGATAGCCAAATGGAAGGGATTTGCTCAACTGCCCATGCGCTTGATTGATACAAACTTATTGTTTTCGTCGAAAACCAATTCAAACGTGCCGTACACCCCGTTGTTCCGTACTACGGAGCGCAATACAT
>SSFX01000022.1:0-5906 GCA_008015635.1 Nitrosomonas oligotropha
ATCTATTTGTGGCTATCGATGATTTCTCCAGGGAGCTGTATGCCGATATTCTTCCCGATAAAACCCAGCATAGTGCAGCTTGCTTTCTCACAAGCACTGTTGCTCGATGTCCTTACCAGATCGACTATGCTTATTCTGACAACGGCAAAGAATTTAAAGGAACTGACACCCATGCTTTCATCAAGGCTTGTAGGCAGCACGGTGTCGGTCAGAAGTTTACTCGTGTCAACCGTCCGCAAACCAACGGTAAAGCTGAGCGGGTTATCCGCACCCTGATGGACATGTGGCACAGCAAGATTCACTTCAAAGATAGCGCCGATCGGCACATTCAGCTTCTCCGTTTCATCAACTTCTACAATACCGTTAAGCCTCATAAGAGTTTGAATAATGCCACCCCTTATGAAATACTCAACACTTATTTCAATCAACCTCTCTGTAAACAACTCTGAGATTTCTTACACCTCGTATCTTATCCTGGCCAGACTTAAAAAAAACGATTCCAGCCGTAACGCAGCATAGATATTGACGATGCATGGAATATGAAACAACATCACGTTAATAATCAAGAATCTTTTTTATGAACAATAACTAAAACCATTATTCGATGCAATTGGCAGTACTTTTCGATGTTCCGTTGGCTTTATGAATCAATTTTCTAGGCTGCAAGGATCGATGTTTTGCGGTTTTTGTGTGTACTGCAATCTCAGAGGAATGTTTTGCAAAAGGCCGCTTTTACGGCTTGTTGAGTATACTTGAATCGTCTTTTCCTTATCCATGCCGACGATTCGAGGCCTAGGTATACACACCATAGAACTGGCACTTACCTTTTGATAGATTGCCGTGAAGCATTTCAATGATGAAATGATTCATCCGGATAAAACACTTTCACGCGGCGGAAGCTTTCAGCTTATGCTTTACACGGGTTGCACCAAAATTAAATCTTTACATATTCTGGTACGACAAGGGTAAGGAAAAGAACAAATGTAATCAGAAAACCAACAACCGCAACTATTGGAAGTTTGCCTTTAAACGACAAGAACGTCATTATTCCAGCACCAGTTACACCTAAGGCAGATAGAATAACTGCCAGAGTTGGACCCGTAACTGCAACAATACCTATCCACAATTGATCAAAATACCAAAAAATACCAAATAGAATTAAACCAATAATACCCGCAATAATAAGCTTAAGCTTCATTTACTTCTATCTCATCGTTTGTCATTAAAATATTAGTTAGCACACTACGGCGTCCAGAATCAAATACCGAATTGCGAGTTAACCAAAACATAACTCCCCTCACAATCTTGCATTCAATCATCACTCAACCATCACCTTCTGCACCTGCATCGGCCAAACTCCTCTCTCAATCGCTTGCCGGCCATCAAACACCAGATAACTTTGCCGTCCATAATGCGGTAGCGGGCGGATTAACGCTTCGAGCGACGCGGCATCTTGGGCGGAGATGATGGCGAGCGATGCGCCGTCAGCGCGTGCTAATGTCCAGACTTGCGCGCTGCCTTTTTTACCGGTTTCATCCGGTCGAGCGGGTAGTTGTTTGTCGGTGAGCCAGGCGTCGATTTCGGCTTGCAGGCCGATAACCAGCGTTGGTGCGGCGGAGAGCGGGTCGCCGGATGCAACCATGTGAAGCTTGCGATCTTGCAATTTGCTGGCAAGCGTCTCGGCAATTTTGCGAACTTCAGGTTGATCGGACAACAGCGCCGTCTGCGTGGCGGCGTTGACCATTACTTCGCGCAGAATCGGCGGGGCTTCTCCGGGCGCCAAGTGCCGGAACAGACGCAGATCGGGATCGAGTGAAACGGCTAGCGGTTTGTCCGTCAATTTCAGCGTGAAGGTTTGCTGCGCTTGCTGCAAATCAAAACGGTGAATCGTTGTGCCTTGCGCGGTTTCGACCGCAACCGGAACTTGCAATTGATACGTTGGTTCGGATTGTTTCAGCGTGATCGACAATTCATACCCGGAACCCGCCGCCGCGTTTTTCACTTCAGCCAACTCGATTGCGGGCGCGCCGCTGCGATTCAGCCATTGCGCAAAGAAAGGCCCGAGCGGTTGCCCGGAAACCATTTCAAACATTCTTTGCACATCCAGCCAAGACGTCACTCTAAAGCGCTGCACCTGCCACAACCCTTGGATGCCGCGCTGGAAAAGCGTTTCACCCAAATGATCGCGCAGCATGAAGAAAAACATCGCGGCTTTGTTGTAACCGACAATTTTCGACGCACCATGCGTGCGCGAGGTAAAAGCCGTCAGCGGCGCATCCTGCCCCGGCTGCAATGCGGCGAAATCGCGCAGCCAGCTCAAGCGCATGTCGCGCGCGGCGGCGTCGCTTTCCTGTTCTTTGTACGCGTAATCGGCCATGAACGTGGTCAGTCCTTCTGACCAGTTGCCGCTCTTGTAATCCGGATAAACGCCATTGCCCCACCAGTTGTGCAACACCTCATGACCGAGCGAAGTACTGCGGATAAACGGCAATTGCAGCACATCGACACCGAGATAAGTCAACGTCGGCATGCCGAAACCGGTCGGCGTGGGACTCGACACGACGCTGAACTCCGTATAGGGATACTCGCCAATCGAGGATTCATACAGTTCCAGATAGCGTTTCACGGCGTCGAGATAATCCTTCGACAAACCGCTGATCTGCGGATGAAAGTAGGTACGCAATTGAATCGGTTTGTGATTGATATTTTGATGCGTCTGCGTTTCGATCGCATACGGGCCTGCCATCAAATCGATTCCTTCAGCGGGATGGGAGAATTGAAACACCGCCTGATAGTTTTGCGGCGATTCATGTTCTTCGATCAAACGGCCCGCAACCAAGCCTTTCTGCCCAGACGGTAATTCGATGCTGACTTTATAGCGCACCTGCTGCCCAACAACGCGCGGATACCAATCCGAACTATCCGGCAGGAAAGTACCGGCTTCACCGCTAACAGCAATCGGTCTGCCCAGGGTCTGTTGATGGTCGAGTGAGGTATCCAGTGGTGCCAATACGCCTTTCCAGCGAATCAGGAATTGAATCTGGTGCCTGAAAAGAAACGGGATGTTCCAAATATGCGGTTGATTGGCTTGCTCGCGGCCAATACCTAACGGCCCGTCATTAAAATCTGCCTGAATCACCTCGTACCCGGCACCCAGTATCAACTGCAATTCTCTCGGTCTATCCACGGTAATGAGGCTTTTTCCCTCGATCGTGCGGTTTACCGGATCGATTTTCACGGTAATGTCGTATTCGACGTCATTGTGCTTGACCGGCACACGCGCTGAGAACGCGGGTTGAGCAACCAGGCTGATAAGTAGCAGAAAAAAACAAGTTCTGATAAAAGTGGAAGTAGTCATAGCTATGTTGAAAAATTAATGCTGTAATGCCGGAAATTTAGCGATGATCAGCATTTCCTGCTCGTCCCGTTTGATTTTGAGCGGCAGCCAGGTTCCCGGCGCTTGGCGTTTTACGATGGTGGTCACGTCTTCCAGCGTTTTAACTGGCAGACCGGCCATTTCCAGAATCACATCGGAATCCTGCAACTTGGCGGCATCGGCAATACTATTTTTTTCCACTTGCAGTATCACCGCACCGCCCCTGCCCATTTCATAGCGGATACCGAGACGCTGGAACTGCGGCCGGAAAGATTCGGAAACATGCGGCAATACGCCGAACACCGCATCGGCCACACCCGCCACTAAGTTCTTGCAAGACTTATCGCTATCCCACGGCAACAATCCAGCAACGGATTTGATGCCCAAGTCGTGCAATTGATGCGGCACGCCAAAACCGTGCAGCACGTGACCTGTGCCCATGACACCGACCACCAGCGGTTTTTCCGCGCCACCGGATCGCGTCACGGCTTGTTGCAGAATCTGCGCCATAGCGCGGTCCCACAGCTGCTGTCCGCCAATGAAGCGGCGAAAATCCGGATCGTCTTGCGTGGTTTCATTTTTATGTTTGCGGTCGTGCTGTTTATAAATCGGCAGCAAGAAATCGACGTACGCCTGACTGGGTTCCGCCGGGCGCGTCAAGCCTTCGCGCTCTTCCACCGGAACACCGTAAAAACCCTTTTCCGCCACTTGGCGGCGCAGGCTGGTTTCAATGTTCAGCGCCAGCATCGGAATGCGATTCATGCGGGCAAAATGAAACAGAGGCAAATACAGGTTGGCATCGGTATTCCAAACCTGATCCCATTCCGCTGCGCGCAGAAATTCTTTTTCGCTCAACTCACCGGCAATCCATTTATCCAGCGCGGCTTGCACGCGACGCGGAAACATCTCAAAACCGATCACCATATTCGGACGCTGCGCGTGCAAAGCCACCAGCGTTTGCAATTGCCAGCGGTGATGATCGGCGTTGACATGCGTTTCGCCCAGCAACACCACCGAGGCTTTGGCGGCACGAGCGATGACTTCCTGTTGCGAGGTTTTACCGGAACCGGGAACGATCCAATCCCCCAGCGGCACGCAATTATTCGGCACCGGTTTCTTTGCCGGGGTAATCACCGCAGCCGCATGATTCATTGCCAGACTCAGCAGAAAGAAAGTGAGATACAGGAGGCTGTTGCGTCGGGTTATCTTGAAATTTGTCATTTTATTCATTCTTTTAAAGGTTCAATTGATCACAACGGAATCGTTCACCCTACCCATTTACGCGCATTGCGGAACAAGCGCATCCACGGACCGTCTTCGGCTTTGCCAGAGCGTACATCCGGGTGCCACGAATGCTGCGTCACGCGGAACACCCGCTCCGGATGCGGCATTAGCACATTGAAGCGCCCGTCGGGCGTGGTTAAGCCGGTCATCCCGTGCAGCGAGCCATTCGGATTGAACGGATAACGCTCGGTGACTTGTCCGTGATTGTCGACAAAACGCAATGTCACCAAAGCCGCCACATGCTCGGGTTGAGCGGAGGAGAATTCAACTCTGCCTTCACCGTGCGCTACCGTGACCGGCATCCGGCTGCCTGCCATGCCGTCAAAAAACAGCGACGGACTGGGCTGCACTTCCACCATGACAAAGCGCGCTTCAAATTGTTCCGACAGATTGCGTTTAAACAGCGGCCAGGCAGCGGCGCCGGGAATGATTTCGTGCAAATTGCTCATCATTTGGCAGCCATTACACACGCCCAGCGCAAACGTGTCGCCGCGCTGGAAAAATGCTTCAAATTCATCGCGCGCGCGTGGATTGAACAGAATCGACTTGGCCCAGCCTTCTCCGGCACCCAGCACGTCACCGTAAGAAAATCCGCCGCAGGCGACGAATCCTTTGAAATCTCTCAAGGAAACACGGCCTACAATAATGTCGCTCATATGCACGTCGATCGCGGCAAAACCGGCGCGATCGAACGCTGCCGCCATTTCCACATGCCCGTTGACGCCTTGTTCACGCAGGATCGCCATGCGCGGACGCACACCGGTTTGAATGAACGGCGCGGCAATATCGTCACTGGCATCGTACCGCAGCGCGACCTGAAGACCGGGATCGGCGATATCGAGAATGCGGTCGAATTCCTGTTGCGCACAGACTGGATTGTCGCGCAGTTTTTGCATTTGATAGGTGGTTTCCGACCAGGCGCGTTGCACATCCACCCGTTTTTCCGCCAGCACCGCTTTGTTATTGCGCATCAAGCGGATTTCGTCCGAGCGGTTCAATTGACCGATGACAAAACTGGCATCACGCAACCCCGCATCGGTCAGCACTTGCATCACTTCCTGACGTTGTGCAGCGGCAACTTGTATCACCGCCCCCAGCTCCTCATTAAACAGCACCGCAAGCATGCGTTCCAGGAAGCGCCCTCCCAGTTGCTCCGGGCGCAATTCAGATCCGTCGAGATCGCTGTACTGCGGATCAAAGCACAATTGATCCAGGTTCACCGTTATGCCCGTATGCCCGGCAAACG
>SSFX01000045.1:0-39800 GCA_008015635.1 Nitrosomonas oligotropha
CTTCGGCAGCCTTAAACAGGAACGAATCCACTGGCGGCATTACCAAACCCGTCAGGCAGCTCAGCAAGATGTACTGCAGTATATTTCCATGTTTTATAACAGTCATCGGCTGCACTCATACTTGGGATACAAAAGTCCGAATCAATATGAGGTGGAATCAGAAATATTGAAAAAAGTCGCTTAACTGGTGTGTCCGGTTTTACTTGACCAGGTCAGCGTCACTCAATCGTTTCTTGGCTTCGGTAAACGCAGCACGCACGCAAATCAAGAGTTTCTCCCGGATCACCGGTTTAGTCAGGAAATCGATCGCACCGCCTTTGATCGCCCTGACACTCATGGGAATGTCGCCATGCCCGGTAAGAAAAATGACCGGCAGCAAAATCTTACGCCAAGCAAGTTCTTCCTGGAGCTGCAAACCGTCCATTCCGGGCATTTTCACGTCAATGATGACACAGCCGAAAAAATTCGGCTGATAAGCATTCAGAAAGGTTTTTGCGTTCTCGAAGGATTGCACGTGCATACCGGCTTGTTCGATCATCAGCGTAAGTGAATCGCGCACGGCTGCATCGTCATCTACGATAAAAACGGTGGGTTCCTGCATGATCATGGTCCAAAGGGGAGGGTGAAATGGAATTTTGCGCCTGTTTTTGCATCGGAATCAACCCAGAGTTGACCGCCGTTGTCCTCGATCAACGCACGGCTAATCGAGAGTCCCATACCGATACCGGATGGCTTGGTGGTAAAAAAAGGCTCAAATATGCGCTTTGCTACCACTTGATCAAATCCCGGGCCGTTATCCTGCACGATCACAACCGCGACATCCTTATCATTGACAGTCTGCACCGTGGTGGTGATCGTCAGAATCGGGAAATCTATGTTGCGCATTGCTTCGATAGCATTTCTGAAGAGATTGACCAGAACTTTTTGTATCTGCGTGCGATTACACTGAACAGCAGGGAGATTCTGCTGCAAATGCAATATCGGGTGAAATCTTCCGTAGCCGTCATTGTATACAATGCTCAGCGCGCCATGAATGACATCGGTCAGATTCGACCGTTCGGTCATCAATTCGCCTTTTTGCAGAAAAGCCAGCAGTTCGTGCAAGCTGCGTCCGGCCCGTTGGGCTTGTGCCACGCAGCCTTCCAACGCGCGCTTTAAATTGTCCGCGCTGAAGCTGTCGTTTTGCAGTGCGTGCAGTACCACCTCGCTATAGGCGGAGATTGCCGCCAGCGGCTGATTGAGTTCATGCGCGATTGCGGAAGCCGTGCGTGCCGCCACTTGCTGCTTGAGAATGTTTTCGGTTTCATTACGGTGTACTTGCAGTTTTTTCTGGATATTTCTCTGCTCTGTAACGTCGCGTGTCACGCCTATCAGGCGGTGCGGGTACCCAGCTTCAAAATATACCCGGCCCCTTGCGGATATCCAGCGTTCAACGCCGTTAATGGGATTGATAATGCGGTATTGTGCTTTGAATTCGCCATTGCTGTTGGGATCCATCGCTTTATCGATAGCCGCTTGCCGCGCCTCACGATCTTCCGGATGTATTGCGGCTACGAATTCTTCGTAACTGACGGTTTTCTCGGAATGCTTGCCCCAAAGCTTACGCATCTGCCTGTCCCAATAAATGATATTGCGCTTGAAGTCGTAGTCAAAAATGCCCAAGCCGGCTGCTTGCTTGGCCAAACGCAGGCGTTCCTCGCTGGAACGCAGCGCATCCTCGGTATCGAGACGCCGGTTAGCGATCGTGAATAGGATAAGGATGAACAGTTGTTGTCCCGTTTTTATGGGGCTGAGACTGATATCCAGCAATATTTCTTTGCCATCGCGGTTTAATGCGATCAATTCATTGCCAACGCTCAAGGAGCGCTTTACCGGCCGGTTCAAGAACAGCCGTTGATAGTAGCGGTACTGTTTGCGATAGCGGGGTGCGATCAGCATTTCGATGGCCAATCCTTTCATCTCATCCGCGCTGTAACCCAGCAGTTGTTGTGCTGTCGGATTGGCCAGGACGATATGTCCCGTGTTCTCAGTCAACAGCATCGCATCCGCCGCTGCATCGAACACTGTCCGGAAATTTAAGTTTTTCACTGCGCTATTCACATTGTTTTCCTGCTGTTGAATTCGAGTGCGTACCGCAGTAAAGCTTACGATAAAAACCTGTAATTTTCTATCAATTTATTGATATGTAAGGGGTTGCCCTTACGTGTCAGCACGAATATTGCCCCCTGTTTTTCTCTTGTAGGATTTGCCAGGTAGGAAATATGACGCGAGTTTGCCCACCATTTCGTTCCGTTTGCATTGCTTAAGTTTGCTGGTGGGCTTTTTTCAAGCGTGCGGATTGTTGGAGGCCTTAACCGCGTTCAGCGGCGCGTTGTTTTCACTACATGATATTAAAACCCTTTAACTGTTTGGAGAAACGAAATGAGTAGAAAAATAATAGCTTACGGACTTGTTCTGGCTACGCTATCCCTATTGCCTGGCCAAATATTCGCTGCCGGGCAGGTGCAGGTGGGTTGTAAAGAGAGTACGGTCAAAGCTAAAACAAGTGCCGATACGATACTCCCCGATGTAACACGTAGAGTCTCCCTCGTTTAATAATTATTCGTATAAGAGGAGTGTAACCATGTCTCTGTCCAGTCTTCTCGTACCGGCGATACTTTTTTTCGCGCTGGGTATGTTTGCTTGCCTCATCAAATCGGATCTGAAATTTCCGCCCGATATGCACAAGATGATCGTCATTTATTTGCTGATCGGTATCGGACTTCATGGCGGCAAAGCGCTTGCAGGATCTGATATGGGATCCGCGCTTCCCGCCGTATGGGCGGCGCTTGCATTTGGTTGCGGATTGCCTATTGTGGCTTATATTATTTTGCGGGCGCTGGGAAAAATCGATCCGCTCAATGCCGCAGCCATTTCCGCGCACTATGGTTCGGTGAGCGCAGGAACCTATATGACGGCAGTTGCGTTCCTGGGGGGCATCGGCGTGACGTATGAAGCCTATCCCGTGATCATGCTGGCGATCATGGAATCACCCGCGATCATGATCGGTTTGGTGCTGGCCGGCTATTCCCGGAAAATTTTGGGTGGAGCCACTAAAGCCGACAAAGGAATGTATAAACATCTGATCATCGAAGCTTTTACCAACGGTAGTATTCTGCTGCTGTTCGGTTCGATGGCGATCGGCTGGGTAGTTTCCGATCCTAGCTACAAGAAAATTGAACCATTCTTTGAACTCATCTTTATGGGGGCGCTGTGTATATTCCTGTGCGATATGGGGATGGAAGCCGGGAAAAGGCTATCGGAATTTAAAACCGTCGGTGTTTTTCTGGTCTGTTTCGGTATTGCGATGCCATTGATTGGTGCGGTATGCGGATTGTTCGTCGGTCACTTTCTCTTAGGATACTCAATCGGTGGTATCACGCTGGTAACCGTACTCGCAGCCAGTTGCTCCTATATCGCGGTGCCGCCGGCTATGCGTCTTGCGATTCCGGAGGCGAATCCATCGTTTTATCTGACGCTGTCGCTCGGGGTGACTTTCCCATTCAACGTGGTGGTCGGTATTCCTATGTACTATGCGGCTGCCCAGTACTTGCACGAGACTTATTATCCGTGGTGATGGATATTTCCGCTGCTGGTTTGGTTACGCATGATTGAAAGCATATTGGGTATGGGGCAGCGATGCGATGATAAATCGCTGCCTTCCACGACACGGAATGTTTCAATCAAAAAAGTACCGGCTGGAATGTATTCAGTGATTGAAATGACTCAGGATAGCCTCAGGAACTGATCCGGAATGTGCTGAGCCTGAGTATAACGACATAAACAATTTTGGGAGAGAAATGATGGTGTTAAGACCAGATATTTTAGTGACGATGAAGCGCATCGAGATCGTCATTGACGAAAAGTCACTGGATGATATGCTGAAGCTGCTTCGGGATGCCGATGTGCGTGGCTACACAGTCATCAAAAAGGCAGGAGGACTGGGTTCAACCGGTGAGCGCAACCCGGATGATTATGCGCTGGAAGAACATAATGCAGTGATGGTTCTCGCCTGCGAAGAAAGTCAAGCAGAGAAGGTCATCATGACGCTTCAACCGAAACTAAAAGATTTCGGCGGCATGTGTCTGATTTCCGATTGCCAATGGGTGATAGGGCCGGCAGCTTCATTTTAACCGGATTACTATCGCTCCTGCGCGGGTAGTCCTTGCGCACCAAACATAATCCCGGCTGCAATCAGCCGGGATTATTCATTCACGCATTCCAATCTAGTCTGTCATTTTAGAAAACCGTGAAATTAATCGCTAAGGTGCAGTGTCGATCGGCTGCTGCACCCGGCCGAGTGACAGCTTTCAAACCGGCTAGCGCTCTTGTCTGCTACGTCTTTGCGTACATTCGCCCCGTGCTGGCTATTGATCTTCGTTTCATCGCTATCACGCCTGAGTGCCCAACCCTAAAGCGTATAAGGGTTTGCGCTTAAGTGCTCGCACAGATTTTTCAACCTGTTGTTCTCACGTAGTATTCAAAACAGCTGAATAGATTAAATCGCAGTTTTACTCGAGAAAACTACTAGAGGAGGTATAACAACATGGCCTGGAAAAATGTTATGGTTACTTGTTGGATGGTTTTTTTCATTATTGGGTGTTTTTTATGGAGCCCGCACTTATTTGCGGTGGAAGCGGAAAAAGCGAAGGCAGGCAAGACAAAGAAACCATTCGCTGTCGTTCAAAACAAAACTGTGTCCGCCAATGAAGCCAATGGTGCGCCTTGCAGCGTGCTGGAAACACACGGGTATACGCGCTTTGACTTCGATAATCTGACATTCGAAGTCGGCCGTTTCATGATGGACTTAGGTGAAGCCCGCCTGGTAGGGGAACACCGTTGGGGTACTTTATCACCTGCGTTTGATGGTTTGCACTTCATGATGGGCAATACGGATCAAAAATGGAGTCTGCGCGTATTTGGTGCCCGTCCGGTGAAGCGTGATCCGACATCGTTGAATTGGAACGCCCCCGAAACCTACTTCTCCGGCGCTTACGTTACCAATCGGGATCTGCGCTGGGTTAACTTCGACGGTTATTTCTTGCAGTTGAACGAAAGCGATAAACTCAGACAACGCAACTTATCGACCACTGGTTTCAGGCTGTTCGCCCATCACCATCACGGCAAGGTCGGGTATAGTTTCAATACGCCGATGCCGTTGCGGGCCCTTTAATAAGAACGGTGAGTTCCTGCATGATCATGCTACAAAGGGTAGAGTAAAATAAAATTTGGCGCCCGGTTTCGCGTCGAGATCAATCCAGAGCTGACCGCCGTTGGCTTCGATCAATGCACGGCTAATCGTAAGTCCCATGCCGATACCGGACGGCTTGGTGGTAAAAAAAGGCTCAAATATGCGCTTTGCCATAGTTTGATCAAGACCGGGCCCGCTATCTTTTACTATAACTAGCGCAATGTTCTTTTCATTCAAAGTTTGCACTTTGGTGGTGATCGTTAAAATTGGTGCATCGACGGTTTGCATGGCTTCTACAGCATTCCTGAAGAGATTCACAAGAACTTTCTGCACTTGTGTGTGATTGCATTGAACAGCGGGAAGATTTTTTTCTAAATTCAGCTTCGAACGAAATCTTTCATATCCGTCGTTAGAAGCGATATCCAGCGCTTCACGTATTACATCATTCAAATCTAACGGCTCGGTTAACGACTCGCCTTTTTGTAAAAAAGCAATCAATTCGTGCAGGCTGCGGCCAGCGCGCTGTGTTTGTTCCACACAACCTTCCAGCGCTTTTTTTAGATTCTGCGCATTAAGGTCATCGTTTTGTAATGTGTGCAGTACTACTTCACTATAAGCAGATATCGCAGTCAGCGGCTGGTTAAGTTCATGCGCAATAGCTGAAGCTGTATGTGCAGCCACTTGTTGTTTGAGAATTTTTTCTGCTTCGTCGCGCTGCATTCCAAGCTTTTTCTGGAGAATTTTCTGCTCCGTCACATCCCGGGCAACGCCCACCAGCCGATTTGCACAGCCAGCTTCAAAATACACCCGCCCCACTACGGAAATCCAACGTTCAGTCTTATCATCAGGATCAACGACGCGATACTCCGCTTTGTACTCACCGTGACTGGCAGGATCCATGGCATAATCAATTGCTGCTTGTCTATCCGCACGATCTTCAGGGTGTATCGCAGTTACAAATTCTCTGTAACTGATGATTCTGCCGAAATGCCCGCCCCAGAATTTGCGCATCTGCCTATCCCAATAAACGATACCTCGTTTGAAGTCATAGTCAAAAATGCCAAAACCAGCTGCCTGCTTGGCCAATCGTAAACGCTCTTCGCTCGCTCGCAGCGCATCTTCAGCTTTCTGGTGTTGCCTGGAAGCTGTGAATGTGATTAAGACGTAAAGCTGCTGCTGAATTTCTAGCGGACTAAAACTCACATCCAGCAACATTTCCTGTCCACAACGGTTGAGTGCTATGAGTTCATTGCCAACGCCCATAGGAAGTTTGGCTGGTTTATTGAAAAAAAGCATTTGATAATACCGGTACTGCTTCCGGTAACGTGGAGCTATTAGCATTTCAATTGCCAAACCAACGAGTTCGTTTTCTTTAAAATCGAATAATTGTTGTGCGGCCGGGTTTGCCAACACGACATGACCAGCGTTCTCTGTCAACAGCATTGCATCCGCTATCGCATCAAACAATATCCTGAAATTTAGGTTCTCTATTGTTTCGATCAAATTATGCATCAACTATGTGGTTCGGTTTTCTGGCACAGAAAAGATTACGTTAAAAACTGATTTTTCTCTATTAATTTCTAAAATATAAGGGATAACCCTTACGTGTTTGCACTTACGCGCTTATCCGTATATTGCTATTTTTTATACACAAGTAATATCCCTACCGAAATAAATTTTTTTGTACGCCAATCAAAACTAAATAGGAAGGGGAAAAGAATGACTTGGAAAAATACGCAACACACCCTTTGGATGGTTTTTGCCATTATTGGGTCCTTATTAGGGAGTAGTAATTTATTTGCAGCGGAAGCGGAAAAAGTGGAAGTGGACAAGACAAAGAAACCATCCATTGTCGTTCAAAACAAAAACGTGCCAGCCAATGGAACCAATGGCGCACCTTTCAGCGCGTTGGAATCACCCGGGAGTACGCGCTTTGACTTCGATAATCTGACCAAATTGATGGAGGATCACAAAACGCCGCTTGCCGCTATGGCGCCCGATTGGCTCAATGTGGCGATCGAACACCGTACTCGTTACGATGTATACGATCACGGTTTTACCAAGAATATTCCGGGATTCAATGATCAGATTCATCAACGTACCCGGTTCTTGTTTGAAGTTAAGAATATCATCGATCCACTGAAGTTTACGCTTGAGTTGACCGATATCCGCGCCCCGCTGGCTAACTTCGGGCAAGATCATAACCCGACTATGGCCGATCATTTTGACTTTACCCAACTGCATCTCGGCCTGCACGACAAAAACTTTTTGGGTACGGGCTATGCGGCGAAATTCGAAGTCGGCCGTTTCATGATGGATCTGGGTGAAGCCCGTCTGGTAGGGGGACACCGTTGGGGTACCTTGTCGCCCGCGTTCGATGGTTTGCACTTTATGATGGGTAATACGGATGAAAAATGGAGTCTGCGCGTATTTGGCGCCCGGCCGGTGCAGCGGGTTACGACATCATTAAACTGGAACACCCCCGAAACCTACTTCTCCGGTGCTTACGTCACCAATCGTGATCTGCGCTGGGCTAACTTCGACGGTTATTTCTTGCAGTTGAACGAAAGCGATAATCTCAGACAACGTAACTTATCGACCACTGGTTTCAGGCTGTTCGCCAAGCCTGCGAAAGGCAGCATGGACTATGAAATCGAATCCATGTACCAGTTCGGCGATACCCGGAATAAGAGCGTGTTCGCCCATCGTCATCACGGCGAAGTCGGGTATAGTTTCAATACGCCGATGCCGCTACGGGCCCTTTATTTGTTCGATTTTGCATCGGGAGATCGCGATCCGGACAAGAACTTTGACATTTTGTATGCAAAACGCCGGGTCGAGTATGGTCCGACCGGTATGTTCGGGCCGTTTTTCCCGTCCAATCTGATGTCGCCGGTCGGTTTCCGCGCTACGCTCGTTCCCACACCCACCGTGCGCCTGATGATGTCGCATCGTGCATACTGGCTAGCGGATAAACGCGGCGCGTTTGTCGGCAGCGGCCTGCAAGATGCGACCGGCGGGGCAGGCGGCTTTCTGGGCCACATGCTCGATGTCAGTTTAGGCTGGGATCCGCAGTGGAGTTACATGAAGCGGATGAGCTTCGACTTTGGTTATAGTCATTTATTCAAAGGCGATTACTTCGATAAGGTTCCATTCAGCCCGGGCATGAAGGACACCAATTACGGTTACACCATGGTGACCTTCAAGTTTTAACGTTGCTTTACACGGTTATCCTGTTTTTGTATGGCCCGGTTCCGGATGAAGCGAAATAAGGCGTGATGTTTTGTTATCACAACGAAGAAGATAAACGGTATGATCTAAATCGGAAGGGTGGTGAAGCAGTTTATCAGCGATCACCTGGTATTAGATTCTTACAGGTCTCTGAAACGAATGGATTACAAAATTTTACTGACGGTTTTCGCCACGGTGTTTATCGCGGAACTGGGTGACAAAACGCAATTGGCCACGATGTTGTTTGCCGCCGACAAAGAAGTCAGCAAACTGACGATATTTATCGGCGCGTCGCTGGCGTTGATTGCGACTTCGGCGATCGGGGTGCTGGCGGGTAGTTTCATTTCCGGTTATATCAGTGAAAAACATTTGCACTATATCGCAGGAGCGGGGTTTATCCTGATCGGTGCGTGGACGCTGATCAAAGCCTAAGGAAGCTCTAAAAACTACTACGCTCGGTCATGCCGTGTTGAGATCAGTCTCAACATGCACATTTACATTTGTAAACTGGGCTTTTTCGTCCGATTTTCCTTGCCTGATCGTGAATTTTATTTGCTTTTCTTTAAACGCAAAGTCACGCAGAGACCGCCGTCTGGATTGTTCTCGATCGATAGTTCTCCACCGTACACCTGCATGATATCGCGCACAATCGCCAGGCCGATGCCGTGACCGGGGGTGGATTGATCGGCGCGCACACCGCGCTCCAGGATTCTGGCGATTTCATGCGGCTGGATGCCGGGGCCGTCGTCCTTGACTTGGATCACCACCTGATTTTGCTGATAATCCGCCTTTAAATGGATGCTGCTGCGGCACCATTTAAAGGCGTTGTCGACTAGATTGCCGAGCAGTTCCATCAAATCGCCTTCATCGATGCGCAGGCCGATGCTGTCATCGATGGCGACAGTTATTGCAGGCTGTTTGTTACGGTAGGCTTTGGTGACGGTGTTAACGATCCGGTCGGCCATCGGGCGTAATAGAATCAATCCCATGCCCGGCGAACTGCCGGCGGTTGCGGCGCGGCGCAGCTGGTACTGGATCGTGTTGTCCATGCGGTCGATTTGTTCCTGAATCGTTTTGCGCCGGATAGCTTCATCGTCTTCGCTATGAATGGCGCCCTGTAGTACCGCGAGTGGTGTCTTGAGGCTGTGCGCCAAGTCGGCGAGGCCGTTGCGGTAGCGTTTTTGCTGTTTGTGCTCATGCGTGATCAGAGAGTTGATGCTGTCGGTCAGCAACTGGAGTTCGCTGGGATAAACGCCTTTCAGCCTTTCCTGCTGGCCGGACTCGATCGCGGCAAGCTCCACGGACACCTTGCGCAACGGCTGCAAGCCCCAGCGTAGCACCAGCATTTGCGTGGCTAACAGCAAAACGGCCATGACGCCGAGCCAACCCCATAGATCTTCGCGATAACGGTCAATCTGCGCCTCAAACAGCACGGTATCGGTGATGACATTGAAGGTCAGCGGATGATCGCCGGACGGTGTCTCCCAAGCCACACCATAGCGATAGATAAAATGCGGCTCATCGTTAATCATGATTTGCGCGAATTCTTTTTTGCCTTTTTCCAGCAAAGCAATGTCCGGGATTGGTTTGTTCAGCGATGATGTGGAACGCCAGACGATGGTGTTGGCAGGACCGATGATGAAGGCATAAGTGTCCGAATTCATGTGACCGAGTTCGGCATCGAGTAAGTTAGTCGGCACATCCAGCTCGCCGGAATCTTCCACTTCGGCGTCACCCATTAGCATCAGCACTTTCGCAAACAGCCGGTCTTTGACGCCGACGCGGGCACTGTCATAAAAAGCGCGATCCAGCGTCCATGCGATGCCTACGATAAAAATTAATAACACCAGCGTCGCGCTGAATAAAATGCGCCGGTTGAGCGACATCATGACGATTTGTTGCACTCCAGCGTGAAGCGATAGCCACGGCCACGCATGGTTTCGATTGGATTCAGCGTGCCGTCGGGGTCGAGCTTGCGGCGCAACCTGCCGACCATGACTTCGAGCACATTACTATCGCGGTCTTCGTCGTGCGGGTAGAGATAATCCGCGAGCGTATGTTTGGAGAGAACTTCGCCGTGGTGACGCACCAATTCTTCCAGCAAGCGGTATTCAAACGATGTCAGTTCGATGCTTTCTCCATTGACGGTAACGGATTGGGCTGTGACATCGAGCGTGATCGGGCCGCATTTCAGAAGGGTTTGCGGTATGCCGGTAGAGCGGCGCAACAGTGCTTTGACCCGGGCTTGCAGCTCTTCCATCTGGAATGGCTTGGTCAAGTAATCATCTGCGCCCATTTCCAGTCCTTGTACTTTGTCTTGCCAGCTGCTGCGCGCGGTTAGAATTAGAATCGGCAACAAGCTGCCGCGTTCGCGCAGCGCTTTGATAATCTCCAAACCGGATTTGCCGGGCAGGCCGATATCGATAATGGCAGCATCGAGCGGGTATTCGGTGGCGAGAAACAATCCTTCATCGCCGTTGCTGCACGTGTCGACCATATAACCTGCCGCTTCCAGTTGCTGCCGGATCTGGTTTTGTAAGCGGAATTCGTCTTCAATGACCAGGATGCGCATCGTTTACTCCTGCGTACATAATAATTTGTTTGGTTGGTAGAACCATGGGATTGCAGTGCGCGTGCTAATGCGTTGAAATGACCGTGCCATCCAGCGCATTGATCAGAACCATATGGACTGTGCCTTGGTTGCTGAGAATTTTGATGCGGTAAGTATGATCGGTCTGATTGATTGCCAGCACACGGCCTTTGAAATGTTGCTGCGCGATGATGATTGCCCGCTGCTCCGTGATGCCGGTAGCCGGATCGTTTTGCGTGGGATGTTCATTGGCCGCACTATGCCTGCCGGCTGTCGCGGGCGTGAATGCACTGATCGCTAGCAGTGCAATGATTGAAATTTTCCACCATCTATTCATAAACAACAATCCCATACGTTGGAGGTAGAAATCAGGCTGGCAACAGGTACGGTATTTTCATGCCTGTTACCAGTCACAACGCGCGTCAGAAGCGTATCATAAAGTCCATATTTCCGGTATTAATGCCCATCATCATTTGCGGAGGGACAACGTATACCGGCGCTGGGTAGTAATTATAGTTGTATTGTGCTGGCGGATAATATCCGCGTGGTTGGCTATAGCCATAATTGTATCCGCCGCCGATGAAATGCTGGTGGTGCCGGTGATGCCCGTGGTCATGGTGATGATGGTGGCGATGATGACCTCTGCCCGCTTGCGCGAGCGATGGGGCGGCCAAGGTGACGGCTAAACACACAGCAAGCATAAGACCGGATAATTTTATTCTTTGGGTTTCCATTTTTATTCTCCTTTCAGTTGTTCGTTTCAGGTGTCCCTGATGGAGCCAATGTACGCCGGTTTGTCTGAATGAAAACTGAATGGAGAAAGTAACGAGCTGAATGACGCTTGGATTACTCGGCAACGCTCTTTAGGAGAATTTTTGAACACTGACCGCCGTCTTTTTTCATAACCTCCCTAAAACGGTAAGATGAAATCCAGCGAAAATAAAATCTGATCCTTATTGCCGGAAAACGGCCGGTAGGCCGCTGTTTTATACGCATCGACCCGGTCGTAGCGGATGTTTGAGCGGATATTCAATTTTTTGATCAAATCCCATTGGATTTTAAGTGTTCGGGCTATTTTCCAGTTAAAACCGGCAGTGAAGTTATAGTAGTCGGCGGGTGCAATCGTTACACTGTTGATGTTGCCGGCGTAACTGACGGGTATGCCGTTGACGTTGGTGGTGGCGGCTGCAACACGGAACGGCGAAGGATTGCGGAAACCGTCTTGATCGCGGAACCATTCGCCGCGTATGCCGACCGATACGTTATCGGTGAGGTCGTGATATAAATGTGCAATTGCGCTGAACCATTCGGCGTCTTTGACGACGTTGGCGTATTTGGGATTGTTCAGCAAAACACCGCCGGCATGACCATAGACATGGTGCAGGACTATCTGAGTTCGCGGCGTGATCTTATGTTGCAGCACGGCATTATAAAATCCCCATATTTCGCTGCTTTGTTCCGAAGTTTTGCCATAAGTGCCGGAAAGATGGAACGAGGTTGCTTTATCGTCGCTGGTCCAGGTAAGACCGGTAATGCCGTTCCAATTTCCCAACTGCTTATCCCAGCCTGCGTCCCACCCGCCGTTGGCGCTGCCGGTGAGCGGACCGGCCAGAATCAGCCAATTGGAATTGATGTTGTAATTGAAGAGTATGCCGGTGTGCGTGAATGGTTCACCGATATTTAATGTATACGCGCGCGTATAAAAGAAATTATCGGGTGCCGGAACGGTTTCGAAGCCAGTCGGTGTATAGAAATGACCAAGCTTGATATTAAGGCCGTTGCCGATCGGTACATAAGCTTCCAAGAATGCTTGTGGCAAGGCGATACCGTATGTGCGCGTGGAAGCGCAGCATAAATTAAGATCCCAGTTACTTCTTTTCAAGGGTTCACCAGTATTGACATCGAACGCTGGTACGCCGAAGGCTTGAGTAAAAATGGCGTCGGTACCGAACATGAAATCAAAGCGTCCGCCGAGATCCCATTGACTGCCTGCGGATACTACCGGGCGGCGCATGAACAGATTCAATTGGTTTAGCTGAAAGCGGTTGGCTTGATCGGCAAAAATGACCGGACCGTTAAATCCGCCCGATTGACTCGGATTGAACGTGGCGCCACCATGGACCCAACCACCGAATTCCAGTTTTTTATATGACAGGAATTTTCTCAGTTCATTGGCATAGAGATTTTCAGTATCCATGAAAAAAGCGGAAAAATAACAAGCAATGGTTAACAATAACCATTTTGAATATATCGAACGGCCTTGCATTGGGAAGGTGTATGTTTTAAAAAGATTTAATCGGTAACGTGTGATTCCGGAGTCAATGGGAAGCGGTATTTCTGACACGATGTTCCCGATGTTGCTTCAGCATGACAAGATTACGGCTACTCCAATTCAGCGGGGCGCTCATTATAGCCACAAAGTGCGCATTGATAAATCAAGAACCGGTGTATTTAAAGAAAGCGCAACCAGCTGTGCGGATGCCGCCATTTCAGCGTGCGGTACGCGCGGCAGATGGGGTACAGGATGATCAGCACCAGCAGCGTGATTGCGTAAGTTTGTTCCAGACTGCCGCGTTCGAACAGGGGTTTCAGTGACTTTAGCACGGCGAAGTGCGTGAGGTAGAAGAATAGGGCGGTTTGCCCGAACACCAGCACCGGGTTGTTGCGATGGATGGTTTTGCATAACGGTTCCAGCCGCATCAGCAGCGCCAGTACGATGGCCATCAAACCCAGTTCCAGCAGCGTATAAACCAGACTGGGCGGGTATTTGCTGACGTGCAGCCAGTCGATCAGGGTGTTGCCTTCGAGGTGCATGAACAGGTTGCCGTAGCCGTCCTGGCCGCGGATGATGACGAACAGCGTCAACGCGAACCATCCAGCGGTCATCAGTACGCGCTGCGGTTGCCAGGAGGCGGAGGGATGGACGATGAACCGTTCGCCGAACGACCAGCCGAGCATCATCATGCCGAGCCACGGCAGAGCAGGGTAGAGCACGGTGTAAGTCGCGCCGAAATCCGGTGCGAACGTGAGTGCGAGCCAAAGCGGCACGTCGCCGCCCGGTTGCCACAGCAGTGTCAGCAGGAATTCGCCACCCGCGATGACCAGAACCGCCAGCCAGAAAACCGCACCCGCACCGAGGCGTTGCAGGTAGACCATCAACATCATGCTGATGCCGATGGCGTACAGCACTTGCAGCACCGGTTTGCCGCCGATTAACGAGAACAACACGATGTCGAGCAGCGCGATAAATGCGCCGCGCATCAATAACTCACGGTCGATGATGGCGTCATTCATGCCTTGTTGCTGCCGCTGGAAATTGCTGATCGCGATTGAAGTACCGGCGAGGAATAGAAACGTCGGTGCGCAGATATGCGTGATCCAACGTGTGAAAAATTGATCGGCGGCGAAGCGGGTGCCGGGTTCAAACAGTAATACAGAGTCGGCGAAAATGCGCTGTGCGTTGAAGAACCATGAAGCGTGGTCGAGCGCCATCAGGATCATGACGATGCCGCGCAGCCAGTCGATGGCGGCGATGCGTGGCGCAGTGGAATCGAGTGACATGGTTGTGGATCAGGTGGTATTACAGCAGAACCAGATTGTTCCTGTGAATCAGTTCCGGTTCATCTACATAACCCAGAATCGTTTCGATTTCGCTGCTGGGTTGTTTCAGGATTTTTTGCGTTTCCACCGCGCTGTAGTTGATCAGGCCGCGCGCGATTTCACGGCCTTCTTCGTCCAGGCAGGAAACCGTTTCGCCACGTTCGAATTCACCATTGACGCCAGTCACGCCGATCGGCAGCAAGCTTTTGCCGTCATCGATCAGGGCTTTGACCGCGCCTGGGTCAAGCGTGACGTAACCGCGTACTTGCAGATAGTCGGCCAGCCATTGCTTGCGTGCCGCCAGTACCGGCAATTTCGCGACGAAACGGGTGCCGATGGCTTCGTCGCGGCTCAGGCGCACCAGCACGTTGTCTTCATGCCCGGAGGCGACAATCGTGTCCGCGCCGCTGCGCGCCGCGCGTTTGGCGGCGATCACTTTGGTTTGCATGCCGCCGCGGCTGATGCTGCTGCCGACGCCACCGGCCATTTTTTCCAGCGCTGGATCACCGGCGTGGACTTCGGGCAACAATTTCGCGTTGGGATCCTTGCGTGGATCGCTGGTGTACAAACCGGCCTGATCGGTCAGGATCACCAGCGCATCGGCTTCGACCAGATTGGTGACCAGCGCCGCCAGCGTGTCATTGTCGCCGAAACGGATTTCGTCGGTGGCGACGGTGTCGTTTTCGTTGATGATCGGGATGATGTTCAGTTTGAGCAGCGTGGTCAGCGTCGAGCGGGCGTTCAGATAGCGTTTGCGGTTCGACAGATCCTCGTGCGTCAGCAGCACTTGCGCGGTTTGCAGACCGTATTGCGAGAAGCTGGATGCATAGGCTTGCGCCAATCCCATCTGACCGACCGCAGCGGCCGCCTGCAATTCGTACAACGCGGTCGGGCGGTTTTCCCAGTTGAGCCGCTGCATGCCTTCGGCGATTGCGCCGGAGGAAACCAGGATGATGTCCTTGCCCATTTGCTTGAGCGCGGCGATTTGCGCCGCCCAACCGGCCAGCGCGGTATGGTCGAGCCCTTTGCCTTGATTGGTGACCAGGCTGCTGCCCACTTTGATGATGATGCGGCGTGCTTGCTTTAACATGGATTCGCTAGTTCGTTTTCCGGAATAGGGTCTTCAGGCTGCGGCGGCAGGTGTTGCTCCAGATAGTCCATGATGGCATACGTCAGGAGCTGGCAGCCTTCGCCGGTCAATGCCGAAATGATAAAGTATTTGTCTTGCCAGCCCATCTTTTTGACAAATGCTTGGCACATCTCGTCGCGTTGGTCTTGCGGCATCATGTCGGTTTTGTTCATGACCAGCCAGCGCGGTTTTTGATACAGCGCTTCGTCGTATTTCTTCAATTCTTGTTCCAATGCATGCGCTTCGTGCACCAGATCGGTTTCTTCGTTTGGCGGCATCATGTCGATGACGTGCAGCAACAACCGGGTACGCGCCAAGTGTTTTAAAAAGCGGTGACCCAGTCCCACGCCTTCGGCCGCACCTTCGATCAATCCCGGAATATCGGCCATGACGAAACTACGGTTCTGGTCGACGCGCACCATGCCGAGGTTAGGGTGCAGCGTGGTGAACGGGTAGTCGGCTACTTTCGGGCGTGCGGCGGATACCGCGCGGATGAGCGTGGATTTTCCGGCATTCGGCATGCCGAGCAAGCCGACGTCAGCGAGCACCTTGAGTTCCAGTTTCAACTCGAGTTCCTGACCGGGTTCACCGAAGGTAAATTGCCGCGGTGCGCGATTGGTGCTGGATTTGAAGTGCAGATTGCCGATACCGCCGTTGCCGCCTTTGGCTAAAAGCACTTTTTGCTGGTCATGCACCAGATCGGCGACGACTTCACCCGTATTGATGTCCTTAATCAGCGTGCCAACCGGCATGCGCAGGATGATGTCTTCCGCGCCTTTACCATAGCGATCCGAGCCTTGGCCGCTTTGGCCGTTCTTTGCGCGGTGAATGCGGGCGAAGCGGTAGTCGATCAAGGTATTGATGTTGCGGTCGGCTACGGCGAATACGCTGCCGCCCCGGCCACCATCGCCGCCATCGGGTCCGCCCTTGGGGATATATTTCTCGCGCCGGAAGCTGGCGACGCCATCACCGCCTTTGCCCGCCAATACCTGGATAACCGCTTCGTCTATGAACTTCATAAGTAATTGGCTAATAATTCCTTGCTGTTTTTACGGCATCCTGCAAACAAAAAAGCCCCATCGTTTGCGACAGGGCTTTCTAAGTAAATCAGGTGTATTTGTTTTTATGCAGGTATTACGCTTGCTACTTTGCGTCGTAATGCACCCTTGATACTGAAATTCACTGTTCCCGTCACTTTGGCAAATAAAGTATGATCTTTACCAATGCCGACATTCTCTCCCGGGTGAACCTGCGTGCCGCGTTGTCTGATGATAATCGATCCGGCTGAGATCAATTCACCGCCGTAGCGTTTAACACCAAGCCGTTTTGAATGTGAATCGCGTCCGTTTCTGGAACTTCCGCCCGCTTTCTTATGTGCCATTTATTGCTCCTTAAGCCTTAAGCTGAAATAGCGGTGATTTGTATTTCAGTATAATTCTGCCGGTGACCTTGATGCTTTTGGTAGTGTTTCCGACGGCGCATCTTGAAGATGCGGATTTTGTCGTGACGGCCTTGACCAAGAACCGTCGCACTGACTTTGGCGCCACTGACAAGCGGTGTACCCACGGACACTTTGTCACCATCAGCCACCATCAATACCTGATCGATAACAAGCTCACTGCCATTTTCCACTTGCAGTTGCTCCACCTTCAGTTTCTCACCCACTTGAATTCGATACTGCTTACCACCGGTTTTTATGACCGCATACATAATTTAACTCCATACTTCCCTTTTACAGAACCGCGGATTATACATAAATAACCCTTGATTGTGGTGGAAAATTTAGCGCATTTTATCATTATGCTTGACACTTGGGCATCGTCATTCCTAACATAGCGTTTTCTACAAGGTATTATTGTGTCAATCGAAAATATTAGAAGCTTCATCGCGCAAGACATGAACATCGTTGACGATGTGATCCGCGCAAAATTGCACTCTCATGTCCTTCTGATTCGCCAGGTTAGTGAATATATAATTAATAGCGGAGGTAAGCGGCTACGCCCTGCATTGGTGATTTTATCGGCAGGCGCATTTGGGTATAAAGGTAAATTTCATTACAACCTCGCAGCGGTTGTCGAGTTTATTCATACCGCGACTCTGTTGCACGATGATGTGGTCGATGAGTCGGAATTACGGCGCAATAGAGAAACCGCCAATGCATTGTTTGGTAATGCCGCCAGTGTTCTGGTAGGGGATTTTCTTTATTCCAGGGCATTCCAAATGATGGTGGAGGTCGACAACATGCGCGTAATGCAGGTCTTGGCGGATGCCACCAATACGATTGCCGAGGGAGAGGTCCTGCAGTTGCTCAATTGCCGCGATCCGCAAGTGACGGAAGAAAACTATCTGCAAGTGATACGTTATAAAACCGCCAAGTTGTTTGAAGCCGCAAGCCGGTTGGGCGCGATTCTCGGCGGTGCGACGCCGGAAGAAGAAAATGCCATGTCGATTTACGGTATGCATTTGGGCACAGCATTTCAACTGATTGACGACATGCTCGACTATACCGGCAACAATCAAGATATCGGAAAAAATCTGGGTGACGATCTGGCCGAAGGAAAACCAACATTGCCCCTAATTTATGCCATGCGTGTGGGTACCCCGGAACAAGCCGGTGTTATCCGCAGAGCGATTGAAAATGGCGGGGAAGAGGGTTTTCAGCCCGTCCTTGATGTGATCCAAAAAACCGCAGCGCTGGATTATGCGCGGAAATGCGCCGAGGCTGAAATTGTAACCGCAACGGCTGCGATAGCTTCTTTGCCGGATTCGGAAAATAAAAAATGCCTTATGCAATTGGCGGATTTCGCAATTACACGCAATCATTAATTAAGAAACATGAGAAGTTGTGTTGATTAACCCGTGACCACCTGCTGGATTTTGAAGGAAGTGTTTTTTTCTCTTCTATCGATCGGGCTTGCTTCAAATACGGTATTCGCAACGCAACACTTCTCTGTGTTTCCACTCCTGAGTTTTATCTGCTGTTCCATCAAAATAATTTTGATCTGATCAAATTATTATTTTATATTCCATTGATAGGGAATAAAACCCCGGTTAATCGATCATTTGCCACGGTAAAAAATTGCTATGCTGATCCGGCTATGGCAATTAAATCCCGATTGGTATGTCATTGATGCGCTGCAATGCAAATGTAATATACTCAATAAATCAGATTGATGCCATACAGGAAGTATCAGAAATCAATATGGGTAAATTAATTTTTTACGTGCTGATCGCACTGCTGATTTATTGGATAATCAAAAGCCGCCGGCCCAAGCAGGAAGAGCATGAAGCTTCATCGGAAGCTGTTGAGGATATGGTGAATTGTGCGCAATGCGGTGTTTATCTGCCGAAAAGTGAAGCTATCCATAGCCATACTAAATATTTTTGTAGTCACGAACATTGTAACTTGTATATAAAATCTTCAACTTGAGCTGATTTTTGTGTCAACTTCACTATACCCATCACTACATAAACATTCATTATCTTTGCCGCTTGAGTCAGGCATAACGGCGGCGGATTATACCGATCAATACTGGCGTTCTCTCTATTATTTCAATTGCTTTCGCTTTGTGATCGGCAGTGGTCTATTGATTGTTTCATGGCAATCCGAATTCGCTAGCCTTGGTTCCTATCACTATCAACTGTTTTTATATGCCGGCATTGGCCATGTGCTTTTCAGTAGCCTGTTCATGCTGCTGATCAGATTGCGATTGCCTGGTTTTAACCGGCAACTGGCGATTCAGGTCATCAGCGATATCGCGTTTTTCTCGCTGATGCTTTATGCCAGTGGCGGCTTGCAAAGCGGTTTGGGTGTTTTATTACTGGTGTCGCTGGCTGGAGCGGGTCTTATCAGCCGGGGGCGCTTGGCGCTGTTTTTTGCTTCTATTGCGACTATCAGTCTGCTGCTGCAGGAAACGTACTCCTTATGGACGATTGATCATTACGCTGCGCAATATTCGCAGGCCGGTTTACTGAGCATGGCGTATTTTGCCGTTGCCTGGCTGGCGCATCGATTGGCCAAATATACCTTGGCCAGTGAGCAGCTGGCCAAAGAGCGCGGCATTGATCTGGCGAATATGGCGCAAGTCAATCAATTGGTTATTCAAGACTTGCAGGAAGGGGTATTGGTTGTCGATCAATATGGTTATATCCGGCAGCGCAATGCCTATGCGGAGCGGTTATTTGATCTGAATTCATCTGCGGATAAAGCGGAACGGCTCAAATTATCTGATTGTATACCCGAGTTGGCCAACCGGCTTACCAGCTGGCAGGGTGATAGCAGTATCAGTTTCGATTTGCTGCGCCTAGCCCATAGTAATGCCCTGGTGCGGACGCGTTTTCTTCCAATACAAGCGGATTCCCGCAACGGTGTTGTTATTTTCCTCGAGGATATGGGGCGCATACAGGCGCAGTTACAGCAATTAAAACTTGCTGCTTTAGGGCGTTTGACCGCTAACATCGCGCATGAAATCCGTAATCCGCTGTCCGCTATCAATCACGCGGCTGAACTGCTGGAAGAAGAGCAGCTTGAGAGCAATACAGATCCCCGTCTTGTACGCATCATTTGTGACAATACCCGGCGCTTAAACAAGATCGTCCAGGATGTGCTGCAGCTAAACCGGCGTAATATTGCAAAGCCTGATTTGATTGATTTGCATGAGTTTATGAGAAAATTTCTTGAGGAGTTTTGTCATGCGGAAAGAATGGACAGAAATGTGTTCGTGTTGAGAAGTCCCAACCATCACTGGGTAAGTTTTGATCGCGATCACTTGAATCAGGTGCTCTGGAATTTATGCCGCAATGCGTGGAGACACTGCTGCAAACAGGCGGATAGTGTTCGCATCGAGTTATCCCTGGCGGCCAATGAAAATAATGTCTACTTGGATATTGTCGATGATGGTCCGGGTATCGATTCGCAGCAGGTGAAGCAGATTTTTGAGCCGTTTTTTACCACGGCTGCCGGAGGTACCGGTCTGGGTTTATACATTGCGCGCGAATTGTGCGAAACCAATCAAGCCTCACTGGATTACATTGAAGGTTCCAGCGGCGGACATTTCCGTATTATTTGCCAAAGTAATCAATCATGTCTGTAGATAGCGAACGATCTGTCAATTCCCATAGAAAAATCGCTTCTCCGCATATTCTGATTGTGGATGACGAACCCGATATTATCGAATTGCTTGAATTAACGCTGGCTCGCATGGGAATGGATGTTTCCAGTGCGCAATGTATTGGCGACGCCAAGCAGTTGCTGCAATCCCGGCAGTTTCAGTTATGTTTGACCGATATGCGTTTGCCGGACGGAGATGGGCTGGAGCTGGTTAAATATATTGCACAGCATTGCGCGGATTTGCCGGTTGCCGTGATCACTGCACATGGCACCACGGAAAATGCCGTGGCTGCGCTTAAAGCCGGTGCTTTTGATTATTTGCCCAAACCGGTTTCGTTAAAACAATTGCGGGATTTGGTCAAGTCGGCCTTGAGCCTGCCGCCGATGCAGACTGAATCGGCAGTGCAAGTCAGTCAGCGTGTGTTATTAGGTGAGTCCGCGCCGATGCTTCAGCTGCGCGCAACGATTGATAAACTTTCCCGCAGTCAGGCTGCGGTTTATATCAGTGGTGAATCCGGTAGCGGAAAGGAACTTGCGGCCAGAATGATTCATGAGCGGAGTGCGCGTCACACACAGCCTTTTGTCGCCGTCAATTGCGGTGCGATCCCGGAGAATTTGATGGAAAGTGAGTTTTTCGGGTATAAGAAGGGTGCCTTTACCGGTGCGGAAAAAGATCATGACGGTTTTTTTCTGGCAGCGAATGGCGGTACTCTGTTTTTGGATGAAGTCGCCGATTTGCCCTTGACGATGCAGGTCAAACTGCTCAGAGTGATACAGGAAAAGCAAGTCAGGAGAATCGGTGAGACACAAGAGAAAAGTGTCGATGTGCGCATCATTAGCGCCACACATAAAAAACTCAACCTGTGCGTCGAAACCGGGCAATTCCGTCAGGATTTGTACTACCGACTGAATGTGATTGAATTGAATATGCCGGCGCTACGCGAAATGCGCGAAGATATTCCGCTGATTGCGGAAGCTGTGCTGGCCAAGCTATGCCGGGAAGCGGGACGGTCAGCTTGTAGTTTGAAGAAAGACGCGCTGGCCTTGCTCAAGAGCTACGATTATCCGGGCAATGTGCGTGAGCTTGAAAATATACTGGAGCGAACACTTGCGCTGTGTTTTGACACGGAAATCGGAAAAGAAGATTTGCAGTTACCGCATAAAGCAAAAGAGACTCCGCAAATTGCCATGATCAAGCTTCCAGTCGATCTGGAACAGAATCTGCCGCTGCAGGATTTTCTCGACAGACTAGAGAAAGATTCCATCGTCAAAGCATTGAATGAAAACCGATACAACCGCACAAAAGCGGCCAAGACTCTGGGAATTACGGTTCGCTCGCTGCGTTACCGGATGGAGCGGTTAGGGTTAAATGAAAGAGCGTAACGGATTAAATCCTTTTCTCAAGTGAGAAGACGAAATGATTGCCGCCAGTGCCGCTCAATCGGTGCTGTAAGGTGATTATGTATTAGTAGCTTGGGATATTTACTGATTGGACCAGTATTTGAGTATTCTGTCTTTATCGAAGTACAAGTAAGTTCCGGTTCCAATGCCAATGAAATCAGATCCAACAATGATGGAGTCCGCTCCGGGAATATGATATTCCCAGGTATCTCCACTCGAACTTGTGCGGGTTCTATAACACCACTTGCAAGGAGATCCCCAGGAAGCGATGACCTGTTCTTGTGTCATGCCTACGGCAAGTTCTTTAAGATCGATCGCTCTGCGTATTTCTTCCGGCAGATTGCTGTCTGCTAATACTTCCTGCCGGATGTGATTATCTTTTACTGCGCTACATCCACTCAGCATTAGGGCTGTTGCTATCACTGTAATAGTGAGTCTTATATTCATAAAGAAAACATCCCTAGTTGGATCAAGTACCGGATTGGCGATTTTAGGCTTCATACTGAAATATGGAGCGGTTTTTTATTATATGACGATTAATGTTGAAGCCTTTTTAAATTGAATAATTAACAGTATGATAGTTTAAAAATTTCAAAGGAATATTTTTAATGATGCACACAATATCCAAATTTACCTTGCTTGTTGTTCTGTCATTACTTTTTTCGTTTCAAGCGCATGCGCGTGAAGCAATAACTGCTGATGTTTATTTTAACAGGGCCGGTACAAAGATTCTAAGCGGTGTTGCTAATGTAGCTACCGGGTGGATGGAATTGCCGAAAAATATCTCTTTATGGAGCCAAAGAGATCAAAATGCATTGATTGGTGTTACTGAAGGATTGCTATGGGGTGTTTTTCATACGGTTGGCCGTACGGGCAATGGTGCATTGGATCTTGTGACTTTCTGGCTGCCCACTTATCCGATTCCGGATCCGCTGTTTGTCTGGGATGATTTCTCGAAAGAATCGGAATATTACGGTTGGCGAATGGGACGGTGATTTTTAACTAGCGTATATCGTTCGTTCCAGCTTGGAGAAGAAGTAACATAAACGTTCTGGATTTTTGCGTATACGGTTTAACAAACCACTTTTCTGGTTTGACTGGATTTAACAGCGGGATTATGTTTTTACTGTGATTCAACTGCAAATCCATGGAAAATAAAACGGGAGCTTAAGCTCCCGTTTTGAATGGAATCGAAATAATTATCTTGCCAATTATTTTCTGCGACGTGCCGAGAATCCTAACAGACCCAAACCAATCAGCAACATAGCGTAGGTTTCTGGTTCTGGAACGGGCGAGACGTACCAAGCAGAACTCGGCGAGAAGCTTGTGCCTTGCACATGCAAAGCCAGCTCTCCGTTAATTGGGAGATGCGAGCTACCTAATCCAAAAGCATCCCATGAAACTGTTTCGCCAGTTTTAAGCTTATCGCTTCCACGGCCAAAATCATATCTAAAATCAAAGCTACCACCGGGGCCGCCACCGGGGTTTTTGCTAACAGTGCTCACACCGCCGCCGGGTACGACTGTTACAGAGCTAGGCGTTAAACCATCTACTGCCATTGCACCAACAAACGCACCAGAACCAAATGCACTTAAATTAATATTGTGGAGAAAGAATGACCAGTGTCCGCCACCAAGATCATTAATATCCAAATCTGCAAGGTGCACCGCTGCAGGTCCGCCACCGGATAGCAGGTTCCCAAAATGGTAGGTTGCTGCTTGAGCACCGCTCCCGATAACAAGAGCACCTGTTGTGATAATGGACAGTGCCAGTTTTTTTAACATCATTTTTACTACCTCCCAGAAAATTCTTAAATCAGGTCGTCTTGTGTCACTTCTATCCATCGAGCGATCAACACATCTTCCTGTTGGTGTAACAATAACTGCCGGAGCAGTTGAACACAATAGATCACTCCTCCTGATTTACTAGGATTCTTGTCCTAAGTAAAATTAACGCTCATTATATGAGTATAAGTACGATAGTGCTTTCTGGATAGTGATCTGGTCAAGTAAACCGGACAATTCAGTTAAGCGACTTTTTTCAATCCTTCTGTTTCAACCTCATACTGATTTGGGCTCTTGTACCCCATGCATGAATGCAGTCGATGACTGTTATAAAACATGGAAATATAGTGCAGCACATCTTGCTGAGCGCGAAACGGGTTTGGTAGTGACGCTAGTTGATTCGTTCCTGTTTTAGGCTACCAAAAAAGCTTTCTGTCACAGTATTGTCGAAGCAATCTTTAAGTGATGTCGCCAACATAGACTTGATTCGGGGTTTCAACTGCCGAATTTTTTCCTGCTCTGGCGTCAGTTTCCCATTACCCCGGAATGACTGATCAGCATCATCAGCCTGATATTCCCTGATCCAATACCAGGCTGATCGCATCTAATTTAAATTCCTTCGTGTACTACTTTCTCTTAACTTGAGTGTCCAGTTTCAGTAAGTCACGGTAGTATGTTTTTTATGAATCAAGTGGATATCTATATTTGTTGCTAACAGCTCACGAGATTGAGCAAAAATGCAAATATATTTTGTATACAGTATAAATAGTTTATACTGTATACAAACTTAGGAGAGTTAAATATGAGAAAGAATATAAACAAAATCAATGATAAAGAAATGCCTGCTGCATCTGTGGTGGAGCGGATTTCCCAAGAAGATTCGAATATTGCAAATAAAATATCGACTAGTACCAAAAGAATCAAAGCTTCATCATTAGCTCCTGTAACTCAGGTCGGCACAGAAAAACAGAACAAAAAAGAAAAGCCCAGAAAAGTAAAAATGATTCGCGATAGTTTCACAATGCCGGAAAATGAATATAACTTGTTAGGGGAATTAAAAAAGAAATGTTTAGAGACTGGTGTTCATGTTAAAAAAAGTGAACTGATACGAGCGGGGTTAATTAACCTATCTAGGCTTAACAAATCATTACTTCTAAAAGCTGTTGAACGTGTGGAAGTAATAAAAACTGGGCGCCCCAAGGCTTAAATTGTGTTCTATCTTCAACTTAAAAAGTTGTTTGTTTATTTTTGCCAATACTTATGGAGATTTTCATGAAAAAATTAATTCAACCTTCGTGGTTAATTTCTATTAATCTGATTCTTTTGTTGCTGTTATCTACAAATATAAATGCTGAACAGCTAAACAGATATAAACAATTAACAAGCTATGAATTAGAACAACAAGATGCGATAAATAATTATCTTTTGGATCCTCAAAATATCAAACAATTTGACAATATTACTTCTTTTAGTGGTAGGGGTAGCACCCTTAAAACTCGTTCTTATAAAGATATGAGTTCATCTACTGAAAAAGATACACGGAATTCTGAGAAGTAATAATTTTCTTATTGAATGAAAGTTCACGAGTATGGCTTTGTTTTAAGAGTGATTAATTGAGCCTTTTAGGTGCACAGAGTTTGTTAAGAAGTAAAATAGCTGAAAATAATTTTTCACTTTTACGAGCCTTTCCTGCCTGATCGTATATTTTATTAATTTTTAGTGTATTTTTGTTCACATCTGCTTGTACGGTATAAGCATCAAAACCAAAATCTGCTCCAAAATTAATCCAATCAAGTGGAATAAGAAATTCTGCACCATTTGTGACACGGTTAAGATTTAAATCTGCAATCAAACTACTAGGGGACCTTTTGAATTCTCGTGAGAGCGCATAGTTGTTATCCAATATATCTTGATAAATCAATATCTCAGATTCTTGTTTCTTATTAATGGGGATAAGAAAAATATAAACATTTTCATGTAGAATTTGCAAAAGCAAATAATCATCTTCTTTTCCGTGATCTCGTTCTCCTTTAGTCTTAACTTGAAATACTATGTGATTATCAGATGAAATCTCTGTTGTCACTCGTAAGATATCTAGTTCTGGCGCTAAGGATTTATCAAGGGAGGAAATAATAGATCTGGGATTGACATTGATCTCCATGGTGTAAGCAGAATCTATCAAAGCAAATAATAGAAATACAATAGTGATCGACTTCATACCTTAAATAAATCCTTTTTTTCCCTGAACATTCTTACAATATCGTTCGCATCTTTTAGGGCATCGAACATGACTCTAATTCTTCCTTCCCGATCTATCAAAAATGCAGATGTACTATGATCGACTTGATAGTTAGATAAATTACCTTCATTTTTCGTATAGAATATTACTTCCACTCCAAAAGTTTTTTTAAAACGCTCTAGTTCTTCACCCTCAAAACGTAAATAGGAAATTTTAGAACTAAAGTTCTGAGTATATTGAGATAAAGTAGCAGCTGAATCTCTATCGGGATCCACAGTTACAAAAGTTCCATTTATCGGAATTTGCTCGTCAGCCGCAGCCTTAACCAGCATCGCTAAGTTAGCCATGGATATGGGACAAACATCTTTGCAATGTGAAAATCCAAAAACAACAAGTTGCCAGTTATTGCCCTCATTTGCATGCGCTTGTCTTAAGTGAGCAATACTTTCTGCTTGAAGAGGTATAGCACGCGGCAGAATCACAGTCGCTGCTTTAGTATCAACTTGAGTTAAAACAAGCAATGTCACCATAACAGCCAGGAAATGGAATTTTTGTAGGTTTACTGTTTTCAATTTACTTATTCCTTGTAATTATCTTGATGTTTTTCTTATATAAGAACAGATCAAAATCGAGCCATCTTTAATTTATCAAGTTTGTTGACGAGAAAAGACAGCTCGATATGGTCCTACTAATTAACGTAAGCCCCCAGCAGCAAAAATGCCATGAGGTTTAACAAGACCATCAGCAGGTCCCCAAACTTTTACTACGGTATCCGTTGTAGTATCTATTTTCAGCACATATCCAGAAACCCAGCTTGCTACCATTAAATAACGATTGTCTGGAGTCGGGCTGATCGTGTGAGCAACAGAATATCCTGCAGGAAGATCCTTGCCGGGCTTGAGTCTTTTCAAGAATCTTGGATTGTTGCGGTCACTTAAATCAAACACAGAAATATACCCATCATCTGCAAAGGTATTATCAAGCGTATCCTCTTCAGCAATGTAGAGCTTGCCATTTACAACTGCCAAATCAGAGGCAGAGCGAAAAACGCCATGACCTCTTGGATCATTGGTATTATCTACAATTTTTTTTGCGGTACCTTCTTGTGTATCTAGCAACCACACACTAGGAGGAATAATTTTTTTGGTATTTGATGAGGTTAGGGAAGTTTTATCAAATTGCATCGAGGCAGTTACAGCGTATCGTTCGTCCAGCCAATATACAAAATGAGTAAGCGCGGCATATTTTTTCTCGTCGCCGAGCATAATTTGACCGATTACTCGCAATTCGCCTGTTTCTCTATTAGATTTGTAGATGTCTATTAAGTTATTATCAAAAAAATATCCCGTACCAAGTCCTACAGTACCTGAGCGATTGAAATTAACGCCGTGTGTTTGTTCTGTATACCCTGGGATAACAATAGGATCCAGGCCGCTTACTAATTCATTAGTCTTATGATTTACGACGCGCACCCGGTCTGAGGTAAATTCAGTGAAATAAAGATAATCGGAATACGGTAATAAAGTGGGACCATGAATTTGGGTTCCTCTTCCAACCAACCAGTTGGGAATTGGTTGATTTTTGTTAATTGCCTCGACATGCGGAAGTTCACTAGGGGTGTTTGGCACATCTGCTGCCATTACTGACTCTACTGTGAGAGATGCCGAACCGGAATTCCAGTCAATACTATTAACTTTCAGAGCAATAACATAAGAAGGATGCTCCGAGGTATTGTCAGAAGTTACATAAATCTTATCGCCTTCTGGCAATATGACAGTATGTTGCAGAGGAAGATTGCCGGGCCAGCCACTGAGGCTAACAGGATTGACTATTATCAGCTTGTCATTGTCGTAATTAAAGAGATAAAGCATGCCATTGTAGTAATCAATGGCCGTAGCTAATGGTTGTATATATTTGTTGTAGGCCTCCGGATACTTATAGCTAGATTCTAGATCATTTTCAGCACTTGTTGTCCCAGTCGAAAATACAAATACACTCGCCGCTGCCAAGAAAACCTTTTTACTTATTTTCTTTACTAACATTGTAAAACCCTCCATAACTGAACTGGTTTGAATTTTCTTACCGAATAAAATTTACGTTAAGAAATATAGTCAAGAAGGAATACGTTAATTCTGATTTTGAAAAACTAAAATCTTGAAATCGTACCCTGCCATTGATTTGAAATTACCTTAATCAATCTTGACTCTAAGCACGATATCTTCCGCATATTAAAAAAATATGACACGAGCTATGCTTATTCCTGGTGTATAGGAGAAGAAGAAAGCGCTGTAACCTGTTGGTGGAGATCTCGCCAGATCAATCAATAAAAAAGGAAAACAACGCAATGACAGATAACAATGTTTTGAAGCTGAATACACCAGAACATCCGTTGTAGGAAGTACTGAGAGAAGAAACGCGTAAGATGCTGGCTACTGCCATTGAAGCGGAAGTGGCTGCTTTCCTCTAGCAGTATGGCGGTTTTAAAGCTGACGAAGGAAAGTCGATAGTGGTCGAAATGGTTATATGCCCGAACGTGCCATTCAAACCGGACTCGCCAATATTGAAGTCAAATTGTCCAAGATTTGGGATCGTTCAAGAGCTGGTATTAAATTTAACAGCAGCTTGATACCGCCGTACTTGAAACATAGCGGAAATACTGAGGAATTCCCCTTAGTTATATCTGAGAGGCATTCCAACGGGAGATTTTGCCGAGATGCTGAAACACTTGTTGGAGCCGGGTGCGCCGGGATTGCCGGCAGCCACGATTAGCCGTCTGAAGCAAAACTGGGAACAGGATTACCAGGACTGTAACCGGCGTGATTTAAGCAAGAAATGTTACATTTATGTTTGGGCTGGTGGCGTCTACAGTAACGTGAAAATGGACGACTGGCTATGTCTTTTGGTGATGATCAGTTCTGATGAAATGGGATGTATGAATTGCTGGCATTGTTGGGCTGTTATCGCGAATTTGAAGCGAACTGGACGGAAGTGTTAATGGATTTGAAACAGTGCGGTCTCAAGGATGCACCCAAACTGGCTGCCGGTGACTGTGTACTGGGATTGTTGAGAGCTGTAGCCAAATTATGGCATTCAAGCTTATGGAAACAGCACAGCAAAATGGTTCCGATTGAGAGGCTACAATCTGCTGCCCGATGTCGTCTCCGGTATTAAATTCATCAATGGTAAGTCAAAAATAGGTCGCAGCTTAATTCTCCATACATCAGATTTGACTATAGCTCATGTGACACAGTTATGATTCTTTATTCTCACATCAATTGTGAGAAATATCCTTAAATTTATGCATTGCTTTAATAAAAGAGTAATGAAGAAAAATTAACATCCATTCTTCAGAACAATTTTTTTAAACAAAACATGAATATTCAAAAATTAATACCCAGAGTTTTAATAAGTGTTTTAGTTTTTACATCAAGTACTTCCGCGTTAGCTATGAATTTTGGTCTCGTTGGAAGAATTCAAGCTGAATATAATCATATCAATATTGAAGGTTTCTCTAATCAGGCATCGATTGAAGATCCAACTTTTTTTTCTTCGTGGGGACTCAGAGTACTCGAAGAATTAGGAAAAGGATTTAAAGCGGTTGGAATGATTGATTACGGGTTCAACCTAAATGGTGCGCAATCGGGTAACAGAGAAATGTTTGTGGGTTTATCCCAAGAATCTTTAGGTACGTTGAAATTTGGTCGAACCCATTCTCCTTTCGCCGACTTTGCCGGCGGTTGGACAATTGATCCGTTTGTTTATACTACTCTTCAGGCAACAGGTAGTGGTGGAACTATGATTGCAAGTGCCAATGGCCTGGGTTCAGCTTCATATACTGCTGTAAATAGTGTTGTACGTTTCACTTCTGCGGCTTTTAACGGATTTTCTTTTGCGGTTATGTTAATGCCAGGAGATTCAGATCGACTTGAAGCACACCTAGGGGGAATGCTCGGCGGCAAAGGTGGCAATATCGGTAATACCGGAGGAGAAAATGGAGAGTGGGATGTTCAATTCGCGGCAAAATATGTTACCCAAATCCAAGACCACAAATTAGAGGTATTTAGTGGCTATTCTAGGGATAATGTAAGTTCTACTCAAAAAAAAGTACTCACAGCTAACTTAAGAACTGAAGAGGTAGCCCGGGTGGGAGGGATCTGGGCATATCAAAACTTCCGAATTCAAGGTCAATATGACTATATTAGCAATGCACTAGGTGCGGCCACCTGTTCTGATGCGGCTGCATTGGGAGCTCTTGGAGAAAATTCTACTAGACAGTGCAATTCGGCAATGAATCCGGGGGGGAGTGGAGATATTTGGTATGCAGGCGGGCAATATAAATGGGGAAATACCACCTTTGTTGCTCAGGGCGGTATGACTGATGCTAATAATACTGAGGCTCTCGCAAGTAGGAAATCGAAAAGCTTTACGGTTGGAGCTCTTTATAGTTTGAGTAAACGTACAAATTTATTTGGTGGTTATCAACATGTAAATGTAATTGATAAAAATAACCCAGTGGATAGAGATCGCAATACCCTGACGATAGGAATGCGCCATCTTTTTTGATCGTTCAAGTTTATAAACAGCTGTGTCACCGACAATGTAAAACTGACCTACTAACGACTGACTTGGTTTACTGAAACCGGACACTCCAGTTAAGAGAAAATAGTATTAACTGGAGGAAGAAATGGGAACGAGAAAGCAGTACACGAAGGAATTCAAATCGGATGCAATCAGTCTGGTATTCGATCAGGGACATACGACGACAGAAGTATCTCGAAGTCTGGAGATCAACGCCGGGGCAGGAAGAAGTCCGGCGGTTGAAAGTGCAGATCAAACAGCAGTGGTCGGTAAAAGTCGGTTGACCATCAATGTTGCTTATCAGGGTTATTCAACTAGGCATTCAAAGTGCGATCCATCACAACGGTAGATTTGATTGAGCCACTAGCCGTCACAAAAAAACAGGAACGCTTGGATACTTATCTCAAGCGCAGCATCCCGGCGCCAAACTGCCTGTAATCGATAAAATTGGTTATCTGCATTTTGATCGTGCTGAAACGAGTCTGTTCTTGAATTTAATCGTTAAACAATATGAAGTGAGCAGCATCATTGTCACGAGCAATCTGCCTTTCTCGCGATGGCCAGGTGCATTTGCCGATGATCAGAGCCTGGTCACCGCACCTCGACCGCCTGCTGCATCCTAGACATATCGTGCAAATCAGCGGGTAAAGTTATCGCTTAAAAGGAAAGAAAGCCGCTGGAATAGTTCTCGAGCGGCAGAACCTAAACAGACCCTCCGCTTAGGTCAAATTGTAAGAGGTGACTCAAAATTCAATTGCCGTTCATAACCAGAATAAAATGCGTCCGTTCAACGAGGGCAATTACTACTTCAAACAAGTGAGGTGAATGTGTAATAAATAATTAATTTTATTGTTATAGGGACGTCATGTAAAACAGATAAAGTTTGCGCGCTCGAGATCAAATTCCGAAGGAAATCGGCAGACGCCTCGTTTAATAATTACTAAAGATCATGTGATTTTGATATTTAAGACAGGGATTATCAAACTTATCCCTCAATAAAGAAAAACAATACGTATTAACCCTAAAAAGTATCCATTTAACGGTTAATAAATAAAAAAGAGTGCTTAATTCAGATAAAAATATATTTCATTAATAATTATAAGTTGCCCGGGTGATTCAGAGCATAACAGCTTAAAAATACTCAAGTGATATTTTAAGGTAAGAAACAATTTAGAAACAAAGTTTCTAAAAAATGAAAGTAGTTGCGGTTGCGCTGTTTAAAACACCATCTTTTTTTATTTATATGGAAGATATTATTATGCATTCTCTTAAGCAAACTAGCTCAAAGTCTCTTCATGATCTTTTAAAAACTAACTCATCAATTGTGACAACTAAACCATCTCAAATATTGACGGGGATGTTGTTCCGATCTACAGATGGTAAGCTTATGCTAACAAGTAACAACGGATATACAATTGAGCTACCAGCTGACACGATAGAGAAATTCCAAGTAGTGGATACTTCTGGTGTGTATCCGATCGTAGAATTGCGTGTAGAAGTTTCTGGAAAATTCTACTTCTTAAATCCAGGGTAAAAAGCCACCTTTCTGCTGCAAGAAGTGAAGGCTCATCACGCATCGAATCACTTTAATTTGGCTTAATGTGATTATTCCGTCGTAAGTTTCTGGGCAATTCAATAAATATTCTTAATTCGAACTATTGGCTCATAGAGGCTTAATTTTTAGTTTGTTTAAATACAAGCACCATTGTTGTTTCCACCAATGTTACCAGCAGTATCTTGGTTTGCTTAGGGTTTTGCAGTTGCATCATGACGTGGTTTACTGAAACTGGATAGTCCAGTTAAGAGAAAATGGTTTAACTGAAGGAAGAAATGGTAACGAGAAAGCAGTACACGAAGGAATTCAAATTGGATGTGATCAGCTGGGTATTGAATCAGGGTCATACTACGACAAAAGCATCTCGAAGTCTGGAAATCAATGCCAATATGCTGAGGAGGTGGATCAGGGAATACCAAGCGGATGATGCTGATCAGGCGGTCAAGCGGTTTCAACGGTTTCTATTCTATCGGTTTCAAATGAAACACCAGAAGATAATCGAACACTGGAAGAATTAACAGGTGGCTGCTAACAGTACCAGCCAGCTTAATCTTGATGGTAGCGACGCTGATGAGCTTTACAAAAACAGCCGGGCACTGAAAGAAAAGGTATTAGCGATGCAGGCAAAGCTTGAGTACGATGCGGCAATGGGCATTTGATTTTACGAGATGACGTACATAAAGCCGCATTTGAGGAAAGCAGGATGCTTAGGGATAAATTACTTGGCTTGCTGCAACAGATAGCACCATGTCTTCATGGTAAAGCAGTAACCGAAATACAACACGTCATGAGTGATGAAATAAATCTTTTGTTGACTCAATTTTGTGCCGATCTGGAAAACAAGAATTTGATATGAATCGAAGATGGATTACTTCCATTTAACGCAGATCCGTATTCATTCCGGGTTTTTTTATTGTTTCGCGTTGACCGGATTTTCTTACACCAGCATTACACGGTAGCCGTAAAACAAAAAAGCACTTAGGGTTTTATTCTCTAAGTGCTTGATTTGTTTGGTTGCGGGGGCAGGATTTGAACCTACGACCTTCGGGTTATGAGCCCGACGAGCTGCCAGACTGCTCCACCCCGCGTCAGGAGCGGGATTATAGCACAAGCAAACACGGGCAGGTCAATGAACATTGATTGCAGTCTTTTTAGATTAGGAGAATTTAACTCAACATTGTGACAAATGATTGTTCCATCGGGTTTGTTTATGCCGCTGCCAGGCAATTTCTTTTTTGATGGCGGTATCAATAATTTGCAGGACATTGCCAACGTTAACAGGTTTGTTTTGTTGTTTAACGGTTCCGGTTAGACGTGCCTGAGGTAACTTTCCGCGTTGATAGTATGACCATATTTCCGTCGCATAGTCGGATTGTGCTAATTCCGGTGCAAAACGGCTCAAAAATGTTGTCAGGTTATCAATGTCGCGTTTGATCATATGGCGCGCTTGGAAATTACTGGCTGCGTTAACGGCCTGGGGCAAATCAATGATTACCGGGCCTTGGCTATCGACCAGTACATTGTATGGCGACAAGTCGCCGTGCACGATTCCGGAGCACAGCATGGTGACAATTTGCTCGATTAAAATTTTGTGATAGGTGCGCGCTTGTTTCGGTGTCAGTATCAGATCATTCAATCGCGGCGCTACATTTCCGCCCGCATCGGTAACCAGCTCCATCAAGAGCACGCCGGAAAAAAAGTTATAGAATTTCGGTACGCGAATACCCGCCATTCCCAAACGGCATAGCATGTCGACTTCGGTACTTTGCCAGGATTCTTCGCGCGCACTACGGCCATAATGACTGCCGTTCTCTATCGCACGGGCGCGGCGGCTGTTTTTAACTTTGCGTCCTTCGGTGTAGCAGGCGCGTTGATGGAAATTGCACTTGTTGCTTTCTTTGTATACTTTGGCGCAGCGGATTTGTTCACCACTGCGCACCATATAAATCATCGCTTCTTTACCGCTCATGAGCTGGCAAATCACGCTGTCAATCAAACCTTCTTCAATCAATGGCTCTAGTCGTTTAGGTGTTTTCATAGGGTTTATGCCGACGCATGTTGTTACGATGCGCTTGTCATCCTCCTGAGGATAATGTAATTAATGTGCTATTCTCGCCGCGGCTATCGATACTCACCAGATTCGGAGTAACCACGTTAAGCAAATTGTAGGAAGAATGATTTCTTTTTGGAATGTGGCATATTGTCGCGCGGCAAATTGCCACATAACAATCACAAAATGGGATATGGAAAATTTCTTCTAATTTCATCAATTCAATGAAAAAAACCAGCGCTACGAGTTCGCGCTAAATCGTTTAAAATAGCGCGGGAATAGATAGCTTAGCCGCCATATCTCGAAAATTCCGGGCGGCAGCATCATGGTTATTGCCTTCACCATTCTCTGGGAGAAGTTTATGCAATCCGAAGAAGATTTGTTTACCCACCAGGATACGCTGGCGAATTTGCATGAAAATTTCCCGTTAACCGAGAAATTGCGTTTTCTGCATCAAATCATCCGCCAGGATTTTCCCTTTGTCGACCGTTTGGCGATCGCATTGTTCGACGAAAAAACGGAAATGCTCAAAACGTATACGCACAGTACCGAAGGCAACGATAGTCCGGTGACTACCTACGAAGCGCCGCTGAGCGCTGCGCCATCGCTATTGGCCATCATTGAGCATCGCCGTCCGCGCTTGGTGCAGGATCTGGCTATTTTTGCCAAAGGCACGCACGAACACACCAAACGGGTAGCCGCCACAGGTTATAAATCCAGCTATACCATGCCGCTGTATCAAAGCGGCGCTTTTGTCGGTTTTTTGTTCTTTAATTCGCTGCAAGAACATCCCTTTGAACCGAAAGCGTTGCGCCAGATCGATATTTACGGCCATTTGATTGCGCTGATGGTGATCAATGAGCTTTCCGCCATACGCACTTTGCTTGCCGCCGTGCGTGCGGCGCGCAGCATGACGCATTATCGCGATCTTGAAACCGGTTCGCACATCGACCGGACCGCGCACTACGCCCGCCTGATCGCACGCGAACTGGCGCCGAGTTATGGTATTTCCGATGAACAGATCGAACATATTTTTTTGTTTTCACCGATGCACGATGTCGGCAAAATCGGCATACCGGATAACATTCTGCGCAAACCCAGCAGGCTGAACGAAGCGGAATTCGATATCATGAAAACGCATCCGGCGAAGGGCCGCGAGATCATCGATTCCGTGCTGGAAGATTTTGGTTTGGGCGCTTTTGGTCACACCAATATATTGCGCAATATCGCCGAATTTCATCACGAAGCGGTCGACGGCAGCGGTTATCCGAATGGTTTGAAAGGTGAGGAGATTCCGATCGAAGCCCGAATCAGCGCGGTAGCCGATGTCTTCGATGCACTGACTTCACGGCGGTCGTACAAAGCACCGTGGAGTAATGAAAAAGCATTCGGTATGTTGCGGCAAATGTCCAATTCGAAGCTGGATCAGGATTGCGTCGAGGCATTGATCAACAATGCCGCGAAAGTGCTGGAAATACAGCAGCGCTTTCGCGATATCGATTTGATGTAAATACAAAAAACGGAAAAATTTATGTGCTGGAATCGCCGCGGTTGATCCAGTGCTGTACCACCAGACTTCCCACCAGATCGCCCTCCACATTCACCATGGTGCGGAAAGTATCGAGTATCCGGTCAATCGGTAGCAATATGGCGATGGCTTCGGCCGGCAAACCAACCGATTGCAGTACCATCACCATTGTCACCATGCCGGCGCTAGGGATGCCCGGCGCACCCATGGCTGCCAGCATCGCGGTGACGAATACGATCATCTGCTGCATCAAACTGAGTTCAACGCCCACCAGATTGGCGATGAACAATGCAGCAATCGCTTCGTACAGCGCCGTGCCATCCATGTTGACGGTGGCGCCGAGCGGGATGACAAATCCCGCGACATCGCGTTTGACATGCAAGTGCTGCTCGGCGCAGCGCAACGTAACGGGTAATGTTGCTGCACTTGAGCTGGTGGCAATTGCAGTGATCAATGCTTCACGCCCACCCAGCCAGAATTTATACGGTGTGACGCCGGTCATCAGGTAAAGGATTAATGGCAGCACGACCACACCGTGCAACAGCGTGGTGCCTAATACAACCGCCACAAACTTGATCATGACGGTTAACAGACCGGTATCCTGCGTGGCCACCAGTTGCAGCACCAATGCCATGATACCGAATGGCGCCAGCCGCATGATCCAGCCCACCAGCATCATGATCAATTCCAGGAATTCCTGCATCAAGGTCAGGATATTGCGGTAGCGTTCACCGCCTATGACCAGAGCAATACCCAGCAATAAAGCAAATATCACCACCGCCAGCACGTTACCTTGAGCCAGCGCTGCGATTGGGTTTTGGAACAATGAATGCAGGAAATGCGCAAAGAATTCCGGCAGCGACATCTGGGTGGCCTGAAAATCCTGCATCGCATCTTGAAACATCGCGATCTGTAATTCGCTGCCTGGCCGGAAAATATTGGCAGCCGTTAAGCCGAGCACGACTGCACACGCCATGGTCGACATAAAGAAAATCAGCGTCATTTGCCAGACGCGATTCATTTGCTGGTACGAACGCAGATTCGCGACACCGACCACAATCGACGTGAAAACCAGCGGTATCAGCACCATGCGCAATAAATCGGTAAACAAGGTGCCGGTAAGTTTTGCGACATATAGCCCACTTTGGCTGATCTTGGATTCCTGCCCCAGCATCGAGAACCATAAACCGAACAGAATGCCCAAAAGCGCGCCGAGGAGAATCTGATTATTGAGTGATAACTTGTTCACAGGCGATTTACACCCAGTCTTTTCCGATTAGAAAGTCTGTGTACAGTTTGCCTTCCGGGGTATCGGCTGCCGGTTTCCAGTCGTAGCGCCATTTCACGATCGGTGGCAATGACATCAGGATGGATTCAGTGCGTCCGCCTGTTTGCAAGCCGAACAGCGTGCCGCGATCCCACACCAAGTTGAATTCCACATAACGCCCGCGCCGGTACGCCTGAAAATCCCGCTCGCGTTCGCCGTACGGTGTGTCCTTGCGGCGTTCCAGAATAGGGCGGTACGCGTTGATGAAGTTTTCGCCGACGTTGCGCGTGAGTTTGAAACAGGTATCGAAATCCGGCTGATTTAAGTCGTCAAAGAAAACACCGCCGATTCCGCGCGGTTCTTTGCGGTGTTTCAGGAAGAAATAGTCATCGCACCATTTTTTCAGGCGCGGATAGGTATCGTTTCCGAACGGTTGCAATGCGTCTTTGCACGTTTGATGAAAATGAACGGCATCTTCCGCGTAGCCGTAATAAGGCGTCAGATCCATGCCGCCACCGAACCACCACACCGGCTCCGCGCCTTCCTTGCGTGCCTCGAAAAAACGCACGTTCATATGCACCGTTGGTGCGTACGGATTGCGCGGATGCAGCACCAGCGAGACACCCATTGCCTCAAACGAACGTCCGGCCAGTTCCGGGCGAGCTGCGGTAGCCGATGCGGGCAATCCCGCGCCATATACATGGGAGAAATTAACGCCGCCGCGCTCCAGCACATTGCCTTCTTCGATCACGCTGCTCATGCCGCCGCCGCCTTCCGGACGATCCCACTGATCGCGCTTGAATGGTTTGCCATCGACCTGCTCTATCCCTTTGACGATGCTGTCCTGCAAACTGATAAGAAACTCTTTCACTTGGGGTGTATTCATGCAAACTCCTGGTTCTAATGATATGAAAATGGCTCAAAACTCGCCTGTGCCGGACAATAACCGCATTTTAGCGCAGGTATAGCATGATGATGGCATTTCATTGTTGATGCGCCTCAAGTTTGTGGCTAATGGTTACCGTCGTTAGGCGATCAGCAAATTGCCAAAAAGCAGGGGTACGTATGATAGACTCGCACAATCTTTTTTTAATACCCAAATAGCATCATATGTCTGGCAATACACTTGGCACGCTTTTTACCGTCACTTCGTTTGGCGAATCGCACGGTCCTGCAATCGGTTGCATTGTTGACGGCTGTCCACCGGGGTTAGCCATCAGCACCGAAGAGATTCAGCTTGAACTGGACCGGCGCAAACCGGGCACGTCGCGCCATGTCACGCAGCGGCGCGAATCCGATACCGTGGAAATCCTGTCCGGCGTGTTTGAAGGGCAAACCACCGGCACGCCGATTGCTTTGCTGATCCGCAATGAAGATCAGCGCAGCAAGGATTACAGCAAAATCATGGACACGTTCCGTCCCGGCCATGCGGATTACACCTACTGGCAAAAATACGGCATCCGCGATTACCGTGGCGGCGGACGCGCATCGGCGCGTGAAACGGCGGTCCGGGTTGCGGCAGGCGCGATTGCGAAGAAATGGCTACATGAAAAATATGGTATTGTCATTCGCGGCTATATGGCGCAACTAGGCCCCGTTCAGATTCCTTTTAAGCAATGGGACGATGTCCAGCAAAACCCGTTTTTCGTCGCTGACAGCAGCTATACCGAGCAACTGGAAACGTTCATGGATCAATTGCGCAAATCCGGCGATTCGGTCGGCGCCAAGATTAGCGTGGTGGCGCAAGGCGTGCCGGTCGGCTGGGGTGAACCGGTCTATGACCGGCTCGATGCCGAAATCGCTTACGCCATGATGAACATCAACGCGGTGAAAGGCGTGGAAATCGGCGCCGGATTCGCCAGCGTGACGCAGAAAGGCACGGAGCATTCCGACGAAATGACGCCGGATGGTTTCCTGAGTAATAACGCGGGCGGCATTCTGGGCGGTATTTCTACCGGGCAGGATATCGTCGCGCATGTCGCCATCAAACCGACGTCCAGCATCCGCCTCGGGCGGCATTCAATTGATAAAAATGGCACCCCGGTTATCGTCGAAACACATGGACGACACGATCCCTGTGTTGGCATCCGCGCCACGCCGATTGTCGAAGCCATGCTTGCTCTGGTATTGATGGATCACGCCTTGCGGCATCGCGCGCAAAATGCTGATGTGAATTGTAAAACACCGAAAATTCCCGGTAGCGTGAAGGGTGCATCAAGTGCTGCACCGGCGGCGCAAGCGCCATGCAAAGAAGACCCGGAACCGGAAGAAGATATGTAGCGGAAATTGCGCCCAGATGCAGTTTAATCTTGACAAGACCGGCCAAATACACGATCATCGCCCCCGCAAAAAGTAATTGTGATGATTGATAGAAAAATCGGCTTGGCCGATTACAGTTTGAAGGCATCGAATACAGCAGCAAAAACATAAGTTCGAATCCCGTGATTGCTTCAATCTGATATAATCTCCCGGTTGCTTAAACAAGCTGGAAGTAATTAGATTGCACAA
>SSFX01000053.1:0-27384 GCA_008015635.1 Nitrosomonas oligotropha
GTTTCACGCTCTGATCCAATTATATCCTGATGCTACGGACAAAAAATTTGGATTCAGGAGCTATAGCGCTCAGTCAAATCCCACACGGAGTTATTTTCCTGTAATCAATAAAAAAGCCGGAATCAGCTGCGCATCAATTCCGGCTTTTTAGGGTAATGACAATCTACTTACTTTCGATTTTGAACTGATTTGCCAGAACGGCAAGCATTTTGACTTTTTGCGACATAGCGCCAGTAGACGATGTCAATTTCTCTACCAGTTGCCCATTTTGCTGGGTTACTTGATCAATTTGCATGATCGCCTGATTTACTTGTTCTATCCCGTTCGATTGTTCTTCAGATGACTGAGAAATTTCACCGACGATATCGGAAATTTTTCTGACACTCTCAGTAATCATTTTTAACGAATCGGCCGATTGGTTTACCAGCTGAGTACCATTTTCCACTTTGGTAACGCTATCGTTAATGAGCTCTTTGATTTGCTTTGCCGATTCGGCACTACGGCCAGCCAGACTGCGCACTTCGTTAGCGACTACCGCAAAACCACGCCCTTGTTCCCCGGCTCGGGCAGCTTCCACTGCCGCATTGAGCGCCAGCAAATTGGTCTGAAATGCAATTTCGTCAATCACATTGGTAATGTCGGCAATTTTCTTGCTGCTTTCGTTAATTTGCGACATCGCTTGCATCGTGCTTGAAACCACAGAACCACTTTTCTCAGCTTGTTTGCGCGCTTCCTGCACCAGAATATTAGCTTGTTTAGCGTTGCTTGCATTTTGCTGCACGGTAGAAGTGATTTCTTCCATGCTGGATGCCGTTTCTTCAAGACTGGATGCTTGGTTTTCGGTGCGGCTTGATAAATCGATGCTACTGCTGGCTAATTCACCTGCAACATCTTCCAGAACGGTAGTTGATTCTTTAACCCGGCCAATCGCGGTACGAAGTTTTGCATTCAGAAATATCTGTACATATTCCAGTTGACCGAATTCGTCGCTTCTTCCGGTATACACAAAGCGTGCCAATGGATCATTCGCGACTTTCTCGGATTTTTCTGCCAAGTTGCGTAATACACTTAACATTTGATAGATGACAGCCGTGCTCACCAAGCTACCGGCAAGAAAACCGGACAAAGCGGAAAGCAATGAAATTTGTTCCGCCAGGGCCAGACCGCTAAAAACTAGCGCAAAAATGCTCGATACGAATAGTGCCATTTTTCCAGTGAAGCTGATAGGAAATCGTGTAAGTTTTACTTTATCAAGTTTAGAGCGTCGTTTATCGTCGGGCGATTTTTTTGCCATAATACTTGCGTATAAAGCTTCCGCGCGATCAACCCAAGCTTTCTCAGGTTTTACCCTGACTGACTGATAACCGACAATATTACCTTCTTCATAGAGCGGACTGGCAAATGCGTCCACCCAGTAGTGATCGCCATTTTTGTTACGATTTTTAACCATGCCCATCCAAGGATTACCGGCTTTCAACGACTCCCATAACATCGCATACGCTTCCGGCGGCACGTCGGGATGGCGGATGATATTATGATTCTTATTCTCGAGTTCTTCCCACGTATAACCGCTCATCCGGACAAAGTCTTCATTAGCCGACGTGAGCGCCCCCTTTAAATTAGTCGTAGAAATTATTTCACAATCATTATTCATTCCCATATCACGTTGGGTAACGGGTTCATTAATTCTCATTGCGTCCACTCATTAAAATAAGTAAGAGTTTTCTTACGGAAATAATTGATATAACTTTAGTTCGATTTGTTATATCAACCAATGCCAGAAAAGTTCATATTTAACAAATGATTAACAAAACATAATCATTTCATTGAGATTTAATCATGCCATCGGTGAGCATCGCTGAATATTTTGATTTAAGGAAATCTTAATCGTGCGAATAATGATTAAGCAATGTAGGAAAATTCACCCATGATGAGGAAATTGATGGTAAGCATTTAATGCTTAATGAAATCTTAAATTCAGAAATCCGTCATTGCAATTCAGACCTTTCTAACCGGGATCCGCCAAATATAAAAGGCCAGTATGCTGCCGATTACAACCAGCATTATTTTCTGCCATAGTTCAGGCACAATCAGAATTGAACTGCCAAATGACAATGTCATCAAAAAATACACCCAGCGTTTAACACGCTGCGGAATGCTGCGATAGAGCATCCATTCACGAATGATCGGTCCAGCAATCCGGTTTTCCAGCAATTTTCGATGAAAGTACTCGGAGCCGCGTGCAAAACAGGCCGCCGCCAATAACACAAACGGCGTCGTCGGCAATACCGGCAAGATCGCCCCCAGCACAGCCAGAAATAGGGCCACAAAGCCAGCGCCCAAATACATGGCGCGCACCACCGGCGAATCATGCAGGCATAATAAATCGGCCGCTTGTTGCTCCGCTAGCGGCGGCTCATTGCGGCCGGTTTCACGTTGTTCGGGTAAGTGCATATTGGATGTCAAAAAGAAAAAATGTTATCTGTAAAAATACTGCACACTAGGCAATTTGATCAAACCCTGGCGAAAACGATCCATTCAAGCAGCCAGTGATAAAAAGAATTGATGTTAACAGTTATAATATACATGCGTTAATTGCTAAAATTAACTGGATTTTATTTATTCTCGAGGAAACCATGCGTACTATTAAAACACTGTTTCACTTAAGTTTCGTTCTGCTGGCACTGACACTGCTGCCCCAGACTGTCTTCGCTTATAAGGACACGGCATCGGCCGATGGTCCCGCATTTCAAAAAATCGATACCAAAGTAGGCTCCGGCGAAGAAGCGGAAATTGGAAAAACCGTCAGCGTACATTATACCGGCTGGCTCTACGATGAAAGCGCGCCCGACAAAAAAGGCAAAAAATTCGATAGCTCCTATGATCGTAAGGAATATTTTTCTTTCATGCTCGGCGCAGGACGTGTGATCAAAGGCTGGGATCAAGGTGTTCAAGGCATGAAAGTCGGCGGGCAGCGCACGCTCATTATTCCACCCACAATGGCTTATGGCTCACGCGGTGCTGGCAACGTCATCCCTCCGGATGCAACTTTGATATTCGACGTCGAACTCATCAGCCTGAAAGCAGGCGCGCATCATTAACATAAGCCGCTTATCCGGTTCCGGTAAATTCAGTAAATTGAGCGATCAGATTGACTCCGCAACAGTTTCTGAGCAGCTCAATTTGCCCCCGGTTAGAAACTTTTATCATCAACATCCTATCCATCTAAAATGTTTTGAAACTTCGCTAACCCGCTGTAGAAATTGACAGGGCATCGCTATGACTCCGACCTCGCAGCAACGTGTTATTCGATACAAACGGCTGGGCATCAGCCTCGGCATGATTGCGATTCTGATTGCCGCATTCGCTGCACTTGGCACCTACTGGCTACCCGGTTATGCCAAATCCCAACTCGAAATCCGCCTGTCAGAGATACTGCAACGCCCGGTAACGGTTGCGGCGATTGAACTAAAACCGCGCACGCTCGAGTTGAACATACAGGGTTTCCGCATCGGCGAAAAAGCGGATAGCGCTGAAGCAAACGCAGCACTTTTCTCCTTCAACACGCTGCACATCGGTCTCAGTCTGGATTCGTTCAAGCAACGCGCCGCTGTGGTTTCGTCCATCACCCTGACAGAACCGCAACTGCATCTGGTGCGGAAAAGCAAAGACCAGTTGAATATCTCCGATTTGCTGGAACAGTTCAATCAACCAGCAGAACCGGAGGATACTGCCAATAAAACCGTTATTCCTTTTTCAATCAGCAATATCGCTATTCAAGGTGGGCATGTTGAATTTATCGATCAGCACGAAAATACCGAGCACAGCATCAGCGAAATTAACTTCGGCATCCCAATCGTCGCCAATACCGGCGGCTCGCAAAATGACTGGATAGCACCGCAATTTAGCGCGAAAATTAACGGCGCGCTGCTATCATTGGACGGTAAATTGCGTCCTTTTGCCGCCACTCAGGAAGCAACACTGACTTTTAAGCTGGATAATGCGGATTTAACCCGCTTTGACCGCTATGTCACTTTGCCGGAAGGCATTCGTCTGCTTTCCGGTTTTTACGACAGTAACCTGAATCTCTCTTTCACCCAGGAAGCGGATAAAGAGCCGCAAATAGAAGTGACCGGCGCCACTTCGCTGCGGCAGCTCACCCTTAAGAATAGTGCCGTAGCCGCGCCTTATCAGGCGCAATTGAAACATTTGAATATCGCGCTGACCAAAGCCGATCCGACCGGAAAGCAACCTTCGCGGATAAAACTCCATATCGACCAAGCCGCACTGACGCGCGATGGCGAAAAAGAACCGGCGCTATCGCTCGCCAAATTGGCCATTCCTGATATCACCATCAATACCGCGGCACAAAAAATTGCCTTGGGCACCATTACACTGGACGGATTTAACACGACATTACGCCGCGATGCGCAGGGAAATCTCGATCTTTCCCGGCTGTTTGAATCTTCCGGTTCTGCCGAGTCTTCTGTGAGCGCACCGGCAGAGCGGGTGCTGATTCCGATTCCGGGCAGAAAACCCGCTCATCCTGCCAACGCTACCCAAACAGCCGGAAAAGAACCGCAACAGCAGAAACTCGCGCGCGCGGATAGTGGCAGCAGCGAGAAAAAATCCTCTGCCGGTAAGCCTTGGGTGCCGCACATCAAAAGCATCCAATTCAAATCGGCCAAGCTGCGCTATGAAGATTTGTCGCTCACGAAAGTCACTCCGATGGTTATCGATTCGCTCGATTTGGCGCTGGAAGACATCGATCTTGAAGGCGTAGAGCCGCTGCAACTCACGTTACAAGGACAAGTCAATCAACACGGCAGCATCAAAACCAGCGGCGCGCTGGCATGGTCGCCGCTGTCAGCGGACTTGCTGCTGAACCTCAATGCGGTTGATCTGGTGTCGCTGCAAGGCTGGCTGGGCGATAAACTCACCGCGCTGCTCACCAGCGGCGATATTTCTTTCGCGGGAAATTTCAAAGCCAGCGGCGATCCGTTAAAAATTCAATTGAGCGGTGAAGGAAAACTGGGCAATTTCAATATTTTCGATAGCAAAAATGCCTATGATTTGCTGCGCTGGAAAAAACTGGAAATCGGCCACCTCAACTTCACCAATGATCCGCTGCTGGTGGATATCAACACACTTTATTTGAGCGATTTCTTTGCGCGCATGATCATCCAGCCGGATGGCACGCTCAATCTGAAACAAATTATTCAAACCGGAAAACCGGTGGAACCGGTCGCATCGATTGCCGCAGCGGCATCCAAGAATCTTGGCGCAACCGGAACAAAAAGCGAAACACCGGTGCATATCGGCAAGATTTATCTGCAACAAGGCAACATCGATTTCAACGACCGGTTTATTAAACCGAATTATCGCGCCAAGCTGACTGCGCTTACCGGCCAGGTTGGTCCGCTCAATCCGGGCAAATCGGGAAAAGTCGATATCCGCGGCATGGTCAGCAAGACCGCGCCTTTGCATATCCAAGGAACCATCGATCCGTTCAGCGCCGAATTGCTGCTGGATATCGTTGCACAGGTTAAAGGTATCGATCTGCCGCCATTTAGCCCTTACTCGGGAAAATATATCGGTTATGAAATTGAGAAGGGAAAACTGTCGGCTGACGTCAATTACCAGATCGAGAATGGCGCATTGACAGCGGATAACAAGATTTTTATCGATCAATTCACCCTCGGCGAGAAAGTCGAGAGTGAAAATGCAGTATCGCTTCCGCTCGATCTCGCCATCTCGCTGCTTAAGAATCGCCGCGGTGAAATCAATCTTCATCTGCCGCTCAAGGGCTCCATCGACGATCCCGACTTCAATCTCGGCGACATTGTCTTTTCAGCGTTTATCAACATGATCTCCAAGGCGATCACTTCGCCTTTCGCGTTGCTTGGCTCGGTGTTTGAAGGCGGTGAGGAATTATCCGAAATTTCCTTTACACCCGGTTTTGCGGATATCGAGACCGAATCCGCGCAGCGCCTGGAAACCTTGGCCGGAATTTTAAAAGACCGCTCATCACTGCAACTGGAAATTTCCGGCCGTGTCGATCCGGATACGGATCACGAAGGACTCAAGCTGGCCATGTTGCAAAACAAAGTCAAAGCACAGAAATTAGCCGAAGACACCAAAAAAGGCATCACCAGCGGCGCCATCACGGATATCAAATTGACTCCGCAGGAATACAACAAATATCTTGAAATTGTCTACAAAAAAGAATCTTTCGACAAACCCAAGAATGCCATCGGATTGGCTAAGAGCCTTCCCAGCGCTGAAATGGAACAACTCATTCTGAATCATCTCACAGTTACCGATAGCGACTTGCAAGCGCTGGCGGAGAACCGCGCCACTGCTGCGCGTAACTGGCTGGTCGAGCATGGCGAAATTTCCAGTGAGCGCATTTTTGTCGTCGGTGTCCACGAAACCGGCGAGAGCGCACAAACGAAAGGCAGCAAAGCTGAGTTTTCATTGAAATAAGCGTTCGCGCGATGTTCATACTCAACCGCATCCGATTAACCCGCTTCGATAACCATCACTTATTCTGACGCAATGAAAAAACCGACCCCTCTATTTTTTGCAAAATTGCCTCGCCCGCTGCTCATCCTCGCGCTAGGCTTTCTGATCGCAACGCCATCCCAGTCCGCCGGAACACTCAATATCAATCCGCAAGATGCGCCTGACGCCTGCAATGCACGCACCGCTCAGGTCAGGGTAACGGTAAAAAATGTAATAGCCGGTGGTGCTTTAAACATCGAGCTGTACGATGATCCGGATCATTTTCTATCCAAAAAAGGGCGCAAACGCAAAGTGCGCATCCCGGCAGCCGCAGGGCAGCAAACCGCTTGCATCAATCTTGAACGGACCGGCACTTATGCCGTGGCGGTTTATCAGGACTTGGACGATGACCGGAAATTAAAAAAGAACTGGAATCTGTTACCGCTCGAACCTTTTGGCTTATCGAACAATCCTGAACAATCTGCCGGTTTTCCCAGATTCAGCGATTCCGCATTTACCACCGGCAAGCTCGGCGCGGATATCGTGATCAAGCTCCAGCAGCCTTAATGCGCGTGTCATGCTGCGTATGCTGCTCAATCTGCTGATCGCGCTGGTTGTCGCGTATGTAGTGATTGTTTTGCTGGTGTATTTCGGTCAATCCCGCCTGGTTTATTTCCCGGAAAAACAACTCGGCAATACCCCCGGCACAGTCGGGTTGGATTATAGCTCCGTCAACATTCCTACCAGCGACGGCGAAACATTGCATGGCTGGTGGATGCCCGTGCCGGATGCCAAAGGCACGGTATTGTTCTTTCATGGCAACGCCGGCAATATTTCCCATCGCATCAATTACCTGACCATGTTCAAGCGGCTGGGTTATGACACATTATTGTTCGATTATCGCGGTTATGGCCAGAGCAGCGGCACACCGTCGGAATCCGGCACGTATCTGGATGCGCAAGCAGCTTGGCATTATTTGACTACGACTAAGGAAATTGCGCCTGAGCGGATTGTCCTGTTCGGCGAATCGCTCGGCGGCGCGGTGGCAGCGTGGCTGGCAGAACGGGAAAAACCCGGTTTGCTGGTATTGGCTTCAACCTTTACCTCGGTTCCCGAACTGGCTGGAGAAATCTACCCATTCCTGCCGGTGCGGTGGATCAGCCGCTTTGCATACAACACGCTGGCATCGCTACAGTCGGTATCCTGCCCGGTTTTCATCGCGCACAGCCCGCAGGATGACATCGTTCCGTTTCATCATGGCGAGCGGCTATTTCAGACGGCACCCGAACCGAAACAATTTTTACCGCTGGAAGGCGGTCACAATACCGGTTTCATTTTTATGCAACCGGTGTGGAAAAGAACCTTGGGTGCATTTATGGATGAACATTTACGCTAGGGTCAGTGTTCATCGCGTCATTAATCCCTTTGATTCCCGCGATCATGATCTTTTTTGCCGCGATTTCCGTGATCGTCCTTATCGTGATTCTTGTGATCTCCTCGGCCCGGATGATCGCGGTCACCGTGCCGGCCTTGAGAATTTTCCTGCGGATAGCGGCGTGATTCACCGTAGCGTTCGCGGTAACGATCCGAATCGCGCCCCTCATCATAGCGGCCCGGACTATCGTATTGTCTATTTGGATGCATCTGCTGGCTCTGATAATGCGGCAGATAAACATCGTTGTACCAGTTCCGCTGCACAAAATAGACCGGTTGATAGCAGGCGTTGTAACGATGGCAATATTTGTCCCACCGTTTGGCATGACCGGGCGGCACGTACAGATAAACCGGCTGCTGCTGAACCGCGGCAACGGGAGGAATTGCCAAAACAGGGTTCGGATAAATTAACTGAGGCACCGGATACTGATTGCCCAGCGTAATTTGACCATAAAACCCGGGCTGGCCGATGCTGATGGTAACCCCTACATCACTTGCCAACACTGGTACCGAAATAACTGAAATCGTTACTGCCAGTAAGAAATTTCGCATCTGCATACCTCTTAGTCATGATTGAAATGGAAGCGGCTCTTTTTGCCGTCCAGCTTATCAGGAAACACTTTTGACTGAATAGTACTGCACCCGCCGTAAAAAAGTAAAAAATAAATCCATGCCTAAAAACGATTCGCTTCACCTATAATTATTACCGGTAAATTGCTCTATTTTTCCGTAACGTACGATTCCGGAGCCGAAAATTTCTGATATTGAACACAATATTTATGACCTGGCGGTAAAAACAGGGCAAAACCTTGTTCAGCGCGGCTGGATGCTGGTAACTGCGGAATCCTGCACTGGCGGCTGGGTGGGCCAAACTGTGACGGCGGTGCCAGGCAGCTCGGCTTGGTATGAGCGCGGCTATATCACCTACAGCAACACCGCCAAACGCGAAATGCTCGGCGTGCAACAAGCCACTTTGGATCAATACGGCGCAGTTTCCCCGCAAACGGCTCAGGAAATGGCCATCGGCGCGCTCAACCGCAGTCATGCGCAGATCAGTGTGTCAATCACCGGAATCGCCGGGCCGGACGGTGGCACAGCCACCAAACCGGTGGGTATGGTGTGTTTTGCCTGGGCGGCTCAGGATGGTTTAGTGCAACAAGAAACCCGTTACTTTACTGGCGACCGCGAAGCCGTCCGGCGTCAGGCTGTGGCTACAGCGTTACAGGGTATCTTGCGGATATTGGACAATGCAACGGCTGTAGCCTGAGACAGTAAACGGTTGCGATCAGTGACCGTCCGACTGTAGACTGGTTTGCGTAATAATGCGGTCGCAATAGGCAATAGCAAGCGCCGAAAACAAAAACGCCATATGAATACCGGTTTGCGCCAGCAGCGTTTTTTCGTCGTACGCGCCGGCATTGATGAACGTTTTCAGCAAATGAATCGACGAAATGCCGATGATCGCCGTGGCCAGTTTCACTTTCAACACCGACGCATTGACATGCGACAACCACTCCGGCTGGTCCGGGTGTCCTTCCAGATTCATGCGTGAGACGAAAGTCTCATACCCGCCGATAATGACCATGATCAGCAGATTCGAAATCATCACCACGTCGATCAATCCCAGCACGACGAGCATGATGGCCGTTTCGGTCAGCTTGGCCGGTCTGTCCGCACCCTTGATCGTAACGGTATCGAGGATATGCTCCAATGCATTTTTGTTTCCCATCACGGCACCGATCAGATCGGTCAACTCAACCCAAAAGTGAAACACATACACGCACTGCGCCAACACCAATCCCAGATATAAAGGCAACTGCAACCAGCGGGTGAAAAAAAGAAAATGCGCAATGGCGGGAATTCCCCTCGTCCGTGTTCTCTGAGTGTTATCTTTTTGTTCCATATCTTCTTATGCTGTAAAAAAATGCCGCAAGAATAGCACAGCGGCGGTTAAAAAATCCGGCTTACCTGTATTACCACTTGGAATTTAGGGCTGCTTATTGCGAATTTCAATAGGCGCTGGCTTGCGTAGGATGTCCCTACCGCAAGGAGGCGCATCGAGCCTATCATTCCAACCCTTCGATATCATTGCCTTCATCATTTCCCCAATGCTCGGGATAAATGCCTCTTTCAACATATCGATGAAAGCTGGAATAAGGCCAATCACTGACCCCTTTAGCCCAACCGTGTTTAACGGGATTCCAATGAATATAATCGGCATGCCGGTTAAAATCATTTTGGTCGCGTAAAAGATGCTCCCAGAACCGGCGTTGCCATAGCCCTCTTTCTCGGCGCGATTTCCGGCTGGCGGAAACTCTTTCCCCTGTTGCAATGTGACGGGAAAAATAGCTTTTCAATAGATTCCACCGGGTTGAAAAATCCGCATCGTCCGGTGGTAGCGTCCAGATGCAATGTATATGATCAGGCAAAATAACGACCGCATACATGCGAAAAGGGTAGCGCTGTTGGGTGTATTCAAATGCGCTGCGCAGTAAATCGATTTTTTCGACTAACAGGCGGTTGTTCTTGCGCTCGGCAAGATTGACCGTAAAAAAACCAGGAGCCTCCAGGGACATAGGCACGCCGGTATTCTGACATTGCGTTTATTTTCCTGCTCTGAAGCGTTTCTTGATCCATGCGCCTCCTTGCAGTCGGCACATCCTACCAAGCCTCAACGTAGGTTGGGCTGACAAAGGAAGCCCAACATTTATGATTCACCGTGAAGCGATACCTTTATTCCATCACCATTTGACGTTGGGTTTTCTTCTTCAACTCAACCTGCCTCGCCAGAGGCACATCCTACCAAATTAACTTTCTGCAACAACAGGTTATTCATCTCAAGGTCGCTTCTTGGCAATAGCCTTTGCAGCCATATTCATAAATAGCGCAAGATTTAGATCGTAGATAGTTACTCGTCGATGTGCGTCCCAAGTTGTTAGAGAAACCGTTACGTGATTGAACACGTTGCGCCACTCAGGGTGATGATCCAAGATTCGGCAATGATCAGAAACTAGTGCCATGAAGTCAGCCGCTTGGTTGAAGTGAGGAAACTTGAAGGTCTTTACTAAATAACGAACTTCAGCATTTCCATAATTATCGACATACCATCCCTCGAAATCATCATACCGAAGAATCTGAGCAAGTTCTGGATCTGGAAGAGGTTGAGTACGGGCCTTGGCAAGATCTGGTTTTGGGTATTCATCGGCATCAGGTCTTTTTTTAAGCGACAATTTGACCGCCAAGCGATCTAGAAGCGGCCCTATTGCCGATGGCCATCCAGCGTAATCAATATATTCCGAGTGCAAATCTACCAGAAACTGAAGTTCAGCAGGTAAGTCAAACTGTTGAAAGTTACGATTGCAATCAACGAAAATTGGAATAAGGATTCGACTCGACAGACCAAATCGATCAGCCTCTGGTAGTGCAATTGATGCATTATTTGAGTGTACAAGCTCTTCAACTACCCAATCGGTTGTAGTAACGCAGGGTTTAGTTGATTCTCCACGTCGTGGCATCCACTGTTTACCGATAAGTACAATAGTAGCATGAGCGCCATTGATCAGCTTTTGTAACCGATCAGGAAACACATCACCAGGCTGCATTTCTTCGACATCTACAGATACACGTACGAACTGCAAACGTTTCTCGATTTCATTTTTTAATAGAAGCGCGATTGGAGCTGTGTCTTGTCGTCGATAGCTGATGAAAAATGTAAAAGGCTGCATGTGTCTCCTGCAAATAGATATGCGAGGTATATATATTTAACATCAAAAAAATCCGGGGGCACCAACCTCCGGATTTTTATTTTAACAACAACCACAATGACAGAATTACAACTTCGCCAGCACTTCCGCGACCGTTTGTCCCATCAGCGACGGGGTAGGGCAGATGGTGACGCCGAGTTCTTTCAGCATCGCGACTTTTTCGGCGGCGCTTTCACCAGCGGAGGAGATGATCGCACCGGCGTGGCCCATGCGGCGGCCTTCGGGGGCGGTCAGTCCAGCGATGTACGCTACCAGCGGTTTGCTCATGTTCTCTTTTGCGAATCGTCCGGCTTCGACTTCTTGCGGGCCGCCGATTTCGCCGATCATCAATGCGACTTTGGTTTCCGGGTCTTGTTCGAGCCGTTCTAGGATGTCGCGGTGCGAGCTGCCGGGGATCGGGTCGCCGCCGATGCCGACCGAGGTGGAAATACCGATGCCAAGTGCGCGCATTTGATCGGCGGCTTCATAGCCCAGCGTGCCGGAACGGCCGACCACGCCGATGTTGCCGCGGATATAGATATGGCCAGGCATGATGCCGAGCATAGCGCGGCCGGGGCTGATGGTTCCGGCACAGTTCGGGCCGGTCAGCAGCATGCGCTCTTCTTTCGGGAAACGGCGCAAAAAGTTTTTTACCGTCATCATGTCTTGCGTCGGAATCCCGTCGGTGATCGAGACGCAGTATTTGATCCCGGCGTCGGCGGCTTCCATGATCGAATCGGCGGCGAACGCGGGTGGCACGAACACAATGCTGGCTTCCGCACCGGCTTGCTCGACCGCTTCCTTAACGGTGTTGAATACCGGTAAGCCGAGATGCGTTTGACCGCCTTTACCCGGCGTGACGCCGCCGACCACGTTGGAGCCGTAGTCGATCATTTCCTGCGCGTGAAAAGTACCGATTCTGCCGGTAAACCCTTGAACGATGATGCGTGTTTTTTCGTTGATTAATATCGCCACTTTGAACTCCTAGGCTTTTGCGACGACGTCGTTACGGGCGCGGACGACTTTTTCCGCGGCTTCCGCTAACGTTTCGGCGGTGATGATCGGCAGGCCGCTGTTCGCAATGATGCGGCGGCCTTCTTCTACGTTGGTGCCCGATAAACGAACCACCAGCGGGATTTTCATATCGATGTTTCTGACGGCTTGCACCACGCCTTCGGCGATCCAGTCGCAACGGTTAATTCCGGCGAAAATATTCACCAGCATGGCTTTGACGTTGGCATCGGCGAGCACCAGACGGAATGCCTTTTCGGTACGCTCGGCAGATGCGCCGCCGCCGACATCGAGGAAGTTGGCGGGCTCACCGCCAGCCAGTTTGATCATGTCCATTGTGGCCATCGCCAGACCGGCGCCATTGATCATACAGCCGATGTCGCCATCCAGACCGACGTAGCTCAAACCAGCTTCAGCCGCGGCGACTTCGCGGTGATCGACTTGCGTGTTGTCGCGCAATTCGGCGATTTTATGGCGGCGGAACAAGGCATTCTCGTCGAACACCATTTTGGCGTCGAGCGCGATGATGTCGTTGTTCGCTGTGACAACCAGCGGATTGATTTCCAGAATATTGGCGTCCAGGTCGCGCAACGCGCGGTAACAGCCTTTGATGGTTTTCACCGCATGATTCAGTTGCGCTGCATCGATACCTAGCGCAAACGCCATTTTGCGCGCTTGAAAGTCCTGTAATCCGACTGCGGGTTCGACATAGATCTTGATGATCGCTTCGGGATTGGTCACGGCGAGTTTTTCGATTTCCATGCCGCCTTGCGCCGAGCCGATCATGATCACGCGTTCACTGGTGCGGTCGATCATGAACGACAGATAGATTTCCTTGGCGATTTGCGTTCCGGCTTCAACGTACAAGCGGGTACAGACTTTTCCCGCCGGACCGGTTTGGTGCGTTACCAGTTTTTTGCCGAGCAGCGCTTCGGCGGCTTGTTCGACTTCCGCGTGCGTTTTACAGACTTTGATACCGCCCGCCTTACCGCGCGCGCCGGAATGGATCTGCGCTTTGACGACCCAGACATTGCCTTCGATTTCGCGGGCGCGTTGCACCGCTTCTTCAACGGTGTAGGCCAGACCGCCTTCCGCGATCTTGACGCCGTACTCCGCCAGTATTTCTTTTGCTTGATATTCGTGAATATTCACTTCAATTTCCTCAACAATCGCATTAATACGTTAATTTTTATCGTTTCAAACCATCCGGCCCTAAAGACAAAGGCCGCATTGAGCGGCCTTTATGCATTAACCGTTTTTTGCTGCAATCGCTTCAGCGACTTTCACCACATTATTGGCCATTCTTTCAGAAGCCGCGTCGATTAAGCGGCCATCCAGCGCAGCGGCGCCTTTGCCTTGCGCGGCGGCTTCCTTGAGCGCAGCCAGAATACGTTTAGCTTTCTCAATTTCTCGCTCGGGCGGCGTGAACACATCGTTGGCCAGTGGAATCTGTGTCGGATGAATCGCCCATTTGCCTTCGCAACCCAGCGCGGCGGCGCGTTTGGCTGCCAGCACATAACCATCGGGATCCTTGATATCGCCGAATGGACCGTCGATAGGCCGTAAACCGTACGCGCGGCAAGCCACGATCATGCGGCTGATGGCGAAATGCCATTGATCGCCGGGATAATCGGGATTCAAACCGCCGATGTTGGTGGTTCTGGCGCGATTACTAGCGGCGTAATCGGCCACGCCGAAGTGCAATGCTTCCAATCGTCCGGCTGCACCGTTACGCGCGATGTCTTCCACGTTGGCCATACCGAGCGCGGTTTCGATCAATGCTTCCAGACCGATGCGGTTTTTCAGCCCTTGCTGCATTTCGAGCTGGGTGACCATGGCTTGTACCATATAGATATCCGCATAGACACCGGCTTTGGGAATCAGCAGCGTGTCGATCTTGCTCCCAGCTTGCTCGACCAAATCCACCACGTCGCGCACCATGTATTGTGTATCAAGGCCGTTGATGCGCACGGAAACGGTAATGCCGTGTCCTTTCCAATCCAAATCGTTGAGCGCTTGGATGATGTTCTTGCGCGCCTGAATTTTATCGTCCGGCGCGACGGCATCTTCGAGATCGAGAAAAACGAAGTCAACACCGCTGTTCAGTGCTTTCTCAAACATGCCCGGGCTGGAACCTGGAACGGCCAATTCACAGCGTTGTACCCGCTGAACGGTGGTTTCATAAAGCGTGTGACTCATTTTTCCTCCAGAATTTAATAAATTTGTAAATAATCGATAAGGCTAATAAGACGAATAGGCCGAATGCATTATCGGGTTTCTTAGTGTCATTTCATCTGAACTGCGCGCAATGGCAGCAATGGATTTAAGACAGACTGTGGTTCGTGATTTAACAACGCAGGCAATCGTGAAGAGATGAATGGATAGAATGTTTTTGCTTTTTGTTGTAAAGACTAATTATTCAGCAAATTATATCCATTCCGCGGGAATTTATCTACTGATGCCGGAGCTGAACGCAAGCATCCGCTGCAATTGACAGCTTTCGGTAGCGTGCAGCCCATTCGAGCGGAATTGAAGCGGTTTGGCTGTTTTGCTGTGCGGTATAAGCCGCCATGATCGCGCTGAGCATGATGGAACGGCCGCAGCTATCGCCGCCGATGCGAATATTTTCTTCGATGGCCGTGCGGTAATCGGGTGCGTGTTGGACGATATGCACAATCACCGGCAAGCCTTGCGGCACATGGCAGGCGTTACCGAAACGTTTGGCAACAGCCGCACAGTCCAGCGTTTTTACTTGCAGCGCCTCTTCCAGCAGCGGTCTTAATTTCTCACCGGCGTGCGGAAGCGAACTGGTCAGTGCCTGCTGAATCGGTTGCCCGTTCAATACCCCCAGCAAAACGCATCCTGCATACTGCGCCGCCGCAACAGCGGTGTCATTGTTATTGGTCAGCCGCACCGCTTGTTCGATTTTCGCGTTAAGTGCATCTTGCGATTCATCATGGGCCGCCACGATTGCCGGTAATGCCGCCAATGCAGCAAACTGATCGTCGTCCGCACCGGATTGCAGCGGAAAATCTTCCGGCTTGAGTGGTAGCAATGTTTGCAGGGTTAAGCGCGACGGCGAATCGATATAGCCTTGGTACCCGCCTCCGGGGCCGAAATAGCTGCGATATTCGCTCTGGTAATCGACTCGATAGAATTTGCCGTGCCGCGCAATATGCCGCAACATCAACAAGCACAATTCGCCATAAGCGGATGAGTCGCCCGCTTGCTTATTGCCGTGTGCGAAATAACCGCTGACACCGGCATAATCGCTGGCATCCGGTCGCAGAAAAACCAATCCTTTGCTTTTCTCAATCTGAGCGATACGCTCCGGATCATAGAGCCAATGCAACCCCAGCGACGCGGCATCGCCAACCAAGGCACCCAGAATAGCCGCCACACGCGGCTCAAGCTTGATACTCGAATTCATCGTTATTATTTTATTTCAACTTCGTCCGGTATCCGGCGCGCTTCGTCCTCCAGCATCACCGGGATGCCGTCCTTGATTTGAAATGCCAGCCGGTCTGGCTTGCAGATCAATTCCTTATCGTCTTTTTTGTAGAGCAGCGGCCCTTTGCACAATGGGCACACCAAAATATCCAATAACCTTGCGTCCATAATCTTCCTTATTCGTTCTTTCTAGAATTTACTGAGAATATCATCCAATTGATCCAGACTGGTATAGTGGATCACAATATTGCCCTGACCGTTCTTTTTCGGCTTGATCGCTACCTGCGCGCCAAGGCGCTCGGAGACATTCTCCTGCAACCGTAACAGGTCGCGGTCAGGCTTCTGCATTTTTTTCGGTGCCGGATGCTCAAGCTGATTCACCAGCCTTTCGGTTTCGCGCACGGACAATTGTTTTTGCGCGATCATATTGGCAATTCTGACTTGCTGCGCAGCATTGAGCGACAGCAGCGCGCGGCCATGCCCCATATCGATTTTACCCTGCATCATCAATTCCTGCACCGGTGCGGATAAATTCAGCAAGCGCAGCAAATTGGAAATCGTGCTGCGCGAATTGCCCAGCGCTTCCCCGGCGGTTTGGTGCGTCATGCCGAATTCATTGATCAGGCGCTGAATCCCCATGGCTTCTTCTAGCGGATTCAGGTTTTCACGCTGGATATTCTCGATCAGCGACATCGCCAGCGCCGATTCATCGGCAACTTTGCGGATCAATACCGGCACTTCACTCAATCCCGCCAATTGTGCGGCACGCCAGCGGCGTTCACCGGCGATGATCTCAAAGCGGTCCGTGTCAATGGGGCGCGCCAGAATCGGCTGCATGATACCTTGCGCCTTGATCGATTCGGCCAGTTCCGCCAGCGCCGCTTGATCCATATTGGTCCGAGGCTGGTATTTACCGGGCTGCAATTTGGATATTTCGATATTCTGCAACGATTCTTCCGCCAGCGCGGCGTTGCCGTCGCCCGACAACAAAGCATCCAGTCCGCGCCCCAATCCTTTTTGTTTTGTCATATTACCCATTCCCTTACGTTGCGGTCACGCGTTGAGTATTTCCTTAGCCAACTCCAAATAAGCCTGAGCGCCTTTGGATTGCCCGTCGTGATACAGCACCGGCAGGCCAAAACCGGGCGCTTCGGCCAAGCGCACATTGCGCGGTATCACGGTACGATAAACTTTGTCGCCGAAATGCTTCTGTAATTGATCGGATACCTGCTGCGCCAGAATATTGCGCGGATCGAACATGGTGCGCAGCAGCCCTTCAATGCGCAACACGGGATTAAAGCTGCCGCGCACGCGTTTGATGGTATTGACCAGATCGCTCAAGCCTTCCAGCGCATAGTATTCGCACTGCATCGGAATCATCACCGCATGCGCCGCGCATAAACCGTTCAGCGTCAGCAAATTCAACGCAGGCGGGCAATCGATCAGAATGTAATCGTATTCGTGCTGGATCTCTTGCAATGCGGTCTTAAGTCGCGCTTCGCGTTGCGGAAAATCAACCATTTCGACTTCCGCGCCGGCCAAATCGCGATTGGCGGGGATCAGGTCGTATTTTCCTTGCGTACCGCTCACCAGTGCTTGTTGTATTTCCGCATGACCGAGCAACACATGATATACCGTGGTTTTTACCGTCTGTTTGTTCGTGCCGCTGCCCATTGTGGCATTTCCTTGCGGATCGAGATCGACCAGCAGCACGCATTTATCGGCAGCCGCCAGACTTGCCGCCAGATTGACGCTGGTGGTGGTTTTGCCGACACCGCCTTTTTGATTGGTAATGGCTAGAATTTTCGTCACGGGACTGATTCCTGCGTTCGTGGAGCTGAATCAAAATTGCTCTTTTTGATGATGATCAATTGTCTGGCGGCATCCAATCCGGGTACTGTCAGCGCAACAATCTTTTCGATGCCAAAGGGAGCGCGGATCTGTTTCAATTCATTTTCAGCGCAATTCGCCTTCATCGCGACCCAGCGGCAATTAGCGGCATTTTCCGCGGGCAAGTGCCGGGTTAATGCGATAAATTCACCTAATTCCGAAAATGCGCGCGTAATAACGGTATCCACCTTGCCAGCCAGCCGGACATCCTCGACGCGCTGCGCCATGATTTCCACGTTCTGCAATGCCAGTTCAATTTTAACTTGCCGCAAGAAAGCCACTTTCTTCTGATTGCTTTCCACCAAGGTCACTTGCCAATCCGGTCTTGCCAGCGCGGCCGGAATGCCCGGCAAGCCTGCGCCGGTGCCAACATCGATAATGCGCGGCCCATGAATATGCGGCAACACCGCCAAGCTATCCAGCACATGCTGCACCAGCATGTCATGCGGATTGCGGATCGCGGTCAAATTATGGATTTTGTTCCATTTTTCGATCAGCAATAAATAATGCGCGATGCTTCCGGCAAGCTGTTCTTGCGTCGCGGTAAAATCCGCATCGAGCGCTTGCAAGCCGTGCGTAATCTGCGGCAGCAAGGTCATGCACTTTGTTTTTTGTCATTGACTGCAAAGCCGCGTTTCAAATGCACCAGCAATAGCGAAATCGCCGCCGGTGTGACGCCGGAAATGCGCGATGCCTGGCCGATGGTTTCGGGTTTGTGTTGATTCAGTTTCTGCTGCACTTCGTTGGATAATCCCTTGACCACGCCATAGTCGATTTCCTTCGGCAGCAAGGTATTTTCATATTGCGCCTGGCGCGACACTTCTTCCTGCTGGCGCTGGATATAACCATGATATTTGGCCTGGATTTCAACCTGCTCGGCAACTTGCACACTCGCAACCGGCTCGCCCGCGCCGGGCAATGTCATCAATGTCTCATACGTCACATCGGGGCGCTTCAGCAATTCGGTCAACGTGTACTCGCGCTCAATCCCTTTGCCGAGCACACGAACGGCATCCTGTTCCGGCAACGTGCCAGGCAACACGCGAATCGAATCAAGCCGCTGTTGTTCTTTCTCGATCGCTTCCTGTTTATTAGAAAACGCTTCCCAACGCTGATCGTCGATCAACCCCAGCTTCCGCCCGGTTTCGGTCAAGCGCAAATCGGCGTTGTCTTCGCGCAATTGCAAACGGTATTCCGCGCGGCTGGTGAACATCCGGTACGGCTCGGTCACGCCGGAAGTCACCAAATCGTCGACCAGCACGCCCAGATACGCCTCGTGGCGTTGTGGCAACCATGCCTCCTTCTCTTGAACTTTCAACGCGGCATTAACGCCCGCCAGCAACCCTTGCGCGGCGGCTTCTTCATAACCGGTCGTACCGTTGATTTGCCCGGCGAAGAACAAATTCCCGATGGTTTTGGTTTCGAGCGAGCGTTTCAAATTGCGCGGATCGAAATAATCGTATTCGATGGCATAGCCGGGCCGCGTGATATGTGCATTTTCCAGACCGGCAATCGAATGAATCAGCTTAACCTGCACGTCAAACGACAGGCTGGTTGAAATGCCGTTCGGGTAGATTTCATGCGTGCCCAAACCTTCCGGTTCAAGAAAAATCTGATGCGATTCGCGCGCGGAAAAACGCACCACCTTATCTTCAATAGAAGGACAGTAACGCGGCCCGACGCCTTCGATTTTTCCAGTAAACAGCGGCGAATCGACCAAGCCGTCGCGGATGATATTGTGCGTATCGCTATTGGTATGCGTAATCCAGCACGAAATCTGGTGCGGGTGCCGGATGCCGGTATCGATCAGCGAAAATGACGGCGCCGGTTGATCACCGGGTTGCTCCAGCAGTTTGGCATAATCCATGCTGCGCCCGTCGATGCGCGGCGGCGTGCCGGTTTTCAGCCTCCCTGCCGGAAATTCCATTTCGCGCAAGCGTTGCGCTAACGTGATCGATGGCGGATCGCCCGCCCGGCCCGCTTTGAAATGGGTTTTGCCGATATGCGCCAGTCCAGCCAGGAACGTGCCGACCGTCAAAATCACCGCGCGCGCGCGTATCTTGAGCTGCAACTGCGTGATCACACCGACCACGCGATCCTGCTCGATAATCAAATCGTCGACCGCTTGCTGCATGACCTGCAAATTCGGCTGATTCTCCACACGGCTGCGGATCGCTTGCTTATACAACACACGATCAGCTTGCGCACGCGTCGCCCTAACCGCCGGACCTTTGCTCGAATTCAACACACGAAACTGAATCCCCGCCTCATCCGCCGCCAATCCCATCGCACCACCGAGTGCATCGATCTCCTTCACCAGATGACTTTTGCCGATGCCGCCGATCGACGGATTGCACGACATCTGCCCGATGGTTTCGATATTATGCGTCAGCAACAACGTCTTGCAACCCATGCGCGCCGCCGCCAGCGCAGCTTCGGTTCCGGCATGCCCGCCACCGACCACAATAATGTCAAAATCCATGTGATTACTCATAGTGTTAGATGATTGATAATTCAGACAGCACAAGAAGAATTTAATCGATTGGTTTCACGTGAAACCTTGCCTGCATTGTAAGCTAAAAAGGTGAAATTTTGGCGGGCAATTATAGGTGGAGTAGAAGTTCAAGAGCAAGCTAATTTCCTCCGCCCCATAAGATAACAAGTATTTTCGAGATAGTGCTACTATGCAATAATGCATCAATAGTATGATTAACTCACTTAATATCCGAATATCAGCATGGCAACCATACGAAAAACGATTACGTTAACGGACAAGCAAGATCAATGGATCAAAACACAAATTGCCGCTGGCGGATTTACCAATGACAGCGAATATATCCGCGATCTCGTGCGCCGCGATCAGGAACAAAATACGCAATTTCTGGCATTAAAACAAGCCATTCAGGAAGGATTGGCAAGCGGTGTAAGTAATAAGACAGTAGGCGAGATTTGGGAGGAAGCCGAGCAGCGCTCTAAAAATAAGCGTGGCTAAATTCTTGTTAACCAATCGGGCAGCTATCGATCTGTTGGATATTGCCGATTTCACCATTCAGACTTTCGGCATCGAACAAGCCAGATTTTATCGCGATGGACTCAATCATTGCTTTGAAATTCTGGCCGAAAACACTCAAATTAGGCCGCAATGCTACCGAGTTCGCACTCAATCCTGAAACGATTCGAGTATCAATCCCATGTCGCGTTTTATATCCCCAAAGAATCGCATCTTTTGATCGTGCGTATTTTGCACCAGCGCATGGATTTTTGGCGGCATTTGCCGGAATCTTTAATAAAATAGCGACTCATGTGCGGTCTTCTCGCTTCTCGACTGCTATCCCCTATGGTCAGTCACAAGCATTAATTCCAACCACATCGTAACCGGCTTGCCGAAGACAAGTCGATTGAATGAGAGTTAGTCGTTGTATCTAATTTGGGTGACATAGAGCCACTGCATTGCCTAACCACAAGGGAATATCTAAAGCAACCGGGATCTGAGAATGTGGCAGCTTCCCATACGCAACGCATGTATAGAAAAGTGCAAGGATTAAACGAGGGATATTGCACTGACACCACTAAATTCATAAAAACCGAGGCGACCTCAACTCAACTGGTTTATCTCTTGGACTGAGATAATGGCCTCGGGAGGACTCGGCTCGGATATCACTTCATAGATAGAAAGATGCCGACGATTCAGGGCGGAAGTATTCTTCACTACCCTTCATGAGCTTCTTAATACCTTTAGCCGCCGCATAGCGCACATAGTGATTCTCGCGATGGGGATGCGAGAAATGCGATTCGTCAAAGAACACATCGCATTCAGCACAGTAATAGCGATCGAGCTCGTAGCGATCGCCATGGATGTAATAGCGTTTCTTGTCGTGTGCTGTCATGCCTTCCTCCTTGGGCGCTAACGTTCGAGCTAAGCTGCCCGCGGAGGCTTGAGCGAGGGGTTAGGCCTCGCGATAGAACACACCGTATGCGACTTCTTTCTCAAGATGCTCCGCCCATCCGGTGTTGCTAATGTAGATTGATTGATTACTGCTAAACCCTTGAGTCTTCTTCTTGTTCACCATCAGATCATTCCAGTTGCTGTAGATCAACAAGCCCTCAATCTTGCCGATCAAACTAGAAGTAACTCTCGTGCCTTTGGGAAATGTTGGGGTGCCAAGCGTGATACTGAAGTCTTGCCCCTTATTTTTCTTCTTTAGTAGCTTCAGCCGTTCCTGATGATCAACCTGCTGATTGCGTTTCGCGGCGCTCTGCGCGTGCGTCATTCCGATATAGAAGGGCCACCACTCGCGATCAACGCGTCCGACGATTGAGTAGAAGTAGGCGGTGTCGTCTTCGTCAAGGCCGCCGGAGAACAATAAGTCGTGTGGTGCTGGCTTGGTCCAAGTGATTGTCACATTTACTTTAATCTCGTCTGGCCATGCCAGGTGGAACTCGTCCTCTTTCAAGTCGGAATCTCCTTCTTTGTGTGAAGCCGCGGGGCTCTTGATTGCGAGGCCTAACGTAGCAGTGAGCGGCCTGCGCGGCTTTTTGCGCAGTGCCGGGTTATGCCTCGGTCTTAGCATCATCCAGCGTTGATGGTTTATCAATGGTGCGAATGTCGTTGTAACGAATTCGACCGTCTGGAAGCTTTTCGATAACTCGCGCGATGCGGGCGTTAGCTTTCTTTTCAACGAAAAACAATCCGAGCGATTCCAGATATGTCTCGTCGTTTGCCTTTGGAATAAGCGCTAGTAGTTCACGTCCTACCATCGTGAACTTCCACACCGGAAGTTGAATCTCACTCTTGTTCTCTCCCCGACTGACTAACAACATTAGATCGCCCGCGACAAACACTTCTTCCTGAGTCGAGTCTTCACGGAATAGTCTCAGGTTCAGATCTGTCGGGTACATCGCTCCCATTTCGCTTACGGAAAAGTGATGCCCAGGATAGATTTTCAAATGTTCTTGAAGCCAATTCTGGTCATGAGTTGCAATGAACGTTGTGGCCCCATACTGGAGCGAAATCTTGCCCACATGTTCTAACGCAGCAGCATCTGATTTTGTTACGTTCCTCATGAATTCGAGTGTCTTTAACGAATAACTTCCTGGCTTCTTGATTTCTCCAGCAAGAACCCGGCCCCAAAGGTCTTGCATCTGCTCAGAGGATATGTCTTGCGCTGAACTGAAGAATCGAGTGATCCAATCCTCGTCAGGTTTTTCGCCAGAGATGTCGTCAATCTGTGAAAGTTCGGCAGCAGCTACAGACGTAATGCCTTCAATATTCTGTTGTCGCTTCCGTTCCTGATAATCAAGGCGCAGTGCAGTTCGCTCTTCGGGGGGCAGGGCATCTAAAGCCAACGTTCGATCTTCTGGCTTCTGCCAAACCTCAATTACGCCTTCCTTGTAAATAACCGGAAGACGATGTTGTTCTGCAACCTCTTTAAGGGCTGCGGATATGACGCGAATTTCATGTGCTTTAGCTTCTGAGTCTTTCTTTGCGAGATATGGCCGTGACACCGCGCCGATGCCAGCTGAGATTACTTCGATCAGACGCGTTAATGGTTTGCTGAGGCCAACCAAGTCCTTAATTTCGATCATGCCGACCCTCCATGCGAGGTCATGAAGTTGCGTAGGGCATAACTAGAATTAGACGTTCGAAATGACGCAATATAATGCGTCAAAGGTAAAATTAATAAACAAAAACAGTGTGCTATTTTCATTTGCTTATTATATAACACATTCGATGAAAGCATCCGCAAGGGGGCTTGAAGCAATTTTATTGCAGCATCCAATCAAGGCAGCTAATTGTCATTTGCTACGGTTGATTCAATAATCCGGTGCACAATGCAGAATTGAGCGCCCAATCCTTGCACTTGGCATTCGTAGTAACGTTCACCGTCTTCAAATTCCGCCTTGGCTTCGAGTGAGAACTCGACATGCATCAGAATTCACCGATGACATCACTGGCCGGAATACCTTTAACTTTGCTTTCGCGATAAGCTTGTAGACGACGCTCGGCTTCTTCGATCCAAATACGATCCAGCTCGGAATCAATACGATCGAGGCTATGCAGAAGTTCATCGATCACTGCAAAGCGCTCGGCTGGGGGTAATTTCACTGCTTCTGCTATTAATTCTTTTTTGTCCATGGCGATAACTGCCTTCTTATTGATTTCCGCGATGCTACTACTATTAATGATAGCCGCATTTCATGCTTAACGGGTAGTCTATGCAATCAACATGTCCAGATGTTGTCTATAGTCTATAATCAGTCAATGATCAATTTTAGCAATACTTAAATTGCAATCTTCAATCACCAAATAAAACATATGCAACGCTGGCTTCGCAACCTATCAATCTTACCCTTCCTGCTACTCACCGCCTGCGCGATGGGGCCGGATTATATTCGTCCGCAGGTCGATGTCGCGGAGAAATTCCGCATGGCGCCGATGGAGGGTGAATCAGTTGCCAATTTGCGCTGGTGGGAGTTGTTGCAGGATGAAACGTTGCAGCAGCTGATCCGGCAGGCTTTGCAGGAAAACAAAAATCTCAAGCAAGCGGTGGCTACTGTTGAAGAGTTTGAGGCGCGTTTATATACCACGCGTATGGGATTTATTCCGAACATCGGCGCCGATGCCAATGCGCCGGCTTTCGGCACGCTCGGCGGGTTTCTGCGTCCGGGCTTTGCCACGCCGTTCAACTATTACGGCCAAACCACGCTGAATTGGGAATTGGATATCTGGGGCAAAATCCGCCGCTCCAACGAGGCAGCGCGCGCCGATCTGCTGGCACAGGCGGAAAACCGGCACGCCGTGATTCTGACGCTGGTCAGCGCGGTAGCGCAATCTTACTTCGATCTGCTGCAACTCGACATGCAGCGTGAGATCGCCCAGCGAGCATTGAATTCCTGGGAAGAGTCGGTCGCCATTGCGAAGGCGCAGTTGCTCGGCGGCATCATTCCCCGCCTTGATTTCGATCAATTCCAGGCCGAACGCGCCAATGCAGCCGCTCGCATTGCCGATCTGGAGCGGCAAATGCGGCAAAAAGAGAACGAACTCAGCGTGCTGCTGGGAAAAAATCCGGCGCCGGTGGCGCGCGGCCATACCTTGATCGAGCAAGTCATGCCGCCGGAAGTACCCGCCGGGTTACCATCGGAATTGCTGCAACGGCGTCCCGACATTGTACGTTCCGAGCATATGCAGGCGGCGGCGACGGCAAAAATCGGCGTGGCTAAAGCAGCGCGCTTTCCCAAGATTTCGATTACCGGCTTTCTTGGCGTGGCCAGTCCGGCGATCTCCAATCTGCTACTTTCCGGCAGTGAATTCGGCGCGGGCGGGCTTGGTCTGGCCGTACCGTTGTTAAACGCGCAAAGCCTGGGGTTTGAACAGCGCGCAGCGGAAGCGCAAGCGCGGCAGGCGTTGGCACAATACGAGCAGACCATTCTGGTGGCATTCAAGGAAGTTGAAGATGCCCTGGTGGCGGTACGCACCGCCATCGATCAGCGCAAGGCGCAGCAAGAGCAAGTGGACGCGCTGCGCTCCGCATTACAGGTAGCCGATCTACGTTACCACGGCGGCATTACTAGTTATGTCGACGTGCTGCTGGCCAAACGCAACTTGTTCGACGCGGAATTCGCGCTGATGGCGACCCACCGCCTGCATTTGGTATCGATCGTGCAGCTTTACAAAGCGTTGGGTGGCGGATGGGTGTTGCTGTAAGCACCGGTTTGTAGCAGGCGAGCCCGTAAACAGCTGAAACTTATCGTGCGCGCCAGTTGACACATAAAATTTTAAAAGTCTGGCAGCAGTTTAAGTACATTTTGCCTGACCTGCTTCTCCATTAAATAATCAAAATAACCCAGAGTCGACGCTATGCAGAAAATATTTCAATGGATTAATACCCGTGAAGCTCGAAGCAGTTCCACCACGGCATATTGTTTGACGGTTTTGTTGCTCGTGCTGTTAACAGCCTGTTCGGGCCAGCCGCCGGAAAATCCGGCGCCACCGCCACCGCAGGTCGAGGTCATTACCATAGCGCCGCAAACGGTTGACGATCAGCCGGAATTCATCGGACAGACCGAGGCTTTCCGGCCGGTTGAGATTCGTCCGCAAGTCAGCGGTATTATCAAAAAAATTCATTTCACCGAAGGGCGGAACGTTAAACAAGGCGACAAGCTATACCTGATCGATCCGGTGCCCTTTAAGGCCATTTACCTCAGCAACAAAGCGAAAGTTGCGCAATCCCAAGCACGCCTGACCCAAGCCAAGCAAGATCTGGCGCGTGTCAAACCGTTGCTGGAAAAGCAAGCCGTCAGCAAGAAAGACGTCGATGACGCCGAGGCCGGAATGCTGGCAGCCCGCGCAACGCTGGAAGCCGCGCAAAACGATCTGATCAAAGCAAAATTCGATCTCGATAACACACTGATCACCGCGCCGGTCAACGGCCGTATCGGCCGCAGCCAGTTTTACGAAGGACGGTTGGTTTCCGCACAAGAATCGCTACTCGCCACGATCGATCAGCTCGATCCGATGTATGTCAACGTCAATGTACCGGAAAGCTATTTGCTGCGCCGCCGCCGCGAATTGGCTGCGCATAAGGTGGAACGGCCCGACATTTTCCAGCTACGCGGCGTCATGACGTTTTCCGATGGCAGCGTGTATCCGCACGAAGGCATACTGGATTTCGCCGATGTCACGATACGGCCGCAAAGCGGATCGTTGCAGGGACGTTTCAAATTTCCCAATCCGGAAGGCGGCATGGCGCCGGGAGATTCCTATTTTTATCCCGGTCAGTTCGTCAGAGTCCGTATCAAGGGTTATATCCGCAATAACGCCATGCTGATTCCGCAACGCGCGGTTCAGCAAGGTCCCAACGGTTCATTCGTGTATGTGATCGACGCCGAGGAAACCGCGCAACTGCGTCCGGTACAAGCCAGCGCTTGGCGCGGCAAGGATTGGTTGATCGAGAGCGGTTTGCAGCCGGGGGAACGCGTTGTGGTGGAAGGATTTTTCCGCATCCTGCCAGGGGTAAAAGTGCACGCGATTGAACAGCAGCAACAATCGCAGGAAAGCGCCGCCATTCAGACATCCGATCAACCGGCTCAGCAGGTCTCGCCATGAAGTCACATTTTTTCATCGACCGGCCTATTTTCGCATCGGTATTGTCGATCATCATCGTCGTGCTAGGTTTGGTGGCATTGCAGAAATTACCGGTTGCGCAATTTCCGCAAATCACACCGCCGATGGTGCAGATCGACGCGGATTATCCCGGCGCCAGCGCGGAAGTCGTTGCCGAAGCGGTGGCCCGCCCGATCGAAGTGCAGTTACCCGGTATCGATAATCTGCTGTATTACGAATCGGTCAGTA
>SSFX01000077.1:0-17447 GCA_008015635.1 Nitrosomonas oligotropha
GTATTACTCCTGGCACTATACGGCAACCCGCCAGCCATGGCCACCGGCGTGGAAGAATCCTCACAGCCGGAAATTGTACCCGGGCCGTTGATCGTTGCACATATTGCACTGTTGCTTCCGCTTGAATCCACGGCGTTTGCAGAAGCGGCAAATGTGGTCAAAGAAGGATTTGAAGCTGCCGCGCAGCGCGGACAATCGTTGCCGCTGACAATCCGTCTGTACCCGACCAGTGACGATCCGCTCGATATCGTGATGAACTATTATCACGCCGTGACTTCCGGCGCGACCTTCGTGGTCGGACCGTTGACGCGCGACGGTGTATCCGCCATCGCTTCCAATCAAACACTAGCAGTACCGACACTGACACTCAACACGGCCGATAACCATCAGACCCTGCCTGCCAAACTATATCTATTCGGTTTGCAAACGGATACCGAAGCCGCTCAAATCGCAAAATTGGCGCTCGCAAGCGGTAGAAGCCATGCCGTTATTATCGGCGACGACAGTGCTCTATCGAAACGCCTGCAAAATGCCTTTAAACAGCGCTGGCAGGATGAATATGGAAAAACCCTCGAATCGGTGCGCTATAGCGAGAATCCGTTGATATTGCAACAACTGCGCGAATTGACAACCGGTACTGACCGGCTGGCTTTTCTGGCCCTGGATGCCGCCAAGTCACGCATCCTGCGCGCTTATCTCGATCCGGAAGCGCCGGTGTATGCCACCTCACAGATTTTTACCGGAACCGATAACTTCCTGCTCGCTAGCGATTTGAATGGCATTCAGTTTCTCGATATGCCGTGGTTACTGCAACCCGATCACCCTGCCGTCATGGCGTATCGTCACACCGGCAAAACCAGGAGCACCGAGATGGAACGTCTCTACGCACTGGGTATCGATGCTTTCCGTTTGATGACCAATCTGCTGCAACAGCAATTCGCCAAAGAAATTACTTTGGATGGTGTCACCGGCAATATCCGCTTCGCGCCACCCAACCTATTCACGCGCGAGCCCGTAGCGGCGCAATTCGATAATGGTAAAGTGCGATTGATCACAATACCATCGAATACGCCGGAAACACCCCAGAATCCCCCCGAAGATGAAGGGCAGTGACGCCGAACAAATAGCGCTAGCGTACCTGCAGCGGCAAAACCTCGTGCTCGTGGCACAGAACTACCGTTGCCGTTTCGGTGAAATCGATTTGATTATGCGCGACGGCGCAACCCTGGTTTTTGTCGAAGTCCGCATGCGTGCAAACGAATCATTCGGCGGTGCCGCCGTCAGCATCACACCGGCGAAACAAGCCAAACTGCTAAGCACCGCCCGGCATTATCTATCCCAGCTCAATAGCGAACCGCCCTGCCGGTTTGATGCGTTGCTGTTATCGGGCATCAGTGGACAGGAAATCGAGTGGATTAAGGATGCGTTTGGCGAATAACCATTCAACCTGAATGAACACCCTTCATAAATGAATACTCCGCCCGCCATCCACCGCAATGATCTGCCCGGTGATATAAGGCGCATCGGCAATTAAGAACTGTACGGTTTTGGCGATATCATCCGGTTCACCGCAACGTTTAAGTAAGGTGCTGGCAACAATTTGATTCCGTTCCGCTTCATTAGCCCATTCGCCGTCTTCCGGCCACAGAATGGGGCCTGGAGAAACACCATTGACGCGCACTTCGGGCGCCAGTTCCACCGCCAGCGATTTGGTCAGCGATAACAATCCACCCTTGGCGGCGTTGTAGATCACATAGTTCTTTAATGGCCGCTCGGTATGAATGTCGACGATATTGACGATGCAGCCGTGCCGCTCCTTTAGATAGGGTGCGGCCGCTTGAGCCAGAAAAAGCGGCGCTTGGAGATTGCTGCCGACCAGATCGCGCCAATCGTTCAGCGTACACTGTTGCAGCAGGGTCGGGAAAAAACTCGAAGCGTTGTTAATCAACACATCCAATTGGCCAAAACGGTTGACTGCTTTTTCCACCAAATCCGGCAATAATTCCGTATCGAGCAAATCCGCCTTTACCAGAGCCACGGAATCAGAGCGTTCTTGATTCAATTCGTCGTGCAGCGCTTTAGCTTCCTCGAATGAAGAGCGGTAATGCACAACCAGCCGCGCGCCTTGCGCATGCAGCCGGCGGCAAATAGCCGCCCCTACCCGCTTTGCACCACCAGTCACCAAAATCACATTTCCTTGCACGTACGTCTCCTTCAAAGAACTGATACACTATGGCCCATTTTACGAATAAACTTTACAATCCACTCTAACTTTATTTCCTATATCATTGATCATAAACATGCTACCTCCCAGTGAAATTGCTTTAGCACATAGCCGATCGGTACAAGCGATGATCCGGAAAAAGATTCTTGCAGCCAATAACTGGATCTCTTTTGAAGATTATATGAATCTTGCATTGTATGCACCTGGAATGGGTTATTACAGCAGCGGCGCAACCAAACTGGGCAGTGCAGGAGACTTCGTCACCGCCCCGGAAATCTCTCCGCTATTTGGCCGCACACTGGCGCAACAGCTATGGCAAATTTCACAGCACCTCGCTCAGTTTAATATTCTCGAATTTGGTGCCGGTTCGGGCAAGCTGGCGCGGGATATTTTGCTGGAACTGGAAAAATGCGCTGCGTTGCCAGAGAAATATTTTATTCTTGAAGTCAGCGCCGATCTGCGTGAACGGCAGCAATCACGCCTTATGCAAGAAATACCCCATCTTGCGGATCGAATCGAATGGCTGGAGCAGTTACCCGGTCAATTTACCGGCGTCGTGCTCGCCAATGAAGTATTGGATGCAATGCCGGTTCATGTCGTCAGATGGCATGATGATACCGTGCTGGAACGCGGCGTGACTTGGCAAGACAATCAATTCGCATGGCAGGATCGTCCCATTGAAGATGCGGAACTGCATACCATAGCCAATCAGCTGACATCCGAAATTAATCCGAGTAATTACCCTCTCGATTACGTCAGCGAAATCAATCTTGCCGCCGTTCATTTCATGCGCAGCCTGGCGAGCACGCTGCAACAAGGGGTCATATTGCTCATCGATTATGGCTTTGGCCGCAGCGAATATTATCACCCGCAACGCAGCCAGGGTACGCTGATGTGCCATTACCGCCATCATGCGCATGACGACCCGTTTTATCTGCCCGGATTGCAAGATATTACCAGTCATGTCGATTTCAGCGCCATCACCCAAGCCGGACAAAGTGGCGGACTAGCGCTTCTGGGCTACACAACACAAGCCTATTTTCTGCTCAATTGCGGCATCACTGAAATTCTCGCGCAAACATCCGCGGAAGATACCAGCCATTACTTGCCGCAATCGAATCAATTACAAAAACTGGTCAGTCCGGCTGAAATGGGAGAGCTATTTAAAGTGATCGCTTTTGGAAAAAACTTTTCTGCGCCGCTGAGCGGATTTAATTCTGGCGACATGAGCCGCCTATTATAACAATGCGATTCCGGTAAAGAAGACAAGAAACCTGCCGATTCACCTAACGGGCAAATTTTCCTCAATGTCATTGCAATCAGCATTTCATTCTTTAGATTATCCTAAATATCAATTACATAATAAGAACTTAGCAGTTACTGATAGTGCCAACTAAAATTTTGAGACCGAGTCAATGTTGATTATTAACAAACTGGAATTCAGCCAAAACTTCCGCAGTATCCTGCAGCAAGCCGGGCAAATTCCTCCGCTACCGGAGACTGCGCGTGAACTATTCAAGTTACGCAACAATCCGGAAGCCAATCTGGAGCAGCTGACGGGAATCATTGAGAAAGATCCCAATCTGGCAGCTTTTATTATGAAATATGCCCGTATGTCCATTTTCGGCTACGGCAGCCGGATCAATTCGGTTCATCATGCCGTATCGCTGGTACTCGGCTTTAACACCGCACTCAATTTAGCCATGGGCATCGTCTCATCCGGTTGTCTCAAGCTACCGAATCACGGCACACTGGGCCGTATCCGCATTTGGCATCAAACCTTGGAATGCGCCGCCTTATGCCGCGAACTTTGCCAGATCATGACGGAAAAGCATCTCGTCAATTGCGAACTTATTTATCTGAGCGGGTTATTTCACAATTTTGGATATTTATTGTTCGGACACCTGTATCCCAAAGAATTTGCTTATCTGAATGATTTGGTTACCCGCTACCCGGAACAAGAGGCGCGCACATTGCAGCAGCAAGTTTTTGGCATCACCCACGATACGATCGGCATGTATCTGATCAAAGCATGGGATTTGCCGGAAGAAATAGCCGTTGCGGTTGCCGAGCAAAATTTTCCGGATTACTCGGGCAAACATGCATCCTATGTCAAACTACTCGCCATCGCTAACCGCATGCGGCAAGACCAAGCTCAGGCTGACGGCTGCCCGTATATCGATACACTTTCACTGATGGAATGCTTGGGAATTGATGCCATACAGGCTAAAGCAGTACAAGAAAAAATTCGCGGCTGTCAAAACGAGTTTCATACATTGGCGCAAGATTTGGCGGCATAAAAAAGCATTGTCACTCACCACTGCTGAATGCCGGTGGATAAATGCCCGGCGACAAGTTGAACTATAAACCCTGTATTGAGTTAAAATAGGCGCCTATGCCTAATTTTTATAGCCCAGAAGACATTATCCGTCCGGAAATTCTCGCGTTATCCGCTTATCATGTGCCTCCGGCAACCGGCATGATCAAGCTGGATGCGATGGAAAATCCCTATCCGCTACCGTCTGCGCTCCGTGATGAAATCGCTCAACTGACGCTGAATGCGCCTGTCAATCGTTATCCCGATGCCAGCGCTGCCACGCTTAAAACAACGTTACGCCAGGCTCTGGGCATTGCCGATGACATGGATATCCTACTGGGTAACGGATCGGATGAAATTATTCAGATCATCGCAATGGCAGTCGCCAAGCCCGGTGCTGTGCTGATGAGCGCTGAACCGGCATTTGTGATGTTCCGGATGATCGCAACATTTGCAAATATTAAGTATGCCGGAGTACCACTACGGAAAGATTTCTCCCTGGATCTGGATGTCATGTTAGCGGCGATTGCTCAACATCGGCCGGCAGTGATTTTCCTGGCTTACCCGAATAACCCGACAGGCAACTTATTCGATCCCGCAGCGATTGAAAGCATCCTGCAAGCCACTTCGGGCATTGTCGTCGTCGATGAGGCTTACCATGCTTTTGCGGACGCGAGTTTTATCGATAAACTCAGCCAATATCCGAACTTGCTGTTAATGCGCACGTTATCCAAATCAGGATTGGCCGGTTTGCGGCTTGGGCTTCTGATTGGCCGGTCCGCATGGCTGAAACAGCTGGAAAAGGTGCGTCTGCCTTATAATATTGGCATAATGACGCAATTGATCGCCGAAAAAGTATTGCATCACACTACGGTATTATCGCAGCAAGCCGAAGCCATCAAATCGGAACGCACGAAAATGAACACATTTCTTGGTACAATGCGCGGTGTTGAAGTATATCCGTCCGATGCTAACTTTATTTTGTTTCGTGTCAATGCAGCCAGCCAGATTTTTCAGGCGCTCAAACAACATAATATACTGATCAAAAACCTGGATGGTAGTCATCCATTATTAGAGAATTGTTTGCGTGTGACCGTGGGTACCCCCGATGAGAATTCACAATTTTGTGCGGCATTACGTACCATTCTGAGTGAAACAGTTTAGAATTCTTTCAAATTTCCTTGCATTCATCCAAGATTAATCATCTATGCGCCGGGCACAAGTCATACGAAATACGCTGGAAACCCAGATCAGTGTCAATCTGAATCTGGACGGAACCGGCAAATCCACACTCGAAACCGGTGTGCCGTTTCTCGACCATATGCTCGATCAGATCGCGCGTCATGGCATGATCGATCTTGCCATTGCCGCAAAAGGTGACTTACATATCGATGCCCATCATACCGTCGAAGATATCGGCATCACTTTAGGTCAGGCATTTGCCAAAGCGGTGGGCGATAAAAAAGGATTACGCCGCTATGGTCATGCTTACGTGCCATTGGACGAAGCACTATCGCGCGTGGTCATCGACTTATCCGGGCGCCCGGGTTTGGTCTTCAATGTCGCTTTCACGCGCGCGCGCATCGGTGATTTTGATGTCGATCTGTTTCATGAATTCTTCCAGGGCCTTACGAATCACGCTTTGATGACGCTGCATATCGACAATTTATCCGGCAGAAATGCCCATCACCAGGCCGAAACTGTCTTTAAAGCATTCGGGCGTGCCTTGCGCATGGCGATCGAGCACGATCCCGCAGCAGCCGGGATTATTCCATCCACCAAAGGTACTTTGTAAGTCACTTTGCCTCTATACATCACGGTATGACTGATATCGCAATTGTTGATTATGGAATGGGAAACTTACGTTCCGTCCATAAAGCGCTTGAACATGTGGCACCAACGGTCTCAACAACGGTCACCAGCGACCCTGACATCGTTCGCAAAGCCAATCGGGTCGTGGTGCCTGGACAAGGCGCCATGCGTAACTGTATTGATGAGCTGGAAACCCGCGGATTGCGCGAGGCCGTCATCGAAGCCGCTAAGCACAAACCTTTTCTTGGCATCTGCCTAGGTCTGCAAATGCTGTTCGAGGAAAGTGAGGAAGGAAATGTCAAAGGCTTAAACATTCTGCCCGGAAAAGTCGTGCGTTTTCCCGCTTCGGCCATGACAAACGCGGACGGGCAAAAACTTAAAGTGCCGCATATGGGTTGGAATCAAGTTTACCAGGCAATCAAGCATCCTTTATGGGAAGGCATTGCGGCGGATGCGCGTTTTTATTTCGTGCACAGCTATTATGTCGCAACACCCGATACGGCATTGATCGCGGCACAAAGCCATTATCCTTTCCCATTTACTTGTGCCGTTGCAAAAGATAACATTTTCGCGGTACAGTTCCATCCGGAAAAGAGTCAACTGGCAGGATTAACCCTGTTAAGTAACTTTGCCAAATGGACACCGCACATCTAAAACCAAAAGTAGTAAACTGACTCTGTAATCAACTATCAATTCTGATTAAGCTATGCTGATTATTCCTGCAATAGATCTTAAAGATGGACATTGTGTCCGGCTCAAACAAGGGGTTATGGAAGATGCCACGGTATTTTCCGAAAACCCAGGCGAAATGGCGACGCACTGGTTGAATCAAGGTGCGCGCAGATTGCATCTTGTCGATTTAAACGGCGCATTTGCCGGAAAACCGAGAAATGAAACTGCAATTCGTGAAATTGTCGACGCCCTGGGCGACCAGATTCCAATTCAATTAGGTGGCGGCATTCGCGATCTCGATACGATTGAACGTTATCTCGATGACGGCATCACGTACATCATTATCGGTACTGCAGCCATTAAAATTCCCGGATTCCTGCAAGATGCCTGCAATGCATTTCCAGGACAGATCATGGTCGGATTGGATGCCAAGGAAGGCAAAGTAGCGGTGGACGGCTGGTCCAAGATCACCGGGCATGACGTTATCGATCTGGCGAAGAAATTTGAAAGCTATGGCGTAGAGGCAGTTATCTACACGGATATCGGCAGAGATGGCATGCTGAACGGCATCAACATCAATGCCACCGTTGAACTGGCCAGACAGCTCACCATACCGGTCATTGCCAGCGGTGGTATCACCAACATCAATGATATCCACAAACTGTGCGAAATCGAATCGGAAGGCATCATGGGCGCCATTACCGGACGCGCTATTTATGAAGGCTCGCTGAATTTCAAGGAAGCGCAGGTATTAGCGGACAAGCTCAGCAAAGATAACGGCATCTCCTGATACTGATCCACTGACAGTCGCTATCGCACACATTATCTCCTTCTCATTTTCACAACCGGCTTTAAAATCCGATGAGCCTCGCTAAACGTATCATTCCATGCCTGGACGTAACCAACGGGCGTGTGGTTAAAGGTGTAAACTTCGTTGAACTGCGCGACGCGGGAGATCCGGTGGAAATCTCGCGCCGCTATGATGAGCAAGGCGCGGACGAACTCACTTTTCTCGACATCACCGCCAGTTCGGATAACCGCGATCTGATTCTGCACATCATTGAAGCTGTAGCAACACAAGTATTCATTCCGTTAACAGTTGGCGGCGGTGTACGCCAAGTGGCGGATGTCCGCCGTTTGCTCAATGCCGGTGCCGACAAAGTCAGTATCAATACCTCGGCCGTTCTGAATCCGCAGCTGGTCGCCGACGCATCCGATCATTACGGTTCGCAATGTATTGTAGTGGCAATCGATGCCAAACAAGTCAATCCACCCGGCACCACGCCGCGCTGGGAAGTTTTCACCCATGGCGGACGCAAAGCAACCGGTATCGATGCCATTGAGTGGGCCATCAAAATGCAGTCGTTTGGTGCCGGTGAAATTTTACTCACCAGCATGGACAGGGATGGCACACGAAATGGTTTTGATCTTGCTTTGACACGCGCGATATCGGATGCGATCGATATCCCGGTCATCGCCAGCGGCGGAGTTGGCAATCTGGATCATCTGGTCGACGGTATCCTGCAAGGACATGCAGATGCTGTATTGGCCGCCAGTATCTTTCACTATGGTGAATTTACTGTGCAGCAGGCCAAGCAGTATATGGCGCAGCATGGCATTGAAGTGCGGTTATAATGCTAGAATTATTGGTAAAAATCATAACTGAACGGAAGTATCGCTGAATGTATGCCCCCTGATACTTGGCTTAGCAAAATTAACTGGTCGGAAGACGGATTGATACCGGTGATCGCCCAAGAAGCGGATAGCGGCAAAATTCTCATGGTTGCCTGGATGAATCGCGACGCACTCAAACTAACCGTAGAAAAACGTGAAGCCGTGTACTGGTCACGCTCGCGTAAGAAACTGTGGCACAAGGGCGAAGAATCCGGTCACACACAAAAAGTGAAAGAGATTTATTTGGATTGCGACCAGGACGTACTGCTCCTGATGATCGAACAGACGGGCGGAATTGCCTGTCATACCGGTCGTCACAGCTGTTTCTTCCAGAAATTGGAAGGTACTGAATGGGTTACCGTAGCCCCCGTTATCAAAGATCCGGACGAGATTTACACCCAATGACCGATATCACTATTCTTCGCCGCCTGGCGGAAACCATCGAAGCACGCAAATCAGCCGACGCGAACAGCTCATACGTCGCCAAACTGTTGCATGGCGGACAGGACAAGATACTCAAGAAAATCGCGGAAGAATCTGCCGAAACGTTGATGGCGTCCAAAGATGGCGATACCGACCAGGTGGTTTATGAAACCGCCGATTTATGGTTTCATTGCCTGATATTGCTCGCGCACCACGGACTGACGCCGGATGATGTGTTGCGAGAACTGGAAAGACGCGAAGGCGTTTCCGGCATTGTAGAAAAAGCCTCTCGAAAATCGGATTAGTCATGGATAACTGCATATTCTGCAAAATCGCACGCAAAGAAATCCCATCCAATGCAGTGTACGAAGATGATGATATTCTCGCGTTTCACGATATCAATCCGGCCGCGCCAGTGCATTTCTTGTTGATCCCCAAGCTTCACATCGATTCACTCGCTGACGTGCAAGATAATCATCAGGATTTACTGGGGAAAATGCTATTATTAGCGCCTAAACTGGCGAAAGCGCAAGGCTGCGAAGATGGTTTCCGCACGATTATCAATACCGGACGGGCAGGCGGACAAGAGGTATTTCATATCCATTTCCACATCATCGGCGGCCGGGAACGTCTGCCTGGGATGATTCACCACGGCTAGGCCAGCACTGTTCCATCTCACAGGAGAAAGTCATGGGTACATTTAGCATCTGGCATTGGATTATCGTGCTGGTTATTGTTGTACTGGTATTCGGCACAAAAAAACTGCGCAACCTCGGTAGCGATTTGGGCGGAGCGTTGAAAGGATTCAAGGAAGGCATGAAAGAATCGGAAACCGATACTCCTTCAGCCCGCGCAAATCCAGCCAATGAAACTGTGATTGAAGTGACGGCAAGCAAGGAATCGGCCGCGAATACCTTCAAGGAAAATAACACGCAACCGTCTGCCAGCACAGCCAATGCGGCGCATAGTGCGGCAGCAGACGCTGAAATCAAGGAAAAAGCGCACACCAGGACTTAGGAAGCTTCTTTCCGCAGGAGAATCCGGTCATGCTTACATCAATCGTTTCACCACTTTGAATTCGGTCTACGCAACAACATGTTTGATATCAGTTTTATGGAGTTGCTGGTTATCTCGATCGTGGCACTGATCGTCATTGGACCCGAGCGTCTGCCCGCCGTGGCGCGTACAGTAGGCCACCTGTATGGCCGCTGCCGCAACTTCGTGTATGCCATCAGAACCGATATTCATAACGAAATGCGCATGGAGGAGCTGAAAAAAATGCAGTCCTCGGTGCAGGAAACGGTGCAATCGATTGAAGATTCGTTACACGAAGGCGTTGATCGCTTGAAAACAACGATGACCGATGCAAAACCCGAAGACAGCCCATCCCCCGGTTCGTTGCCGCCACAGCCCGGCCAAGAGCCGCAAGCAATGGTCTCTGGCAACGATGAAACTGCACAACATGGTTCCAGTCAGGAAAGAAAGTAGCCGTTTAGCGCGGGCTACAAGGTGTTTATCGATGCCGATTCAATATAACCAGCACTACCGCGATCACCATGCTTGAAGGCTCATTCCTGTCGCATTTAGTGGAATTGCGCGTCCGGATGATCCGCATCCTGGCCGTGCTCATGCTGGGATTCCTGCCCTGCGCCTTCTATGCGCGTGAACTGTATACCTTGCTGGCACAACCGCTGCTGGAAAAACTGCCGCAAGGCGGGCAAATGATCGCCACCGATGTGGCGACACCCTTCTTTGTGCCGATGCAAGTTGCGATGATGATGGCTTTTGTCATTACACTGCCGCACACGCTGTATCAAATTTGGGCTTTCGTCGCACCCGGGCTTTATTCACATGAAAAACGCCTGGCCCTGCCGCTGGTCTTCGGCAGCAGCTTGTTGTTCTTTTGCGGCATGTCGTTCGCTTACTTCGCCGCATTGCCGCTGGTGTTTGAATTCATTACCTATTTCGCGCCAGAAGGTGTCGCGGTAATGACCGATATCAGCAAATATCTGAGTTTTGTTTTATCGATGTTTATCGCTTTCGGCGTCACTTTTGAAGTACCGGTGTTTGTCATCATATTGGTTAGAACAGGCATCATCACCATTGAGAAACTGAAGGAAATCCGCCCGTATGTGATTGTCGGCGCATTCATCATCGCCGCTATTTTCACCCCGCCCGACGTGGTTTCACAGTTTATGCTGGCTGTGCCTTTATGCCTTCTGTACGAACTCGGCATATTCATCGCCGCATTGATGATCAAAAAACAGCAGCAAGTAGATGCAACGGATATAACACCTGCTAAGCAGGATGCTTCAGCACAAAAAGATATGCCGGAAAAAACCGACTGACCGGATCCTCACGAGGAATCCATCAAACCCGGCGGAAATCGCTATAATGAAACCAACGCCATTCATCCCGATCTAAAAATTCGTTACAGCAATTGACTGCAAGGAGATTCGCGATGTTGACTAGCCGTTCCGTCTTGAATGCCATAAAAGGGTTGATAGGATCAGCCCTCATTTTCGGTGTCTGTGCTCCGGCTATTGCATTCGCACAATCAACCGCTCCGGAGCAAAATCATCCGCAGTTGCAGTCCCAACATCTGGCCACCCAACCGCAGGAAACACCGCCAGATGTCAACCGGCCGCCCAGAACCATTCATCGCATTGGCACCGCCATTGGCGCACCCCGCAACAGCGTTAGTATCAAAAGCACCGATGCCGGCGTCATACCCCGGCAACCATCAACAGCAGGGTGTATCAACTGCGGCGTTATCAATTCCATCAACAGAATCGGACAAGGTCCTGGTCTGAATGCCATTGCAGGCGGGATCGTCGCCGGAACTATTGCCCGGGAGGTTATCCGCCAGAATCCGTATCCGCCCGGCACAAACTATCCCGATGCCGTGGATGGCGCTCATGCGGGAAACACACCGCAGCCGCACGATCAATATCAGGTCGGCATCACCATGAACGATGGCAGACAAGCTATCATCGCACTCCCGGATGCAGCGAATTTCCATCAAGGCGATCGAGTCAGACTTGTCGATGGCGTACTGATGCCTGACCGCCAGTAACGGTACTCATCCGGCATCCATTGGAAAATACTTGTGAATTCCCCATCCCTCAAACACATTGAACTACCGGTTGAAGGCATGACATGCGCAGCCTGTGCCGCGCGTATCGAAAAAAACCTGAACAAGCTGCCAGGCGTAGAAGCCGCCGTCAATTTCGCCAATGAAAAAGCACATGTGAATTTCGACGCAAATCAAGTGAACACGGAAACGCTGATTAAGGCCATCGAAAAAGCCGGTTTTCACATTGCACCGCGTACCGTGCAACTGCAACTGCACAAAATGACTTGCGCCGCTTGTGCCGGTCATATTGAAAAAGCGCTGAACAAGTTGCCCGGCGTCACGGCGACCGTCAATATCGCAACCGAAACCGCCAAGGTCAGTTTCATTCCGGGCGAAGTAACGACCGATCATTTGATTGAAGCCGTCATCAATGCCGGCTATAACGCCACTGAAATCAGCGAATCCGGTCATGCTGAAGAAAAAGCGCGGCGGCGCGCCGCTTACCAGGCCGAATTGCGGCTATTCTGGATTTCAGCAATGCTCACACTACCACTGGTACTGCAAATGGGCGCCATGTTTACCGGTCACGACATGGACATGCTGCCGCGCTGGCTGCAATGGGCACTGGCTACACCGGTGCAATTCTGGATCGGGCGCCGTTTCTATACCGGCGCATGGCATTCCCTGCGAGGCGGCGGCGCCAATATGGATGTGCTGGTAGCGTTAGGCACCAGCATGGCGTATTTCTTCAGTGCCGCAGTCACCGCATTTGCATTGGATCAGCATGTTTATTTTGAAGCCAGCGCCGCCATCATCACCCTCGTGTTGCTCGGTAAATTGATGGAAGCGCGCGCCAAAGGAAAAACTTCCGCGGCGATCGAAGCTTTGATCAGGCTGCAACCCAAAACAGCCCGTATCGAACGCAATGGCGAGATTCTCGAAGTACCCGCCAGCAGCCTGCAAGTCAACGATATTTTTATCGTGCGCCCGGGTGAAAATTTGCCGGTCGACGGCGTCGTCATTGAAGGCGCATCGAGTGTCAACGAATCCATGCTGACCGGTGAAAGCCTGCCCGTTAGCAAGCAAGCCGGTACCAAAGTGTTTGCCGCCACGCTGAATCAGCAAGGTTTGCTCAAATGCCGCGCCACCAGTGTGGGCGCGCATACGCAGCTGGCCGCGATTATCCATCTGGTCGAAGAAGCGCAAGGTTCAAAAGCGCCCATCCAACGCATGGCGGATACGATCTCGGGAATTTTCGTTCCGGTCGTCGTGATCATCAGTCTCCTGACTTTGGGAATCACTTGGTGGCTTACGCACGAATTCGTCACCGCACTGATCAACGCCGTTGCTGTGTTGGTGATCGCTTGTCCGTGCGCATTGGGACTCGCCACGCCGACTGCCATTATGGTCGGCACCGGACGCGGCGCGCAGTCCGGGGTACTGGTGAAAAATGCAGCTGCTTTGGAACACGCGGAGAAAATCCAAACGCTGATTGTCGACAAAACCGGCACATTGACCGAAGGGCAACCGGAGATCACCGATATTGTTCCAGCGGGATCATTGAGTGCACAAGAACTGCTGCACATCGCCGCTTCCCTGGAACAAGGATCCGAACACCCGCTGGCGCGGGCGGTTCTGGATCGCGCACAGAAACAACAGTTATCGCTGCGCGCCATTGAAGATTTTTCGGCCATTGCCGGCAGCGGTATCACCGCTCGCATGAATGGCGTTCAATACCTGCTCGGTTCGCCCAAATTTTTGACACAGCACGATATCGCTGTGGATGAGGAACAAATCACGGCGTTGCAAGCAGAAGGAAAAACCGTAATCGGTGTGGCATCCACGGCTGGCAATGTACCTCAGCTGCTCGGCTACCTGGCCATTGCGGACCGCCTGCGAGATACATCCATCAAAGCAATCAAACAACTGCAATCCATGGGCATTGAAGTAATCATGCTAACCGGCGATAACGCTATGACCGCGGCAGCGATTGCCAAACGTACCGGCATTACACAATACCGTGCCGAAGTATTGCCACAGGATAAAGCGGCTGAAGTGTTAAAAATGAAAAACAGCGGTCAGTTTACCGCGATGGTCGGTGACGGTATCAACGATGCACCGGCCTTGGCTGCCGCGGATGTCAGTTTCGCCATTGGCGCTGGTTCCGATGTCGCGATTGAAGCGGCCGATATCACTTTGATACGCAATGACCTCATGAGCGTTGCCGATGCCATTTCCTTATCGCGTGCCACGCTCAAGAAAATCCGCCAGAATTTGTTCTTTGCTTTTGTTTACAATATTCTGGGCATCCCCTTAGCCGCAATGGGCATGCTCAACCCGGTCATCGCCGGTGCCGCCATGGCCATGAGTTCGGTATCGGTCGTCAGTAATTCATTGTTACTAAAACGCTGGCAAGCCAATCATTAAAAATAAAATCATAGTTAGGGAGTCGCCGTAATGCAAACCGCTACCATTAAAATAAAAGGCATGACCTGTATGGGTTGTGTCAATAGCATCAAAAATGTCCTCAGGAATGTGCCGGGAATCGCTCAGCTGGAAGTTACACTTGATCCCGCGCAAGCCATCATTCAATTCGATCCTGAAAACACCAGTCTGAATCAACTCAAAGAAACTATCATTGATGCCGGATTTGACGTCGTGGATTAAAAATAATCAATCCGCATCCTGCTGTAAACCATTAGAGATCTTTCATAAGTACTAGGATTATAGTAAAATTCCTACTGCTGTTGTAGGACATTTCTTCTATTTCATATTCCAAATACTTATTGCTTTATCCCAATAACTATAACAAAACGGGATTTTATGAAAGTAGTTATCGAACCAATACGGTTTGGTTCAATGCCCCCCGCTATAAACGGAGCGGCGAGTATTGATGGTGCCGCCATTGCACCGGTGCGTTCATCAAGCCTATTGAGCGCAAACAATATGTGCAGCTATATTGAGAATTCTGTACGTATCCAGCAAGTTACGCCGGAACATTCCCGGCACCCCATCCAGTCACGGCGAATACGGCCATGACGCACAAACAAATAATCAATGACGCAGCACAAAAGATTTTGTCTTTAGTCGATCTGATTATTATTGTCACCGACGAAGAAGGCATCATTCTCGAGGCCAATCGCAGTGCTTGCGAATTATTTTGTTATACCGCGGAAGAATTGGCCGGCATGCCGGTACATCTCCTGTTACCACCACGTTATCGCGAACGGCATGTTGATGCACTGAAACAATTTGTCACCAGCGGCGAAACACACCGCCGCATGGGTCAACGCGATTCAGCCATCGGCTATCGCAAGGATGGCGCGTTGATCGAGCTTGAAGCAGGGATCGCCAAATTTCATAGCGGCGGCCAATGGATATTGGTAGTCAATATGCTCGATATCACGCAGCGTAAGCACCAAGTGCAGGAATTAATCCGGCAATCGACACATGATGCGCTGACCGGGTTACCCAATCGCAAATTGATCCATGAACGGCTGAATAACGCGCTGCAACGCTCCATGCGAAACAAACTGAATGTCGCGTTACTGTTTATTGATCTGGATGGTTTCAAACTGATCAATGATACCTACGGTCACATAACCGGCGATGAGGTATTAAAAATAATCGCTGACCGTCTGTTGGCTCAAATCCGCCCTGACGACACCGTGGGCAGACTATCCGGCGATGAATTCATCGTATTATGCGAACAAATTGAAAAACCGGAATTAATTGCAAATTTAGCAACGCGCATTAATGATGCTTTGAAGGAAAACATCACCTGTCAGGATCCCAGTCTGTCGATAACGGCAAGTATCGGCATAATTATCGGCCATGGCCAGCAATACTCAGCAGACGAAATGATGCGCTCGGCGGATACGGCTATGTACGAGATGAAACAAAAAGGCCGGGGTGGATGGCAATTCTTTAATGATCAGTTACAAAAAAAAGCGCATCAGAAAAATTCAATCGGCCAAGGATTGCGGCGAGCACTCGAACACAACGAGCTTACGGCAGTTTACCAGCCGATCATTACACCGGATACCGAGCAAATCGTCGGCGCAGAATTACTGCTGCGCTGGAACTTGAATGGAAAATCCATATCGCCGGAAATCTTCATTCCGGTTGCGGAAATGACCGGAATGGTTTTTTCCATCGGCGACTGGGTTTTTCGAGAAGGTTGCAAAGCGCAGGCCGATTGGCAACGGCGTTGGGGGGATCAAGCACCCTACGTATCCATCAATTTATCAGCCCGGCAGCTCAACCATAAGCAATTACTCGATAATTTTTCGGCTATCCTGCAAGAAACAGGCGCCAATCCCGCCGGGATTGTGGTTGAGTTAACCGAAGCCGCGCTAATGCCGGATGTTGAATCGAATTCAATAATCTTTCATCAGCTGGCAGATCTCGGTTTACAAATTGCCATTGATGATTTTGGCACCGGATACTCTTCGTTATCGCAATTGATTCAGTTACCCATCAACTTATTAAAAATCAGCAAGTCGTTCGTTGACGATTTAGAAAGCCGACATGAAAAACAAGTGCTGATTCGCACAATCATTGGATTGGGACATTCTTTAGGACTGAAGCTGATTGTGGAGGGGGTTGAAACCGAAGTACAGCTGACGGAGCTGAAACAGTATGGCTGCGATTTTATACAGGGTTATTTCTTCTATCTACCCATGCATGAGCAGGACTTCATTCGAGCAATGAACCATCAAGCTTCCGAAGGGTAAAAACCTGACAGTATGAGATTGAAACTGAGGAAGTCTATACAATCAACATCTACAATTACTTAACTGGCACGAAATAGCGATCTCGCATAGGCCGTTACAACACATACTCATTCATTTCATCGCCTGCAATAAAAAATACCCATCTACCGGATTCTCCGTCAGATGGGTATTTTTTTGGGAATAATTGACTGACTCTGCCCTATTTATCACTTACTGTGATGGGATAAGCTTTTAGTAAAACTCAAACCTCAAAAGGACATTAGCGAGTATTTCAGCCTAGAATACGCCGTAAATAATTGCCCCGATAACGAGGAAAACAGCTGTTGAAATGAAGAATAATCTTAAAACTTGCGCATCTGTTTCTCTTCTGTTGATTTCGGCCATAACAATCTCCTTTGATTAAGAATTAAAACCGATCAGTGACCGGTCCCTCCATATACGATTACAAAACTTTATAACCGTTTTACTTTATCTCTGTTCCTTAGATTCACTGTGACAGCAATCCTTTCTTTA